>PLRZ01000595.1 GCA_003164075.1 Bryobacterales bacterium | reverse complement strand
TCATAATGACCGACGTAGTGATGCCCCAGATGGGCGAAAGCATTGTCGAAGGCACGCTCACCAAGTGGCTCAAGAAGCCCGGCGAGAGGGTGGAGCGCGACGAACCGCTGTTCGAGATTTCCACCGATAAAGTGGACACCGAGATTCCTTCGCCCGTGGCCGGAACCCTGGCCGAGGTGCTGGTGGAGGAAGGCAAAACGGTGGGCATCAATACCGTGGTGGCGCGTATTGAGAGCGGCGCGGCAGCCACCAGGCCCGCGGCCCCTTCAGCCCCGGCGCCAGCGCCTTCCGATGCCCCGGTGGCCGCGCCTCCCGTGAAAGTTTCCGCGCCGCCGCCGGTGGAAGAGCCGCCGGCCGAACCCACGGGACCGCTATCGCCGCTGGTCCGCAAGATGGCGCGCGAGAACAATATCGACCTCAGCCGCGTGCGCGGCACCGGCGCCGGGGGCCGTATCTCCAAACAGGACGTGGAAGCTTACCTGGCGCAATCGGCAACCGCTCCGCCGGAGGCCGCACCGGTACCCGTGGCCGCGAAGCCGGCCGCTCCGGCGCCAGCCGCGCCACCGGTCCCGTATCAAGCGCCAGCGGCCCAGGCTAAGACGCGCATCGAGCCGATGAGCGCCATGCGAATCAAGATCGCCGAGCACATGGTGCTGTCCAAACGCACGTCGCCGCACGTCACCACGGTGCATCGCGTGGACATGACCAAGGTGGCGAAGCTGCGCGAAAAGTACAAGGGACAGTTCCAGAATAACTACGGCTTCTCGCTGACTTACCTGCCGTTCATCGCGCGCGCCTCGGTAGCGGCGCTGCGGCAGTTCCCGCTGCTCAACGCGTCGCTCGACGGCAACAACATCGTTTACCACAACGAGATTCACATTGGTATCGCGGTAGCGCTGGAGAACGGACTGATCGTGCCGGTGATCCGCAGCGCCGACGAGAAGAACATTCTCGGCCTGCAGCGTTCCATAGTGGACCTGGCGGCGCGCGCCCGTTCGCGGCAACTCAAGCCCGATGAGGTAGTGGGCGGAACGTTCTCGATCACTAATTTCGGGAGCTTCGGCAGCCTGATGGGCACGCCGGTCATCAATCAACCGCAGGTCGCCATCATCGGGGTGGGGACGGTGGATAAGACTCCGGTGGTGATCGACGATGCCATCGCCATCCGCTCGATCTGCCATCTCTCGTTGAGCTTCGACCATCGGCTGGTCGACGGCGCGCTGGCCGATCAGTTCATGACGAAGGTGAAGCAGGTGCTGGAGAACTGGTCGGAAGAAGTGCTGTAGGGGGCTGTCCGGATGGACAGGTGAATCGTCCAAGCATAGGAGGTTTTCCATGCGGGTGGTCCGATTCGCCACCATCGCTCTCTTTGCCTTGATCGCCGGCCGGGTTCCCACCCGGGCGGACGACTCCAACATCGCTTTCGAAGCGGTTTCCATCAAGCCATTCCCCGAGGGCGCAAGCATCATGATGAGCGGCTGTATGGGCGGCCCCGGATCGGACGACCCTGGACGCATCAACTGCGAATACACCACCGTGAAGATGCTGCTGGCGCGTGCATACAAAGTGAAGAGCCAGGAGATCTTCGGGCCGGGCTGGCTGGACTCCGCGCATTTCAACATCGTCGCCAAACTCCCCCAGGGCGCGAACCAGGGGCAGGTGCCTGCCATGTTCCGCAACCTGCTGGCCGAGCGGTTCAAAGTGGCGCTGCATGGTGAGAAGAGACTCCTGCCAGGTTATGCGGTGACCGTGGGAAAGAGCGGGATCAAGATGAAAGAGACCGCTCCGGAGCCGGCGGCGGCGAACCTTGACGCTCAACCGGCCGGCGGCAAGCTGCCTATCGGGGCGGATGGATTCCCGGTTTTACGGCCCGCAGCGATCGCGAGCGGCCCGATTATTCTCTATCGCCAAGGCCGGGCGCGACTTCAGGCCGGCAATACGAGTCTCGCCACTTTCGCGGAGGCGCTTTCGAGGCAGTTGGACCGGGTTGTGGCGGACGAGACCGGGCTGATCGGGAAATACGACATCACCTTGTACTGGACGCCGGACGCAATCGAACCCGGTGGACGTCCGCGTCCAGCAGTGGATGCGGGGCCTGAGTCGAGCGCCTCCGAGGAGGCCGCGGCGCCCGACCTCAGCCTGTTTGCCGCGGTGGAGCAACAGCTCGGTTTGAAGCTGGAATCGAAGAAGATCGAGCGCGATACGCTGGTGATCGATCGCGCGGAGAAGATTCCCGTTGAAAATTAGGCGCGGCGGAGAAGGGGTCAGCGCGTTTTGAAGGCTTTTTCGATAGTTGCCATAAGGATTAACAGCCTGTTGGGGTGGTCTCGTAGCTGACCAAATTCATGATGCAGATAGAACGCGCGGGCGCTCTCGTCCAAAGCGTCGACCACCACGCCGATTGACGCCACTTCCGAGGTGTTCCTCAAACTTCTCCGCAGTGCGTCGATCAAGAGTAAGCGGCCGAGGTTTTGGCCCCGGTGTGCCCGGTTGACTGCCAGCCTGCCGAGTAGGGTGGCCGGCAGAACGGGATAGCGGGGGAGTTTGCGTACGACTGCATCGGGCAATTCGGCGGCCCGGACGCTGTAGGCCGAGAGGGTATAGTAGCCGAGGATAGAAGCCGGGCCGTCAACCAGTACGAAAGGCGTTGCAACTTTGCGTCTGGCGTCCTGACCGGCTTGATCGTGGAGGTAGCGGTCGAGTTCCGGAACTCCCGAATCGAAACTGGCCCGATCATGGGATGGACTGAGTAGTTCCACCCGACACCCGGGATTCACCGCAAGCCCATTTTTTCGCGGTATTCGCGGACAGCTTT
>PLRZ01000075.1 GCA_003164075.1 Bryobacterales bacterium | reverse complement strand
CCGGACTATCGGAAGGGCACTTCGATACCACATGTGCCGGAGAGTCGCCCGGCGGCGAACCCACCTTCAGAACTCCTGATGTCGTGGAATTTGCAGTGAGCCCGCAGGTGGGGCAGGCGGTGCTCGCCTGCCCTCAATTCTATTCGAGCAGCGGGCCCAAATTCAGTGCGGGCGGGCAGGCGAGCACCGCCTGCCCCACCTCAGAAGTTCCGCACTTTAAGCGCCATATTGACGCCTCTCCGATTGGCTCATCGTACCCTCTATGAAAGGTACGGCCTAGTCTCGGACCGAATTGCGTCAGAGGAAAGAATTCAGCTTTTTCAGTACTTCTTGAGTTCGTCTACCAGCGCCGGCAGGCCCTTGGTGACATATAGATTCGCCAGGCGCTCTTCTTCCACCGAAGGCTCCATCACCTGCAGCAGGAGCGGGTTCGATTCCATATTCTGGCGGGTGGGTACCCAGACTTTGCCGTCGGCGAATTCCACCTGGTTGACGAANNGAGAACGTTGGATCGGTGGAAGGCAGCGAGCCCGCCATATAGGCGCGGCCGTTGATGTCGGTCAGGACCCAGCCCAACTCCACATACTTCACCGGCTTGTCGGTAAGGTTCGCCACTTCGATACTGGGGGTGCGCGCTTCGCTGCCGGCAATCAGCGCCGATCCGCGAAGCAATTGGATCGGCCCATCCGGGAACTGCAGGAGAGCGAATTGCTCCGGCCGTTCGGGAGCGATGGCCGCCAGGGCCGCATTCGTCACGGTATGGCCGCGCACAATGCGTCCCTGAATTTCGGGCAGCGCTTCCCGGCGCGCCAGTATCTTCAGAACGGCGTCTCTCAGGGCAGGATTGCCGCCTTGCGCCAGCAGGCGCTTCAACGCCGAGCGATCGCGCTGCGCCTCCATCTCGGACGCGGTCATGATGCGCCGCGAGTGCAGCTTGTCCTGACCGTAGAAGGAAAGATCCTGGAACAGCACGCCATCCAGATTGACCTGCAACAGAGGACCGCCGGCCATTTGCGCCGGCCGCATCAGCTTAGTCGCTATATGCACCGGAAAGACCTCGCCCGGGCCCACATCCAGGCCCGGCTGAAAGACCGAACCGACGCCGCCCATGGCCACTTCCTGCGACACCACCCGCAAAGTGACGCCGTGAATACGGTTGGCGCTGATATTCCGCAGCGTCAGCGAGAGGTTCAAATCCAGCACCAGGGCCGCGCCGCGGGCGGAGGTGCGCGAAGAGCCGGTGGTCATCCCCATGAACGCCACCGGAGAATCCTTGGGAAGATCGATACTGACCGAACTGTTGGCCAGCGGCGCGTCCTGCGCCAGCAACGTGGCTGCGCCCAGAAATCCCGCCAGCGCCACGCGATTGATTAGCTTACTGTGCATATACCGTATTGATCGTTACCGAACCCGTCTCGGGATCGATGTAGCGAGCCCCCATTGAACCTTGCGCGTCCAAAGTGTAAACCACCTTTTGCGCGCCGCCATTCATCAGGCCGAGCATGCGATCGTCGCCGGCCTGCACCTGTATCCCGTCCCCGGTGGATCGCACCGAAGTCTCTGCCGCGCGCACCACGGGCACGGGACGCTCCAGCACCATGCATCCGCCCACCAGTACGATTACGCTGGCGAACGCCACTGCCGCCCGCCAACCGGCCATCGAAGCCGGACGGCGCAGCGGCGTTTCGGCCGTGCGGACGCACTCGCCAGCCTCCAGCCCCAGGCGGATGTTGGCCTTGATTTCGGCCGCCATGCGATTCCAGGAAATCTCCGGCAGTTCGGCCAACTCGGGCAGCAGTTCCCGCATTTCGTTGTAGCCGGCCACTTCTTCGCGGCACGCCGTGCAATGGGCCAGGTGCCGCGCCGTCAACCAGCGCCGGAATGGCCCCAGATCGCCCCCCGCGTGCAACGCCAATGTCGCCTGATTCGGGTGTTTGCTCATACTACCGCTTCCTTCTTTCCATGTACCTGCGGAACTTGGTGCGTCCGTTGGCAATATGCGACCGCACCGTGGCCTTGGAGCAATTCAGCCGCTCGGCAACCTCATCTGCCGGCAAGCCTTCCACATCGCGCATGATGAGCGCGGCCCGCTCCCGGGCGCTGAGAAGGCGTAAACCATCTTCCAGATACTCGCGATGTTCCGAGCGCAATAGAATCTGCTCGGGGCTCTCCGCATGGCTCTCGGGGGCCTCATCGAGTTCACAAAACGTCGCGCGGCCGCTGCGTCGCAGAAAGTCGATCGCCGTGTTGGTGGCGATTCGCGACATCCAATGGGCCGCTTTTTGCTCGTCTTTGAGCTGTTCCTGGTGCTGCAGGGCCTTGATGAAGGCTTCCTGGGTGAGATCCTGGGCGTCGGCGACGTTCTGCACCAGATGGTAGATCTGCACGAAGATCCGCCGGAAGTGTTGAGAAACAAAGCGGTTCTGTCGCTCCTGGAGTTCCAGGCCGGGCTCGATGACGTCGCTCATGCCGCTAACGATAGCTGTTCCCACAGGTCCCTACATACGTAAATGACGCTAGAACCCGGGAAACGTGGAACCAAATCGCGGCCTTCCGGGACCGCTAGCGTCATTTTACCCCTCGGTCAGTGGACTTTGGCGGCCAGTACCATCCGCGAAGGGCAGAAGGTGGTGCGGGGCAAGATCCGCCCGCTGCCCGGGGAAAATGCCGACAGAAACCGGCCGGCATCCTGACCGAAAACCGGAAATCGTAAAGGGTCGGGTTTCCGCCCGCGGTTGCTTCCGCCTGCGTGTAGCTCAAAGAGTAGGTGTAGGGTTTTGAGCTGGGATCCATCGGGAGGATTCCCTGCTGCTCCCCGCCGCCCTTGGGCTGAAGCACGACCGAGTCCCACAAGGCATAGCGATCATAGCCGTCGCCCCGCAATTTCTGCCTGGCGGCGAAAATNNCTGCAAATTCCACGACATCGGGAGTTCCTGACTTGCGTGGAAATCGTGGGCCAAGGATTTCAGACGGGCACAAGCATCAGGCGAACAACGCCCGGTATTCATCCGCGAAACGCTGCCGGTCATAGAGCCGCTCGACTAGCATGCGCCCGTTTTGCGCGCGCGCCTCCCGCGACAATGGCTGGTCCAGCAATTCGTTGAGCGCGTCCGCAAATTCGCTCACTTCCCGTGGTCCGCGAGGAATAGCCGCTCCGGTTTCCACAGTCACCAGTTCCGGAACTCCACCCACGGCCGATGCCACCACCGCCCGGCAGGAAGAAAATGCTTCCAAGACCACCAATGGAATCCCTTCCGCCGCCGAGGGGAGTACCAGCACTTCGCACTGACCCAGGAGCGGGGCGATATCGTCTACGTGGCCGCGAAAATCGAATGTGGCGCCGAGCCCGTACTTGCGCACTCGCATCGCCAACGCCTCCCTCTCAGGGCCATCTCCGGCTATGATGAACCGGAAATCGTCCCGTTTCCGCAGCCGGCGTAATTCCCGGGCGATCTCCGGAAGGAGCAGCGGCCGCTTGACGGGATCGAGCCGGCCCGCAAACAGGATGCGATGGACCCCGCCGCTGGCGACGGCACAGCACGGAGAAAAGCGCCGGAGATCGACGCCATTGCGAATGAGCCGGATCTTGGCGTCGGGAGTTCCCTGCCGCCGTAAGCTGGCCCTGACCGTTTCCGAGATGGCCACGCGTATGTCAAGGGAAGGCGCCACGTCACGCGTTGCCGCCACTATATCCCAATCCTGGTCGACCGAGTGAATCAGGTCTATGGTGCGAAGGGAAGGCAAGCGGGCCTTGAGCTGCGGAAGAATGCTGTATCCGGTCAGTGAATTCTGCAGCAGCAGCGTCTCCACTCCCCAATTGAGCGCGATGGAATAGACTGCCGCTCCGGCCTTGCCGAAGCCCACCAGTTTCCGGAGATCGTATACGCGATCCACGGTCTTTTCCCAGCGTTTGCGCCAACCATCGTCCTGCGATTGAGTAGCCAGCAAAAGCAACTCATACCGGTCCCGATCGAGCGACGCCGCGATGTCTAACAATACTGCTTCGGCTCCGCCGGGTCCGAGGTGGGGTGTGACGAATGCCACGCGTTTTCGTGAGGATGCTCGCGGAAAGTAACTGAGCGGCGCTTCGACTGCGCCGGCCGCTTGAATGGACGAAGGACGAAACTGCAAATAAAAGCTAAGATCGAACAACCGCCGCCCGGACACTTCATTGGCCCGCTCTTTCAGGCGTAATGGGATCAGCCGGCCGGCCGAACGAAGGGGATGCCGCGCCCAGGCTGCGAGCGACAGCAGGCCGGCATTCGATAAGTGCCGGCCCAGGCGTGCAAAAGCCCCCACGAGAAAGATATGCCTCTTTGACCTCACCGATGCGGCGCTCCGCGGCGAGCCCTCCAGAAATGCGCTACGGGAAAGCGCCAGCGATCCATCCGGCAGCTCCAGACGTTGCCGCCCCCCCCACACCGCAAGTGCCGCCAGCTCGCCGCTATCGGTGCTGAGATCCCGAGCGCTCCCCGGCGACAGAAAAGCGGCGCCATGCGGTGGCGCCGCGGCGTCCGTCAGCGCCACTGGAATCCAATCCACGATGGTCTGCCTTCCGATTTGCGATTCCGGCGCGGCGATACATACCGCCGGCGACCATATCCTTTTAAGACGCGCGCGAGCCTCGTTGCCGTAGAGCCCGGGATGCTTCTGCCGGATATACTCCGTCAGTTCGGCGTGGCGGGCGCGCGCGGTATCGGGCAGCGAGGGGCCGTGCGTCCTGTAACGGAACAGCACGCCACTGGCATGCCGTCCGAATCGCCCGCGCTCTCCCAGCCTGAGCCAGAACTCCCAGTCTTCGTATCCGCCAGACATTGATTCGTCGTAGCCGCCGCTCTCCTCCCAATCGCGCCGGCGGATGGCGGCAGCGTAGGGCAGGATGCTGCGATCGAGCAACTCGTAGAGGTTGTAGTCCCCCAGGCGCTCTACACCGCTTCCGCAGACACGATAATCCGCGTAGGCAAAGGCCGCTTCGGGATAGGCCGCCAGCGTGTGGAAGCACGTCACTGCGAATTTGCGGTCGAGCAGATCGTGCGCATCGAGCGGTATTACGGAATCGCAACTGGCGGCGCGAAATCCCGCGTTTCTGGCAGACGGCAGCCCACGATTGGGCTGCTCGATGTAACGATCGCAGAGAGCGCGGGCTGTTTCGACAATTGCGGCGCTCCGCGGACTATCCGTGCCGTCATTGACGAGGATCGTTTCGGTGGCGCAGCCGGCCTGCGCCCGCGCGCTGGCAATCGCTTCCAGAAGAAAATGGCTGGGATTGTAGCACGGGATAACGATCGAGACGCGATCCATGTTGGCGGCCATTCACAGCATAACCGATTCGAATAGAAGGCCTTCTCCAGGACGCGTTGACGCGGAGCGAGCAGGCGGCGTTCTGGTGCAAGCCATCGACGATTCAGCCAGAAGTTTCTACCTCCGTTTCGGCTTCGCTCCCACGGCAAAACTCATCGGCACTGAGTCCCCTTAGAAGCTGTTAAAACATAAGCTTGCTAACGTCGCGGTAGGGATGGCCGTTACCAGCCACCCCCCGCACGGACCCGTACTTGCAGGAACTACTGCATACGGTTCTTACCTCGGATCTGACCCCTTGCGGCGTCTGGCGTCGAAGCGAGCGTCCGGATACGCATGCACTAAATGAGGAATGGGTAACCAGTGGTCGAAAATCGGACCCAGCTTCTTC
>PLRZ01000379.1 GCA_003164075.1 Bryobacterales bacterium | reverse complement strand
TTTTCCCCGCCAGGCAGAAATTGCGCGGCGACATCAGGAGTTCTGAAGTTGGAGCGGTATTCCGATTCCAGCCGGGAAAGCCGCTTCCCGTAGACTTTGCGGATGCTCTTACTGCCGTTCTTCCAGATCTTCTGTAGGCGGACGGTTTCATAAGTCTCGTACAGGTATTCCACGAAGCCTCCCAGCTCGGGATATGTGTCGCCGGGGGAGTAACTGGAGGATTCCCACCCGGGCTGACCAGTTTCTTGAGTGGAATCCACTGCTTACTTCACATCATCCCGAGACACTGCCGCAGCCAGGCAGAAATTGCCGGGCGAGATCAGGTCGTCGGCGACAAACCGCTCCGTTTCCTAGGGTCGGCCGAACGACGCCACCCTGCCCACAACTGCGGTCGGGAATAACACGCTTGGGGCGGCCCCTTAGGTCTGTTACAGCACTGCCGCGCTGGCACATGGGCATACCCGGTATAGGGGCGGTGAAAGAATTCCGCATTTATCACTTGTATTCTGGAAATCTTCTTATATACTCATTGTGCCCTGTCGATTCGACCCGGTTCCACTGAGGGTTCTTGGGTATGTTCCCTTGGCTCCGGCACGGTCGGGGCTAGGCTATTGCAGGCATATGAAACGAATGGAGCACTATGAGAAGGCCTGACTCGACTGAACCGGATCCGCCCGGTGGGCGGGCGCGGGAGCGTCTGAATGAGTTCCTGGGGGCGCGCGGTCTTCCCGCCGTTCCGCTTGAGGAAGATAAAGAAGAAGAGGGAAAAGCGGTCCCACCGGAAGACCCGGGTGACGGGTCCTCCGGCAAGGAGAAGTAGCGATGCGCGGTCCTATAGATGAAACGATTGATGAGTCGGGCGCAACCAGTGAAGCCACGGTCCATACCGGTCCGGCGCGCGGGAAAGCCTTCGTTAAGCCCCGGCCACCTGGCGGTAAGCCCCTCCGGCGCTTGCTTTATTTCCTGGGCCGCCGGGGATTCACCAGCACAGCGGAGCAAACCATTGCGACCGCCGTCGCCGCGGAGCACCAGGCCGCACTGCGCGCCGAGTCTGCGCATTTCTCGTCCGGCGCGAGTTCTGCCGAAGAAACTCCCGCTGCCGTCGCGGGTCCGCCAACCGGTGCGCCGACGGGAACGGGTCCGCAGTGGACGTCGCTCGGCCCAACCACGATACCCAACGGGCAGACGTACGGAGCGAGCCGTGTAAACGTATCGGGCCGTGTGGCGGCGATAGCCATCGACCCATCGCGCCCGGCCCATGTGCTCTGCGGAGCCGCGGGCGGGGGTGTCTGGGAAAGCACAGACCGCGGAGCGAGCTGGGCGCCGCGCACCGATTTTGCGGTGAGCCTTGCGGTCGGCGCCATCGCCTTCGATCCCAACAAACCGGCGACGGTATACTGCGGCACTGGCGAAGGGAACTTCTACTCCACGCTGGGCGCGGGCGTGCTGCGGTCGAGCGACGGCGGCACGACATGGAGCACTCTCTGCACCAGTCCGTTCATCGGCCAGGGTTTCTTCGACCTCAAGGTTCACCCGGCAAACAGCCTGCATCTGCTCTCCGGGTCCACCGCCGGTTTGCATGTCTCGACCGATGGCGGCGTCACATGGACCCAGCGCCGCAACGTGATCACCTGGAGCCTTTCCATTGCGCCCACCGGCGGAGCGACCGCCGAAATCTTAGCAGCGTCGAGCGACGGCGTGCACCAGTCGGGCGATGGCGGAACGACGTGGACCGGCGTGACTTTACCGGGGGCGCCTTCCAGTTTCAACCGGCTGGCGGTAGCTTACGCGCCATCGGGCGGCGTGGCTTACGCATTCGGGGCCGGCTCGCCGCAGATAGAGGTGCCTGGCTCTACCGACCCAACGGATAAGATGGCGACACCATACCTGTGGCGGCTCTCGGGCGGAGCGTGGTCGGCGGTTTCGCTCGCCGGCCTGCTGACCGCGAACGCGCCGATCGATACCAATCAGGCGTGGTACGACTGGTTTCTCGCATCCGCACCCGATCTGAACACACAAGTTTACCTGGGCGCGATCGATTCCTACCGGGGAGACCTCAGTGGCACTACCTGGACGTGGACACGCCTCAGCGACAAGGGGACGACCGGCGACTCGATTCATCCGGATCAGCATGCCATCGCGTTCGAACCCGGCACGCCCAACACCGTCTATATCGGTTGCGATGGCGGTCTGTTTCGCAGCCCCGATCGCGGCGTCACCTGGGTGTCCTGCAACAACGGACTGGCGATCACGGAATTCGAATACATTGCGCAGAATGTGGGGGAGTCGCAATGGCTGATCGGCGGCACGCAGGATAACGGCACCGAACGGTGGACCGGAGATCCTGCGTGGACCCATGTGATGGATGGCGACGGCGGCGACTGTGCCGTGAACCGGACCGATCCGGCCATGGTGTTCGCGGAGTACTACGGCATCAGCCCGCAAATTTCGAAAAGCAGCGGCGCCTGGAACACCTTTGGCAGCCTTGCGCCGCCCGTCCCGAAGGGTGAAGGCAGCCAGTTTTATTGCCCCTTTACGTGCAGTTCAAACGGGGGAAATACGATTGCGCTGGGCACGGCCGCCGTGTACGTGTCGCGCGATAACGGGACGACGTGGACGCGCCTCACGTTTCCGAGCGCCGCTACCGCCAGCGCGATCTATGTGCCGGACATAAACGACGTTTACGTGGGCGCGGGCAATGGCCTCCTGTTCCATACAAGCTGGAACGGGACCGCATGGAACAGCCTCACGGCATTGACCACACCGAACACCAGCGCCGGCGTGACCAGGGTTTTCGTGGATCCGGGCAACCTGCAGCGGATCTGGGTGACGGCCAACGCCAACGGCACGGGTAAAGTGTACGTTTCGAGTAACGGCGGATCGTCGTGGACGGATCGCACGGCTGGTCTGCCGAATATTCCGTTCAACGCGATCGAGGTGGACTCCCGGAATGCCAACCGGGTGTGGTTGGGAACGGATAGCGGCGTCTACCAAAGTCTGGATTTGGGCGTAACGTGGACCAATTTCTCCAACGGCCTGCCGAACGTGCTGATCGGCGATCTACTGTTTCACCCCGACGCCTGGGTGCTGCGGGCCGGGACGCGCAATCGCGGCGTCTGGCAGATTCCGGTGGATGGATGGATGACAGCGCCGGTCTGCGGCGTTCAGTTCACGGGCTCCCTGACGGCAAATCAAACCCAGCGATATTTCACTTTCAACTGGCCGGCGACCTGGCACATGATCTGGACAGTTATGCCGACAACCGTGGATACGGTCAACGCGCAGTTGACATGGACTGTGCAGGTACAAAGAGCGAGCGCCGAGTTCGTAAGTTACTGGATTACGGTGCAGAACCTGACTGCGGCGACGGTGGCGTTCGAAGGCCGTTACTGCATTCTTAGCCGGTATTAGGGCCCAAAAAGGAGATCGTAATGACAACCGGGGTACAATTTACGGGAACGCTGACGGCAAACCAAACGGCTAAGTACACCACCTTCGGGTGGAACGCGGCGAGCTATGTGGCGTGGTACTGCGTTCCGACGTCCGTGAACGCCACGGCGGCAGAGGTCCAGTGGTCGGTAGCGGTGGAAAGAACCAGCACCACACAGTGTACTTATTGGATTACCGTCACGAATCTTACCGCCGCGACGGTAACGTTCGAAGGCCGCTACGCGATTCTAGGTTGAAGAGGAGTAACCGTTATATGCGTATTACCATCGATATCGACGGTCTAAACCCCGTCCCGGCTCCCGCGCCTGCCACCGTAGAACCTCGGCCGGAAGTGCTCGCGCAGGCGGCCGTCATCGGCACGATTGATGCGGGGCCAGCGCCCGATTTTTCGAGCGCGGCGCTACCTTCGGCTCCGGGCCCATCGCAGGCGGGAATGAGTGGAAGCGAGACTGCGCCGGCGATATCCGCCGGTGCGGCGCCCGGCGCGTAGCCGCGCGCAGGGCGGCCAATAAGTGCACGGAAAAGGCGATAGTTGGGGAAATTGACTTGAGCCATGACGTGGCGCAGACACTCGTTTCTGCGGCGCCGAGACTCTTCTCGGCGCTCCGGGACGGTGGATGCCGCTCGCGAAGAGGGTCGAGATGAGTCTCGACCCAGCAGGCAGGAGTGCCTGCGCCACGAAAACGGGCCTGTCCCAAATTTCACGACGTCAGGAGTTCTGAACGTTCTTCCGCGCGGCGATATCTAAAGATACGCCACC
>PLRZ01000326.1 GCA_003164075.1 Bryobacterales bacterium | reverse complement strand
CAATTCCGCGACGCCGATCTGAACCTGCGCGGGCTGGGGGCGGGAAGCCGCGGGCCTGGCGCGGGCATCGCCCGGGGTGGCGCACCGGCGGGCGGAGGACGAGGCCCGAATGGCCCACCCGATCCGGGCTACGAACTGAGGGCCATCCTGATGGGACCCGACGGCAAAGAAGTGCAGCGC
This sequence comes from Bryobacterales bacterium, assembly GCA_003164075.1. Next base: position 4,954 of record PLRZ01000326.1, on the reverse strand, counting down.
TCCGTCCTGGCCATCCCGTCCCACCGCGGCACAGCGCGCGACACGCTGCTCACAATGCACGTCGTCGCGCCCCAGCACTGGACCGCCGAAACTCCCAATTTGTACCATCTCACGGTGGAACTGGCGCAGGGCGGCGCCGTCACCCACGCGCGCACCGCAGGCGTTGGCTTCCGCCAGATCTCCACCACCGGGGGCGTGTTTCGTATCAACGGGCAGGCCGTGAAACTACGCGGAGTCTGCCGCCACGACGAGAATCCCGACGTGGGCCGGGCCACCCGGCGGGAGGACTGGCTGCAGGATCTNNGGGCGACGACCCGTCGTTTATGTCGTCCGGCCTGCTGCGCGCGCAGGAGACCATCGCGCGCGACCGCAATCATCCCTCTGTAATCGTCTGGGATATCGGCAACGAGAATCCCTTCACCGCCGTACACCTGGCGATCATGCGCTTCGTGCATGGATCCGACCCTACGCGGCCGTTGCTGATGCCGCAGCGGATCGAGGAGTTCCTCCCGCCGGAAGTGGATATCCTGGCGCCGCACTACCGCCCGCCCTCCGCGCTGGATCAACTCGCAGCGCACTCCAGCCGGCCCATCATCACCACCGAATATACCCACGCTTATGCGGAGGATGGCTTCGGCGGGCTGGCGGACTCCTGGCGGGCTCTCACCCAGCACCCCAGCGGCGCGGGCGGAGCCATCTGGATGTGGCAGGATCAGGGTCTCACCAGAACGCGCACCGGGGCCAACGGGCAGCCGGAGAAGTACATCCAGATCGTCAACGACGGCTGGGACGGCATCGTCCGGGCGGATCGCACACCGCAGAGGGATTATTGGGAAGCCAGGGCCGTATATGCGCCGGTGGAAGTTCCCGCCGACCCGGTTCACTTCTGGCCCGGCCAGGGGCAGGTGCGGGTCGCCGTGAAGAACGATTACGATTTCACCGAACTTTCCACGGTCGCGGTTCATTGGACCCTGATGGCCGATGACCGCGAGTTGGCCAAGGGAGAAGGCAAAGTGAACGCCGCGCCACACAGCACCGGCTATCTGGCGCTGCCGGTAGACGCCATCAAGAGCGTGGATCCGGGTGTCGCATATTACGCGCATCTCGCGTTTCTGCGTGCGGATGGCTCGGAGATCGTCGCGCGCGCGGTCGAACTGGTGGCGGATGGTCCTGCTCCGGAGCCGGTTCGCACCGCGCCGACCCTGGTGCGTACGCATGTAACCAAGACCGTGACGGTCACTGCCGGCACGGCCTCATATGAATTCGATCCCGCCACTGCCGCGCTGATTTCAATGTCGTCGGGCGCCGCCAAGCTCCTTGCCGGATCTCACTTCACCATCTGGCGGCCACTCGGGGCGAACGATGTGCTCAACCTGCGGACGAGACCCGAGACCGTGCCGGACCTCAACAAGTACACGGTGGCGGTGAAAAGCTGGAAGCTGGTGAACGACGATGGCGGCGCTCGCATCGACGCCGAAGCGGAATACACCGTCAACGAGAAGAACTCGTTCTCCGTGTCGTACACGTACCGCGTGGGCCACGATGGCGCACTGCGCGTTGCATATACCGTAAAGCCCCATGTGGAGTTCCCGTGGCTGCCTGAAATCGGGATGGAGTTTGAGACCGCCGCCGGATTGGACAATCTGCGCTGGCTGGGATTGGGCCCGCTGGATGCCTACCCCAACGAAAAGACCGCCCCCATCTTGGGAGTGTACGCGGGGCGAACCGACAGCGACACAGCCAAGGGAATGAAAGCCACCCGTTGGGCGGAACTAACTGGTACACCGGGTTCCGGCTTCCGCGTGGAAGGCGCGCCCTACATCCGGCTGGAAGGGCGAAATCTGCGGGTGCTGCCTTCCGTGGTGGGGCGTTCCGAGAAGGGCCGCCGTCCGGAAGCGCCCGAGATGCGTCTCGACACCGGCAATTCGCCTGTCTTCGAGGGAGCGTTTTCGCTGACTCCCGTGGCGCCGGCGCGCAAGTAAGCGGGCGCGCAAGAATATGATCTCGCCCCGCATTTTCTGCTTGGCGAGGAAAATGGCTGAGCCATTCCTTTCGATGGGTTGAGCCGGGGGGTGGGGCCAGGCTTCAGCCTGCGGCGGACTTCAGTCCGCCCGCCGCAGGTTTCATATCGCTGGCAGGAGGCCGGGCTGAAGCCCGCCGCAGACTGAAGTCTGCCCCACCTTCGAAACNNTCAGGAGTCCAGAGTCTCGACCCTTGCAGACACGAGTGTCTGCGCCACATTGCCGCCGCGGACAATGTGGGGTTATTATTGCGTGGTTCCTAAGCGGCTGTTCCCGTGCGACAATCTGAACCATGTGGGAAGCGTCGCGCGGCCGGAGGGCGCCTTTTGTAATCCGCGTGTTCGCAATAGCGGCCGGCGTCCTCACACAGCCGGCGTACCCGCAACCCGCGAGTCCACATGTCGATCCCGCACTCTGCGCGCGATGCCACGCGGAGATCGCGAACAACTTCCGCCAGACTGGCATGGGGCGGTCGTTCTACCGATTATCGCCGGCCACCGCGGTGGAGGATTTCACGCCTGGGAAGCCGTTCTACCATCAGGCGTCCGGCTGTTACTTCGCCATGATCGAGCGCGGCGGCAAGTATTATCAGCGGCGCTGGCAAATTGGATTCGATGGCCGCGAGACCAACGTGGAAGAGAAACAGGTCGACTTTGTACTCGGCTCGGGCAATCATTCGCGGACTTACCTTCATTTGACCAGCCGGAACACGCTGCAGCAATTGCCATTCGGCTGGTACGCGGAGAAGGGCGGCTATTGGGGTATGAGCCCCGGGTACGACACCCCGGATTTCCCCGGCGATACGCGCCCGGCGGGCTATCCGTGCATGTTCTGCCACAACGCTTATCCCAGGGTTCCGGTTGGACATGGTGAGGAGGGAGCGGAGGCGCAGTATCTTCCGCCGCTACCCGAGGGGATCGATTGCCAGCGATGCCATGGTCCTGGCGGGCGGCACGTATCCGCGTTTAGCAAGCCGGGAGCCACGGCGGAGGAGATTCGCGCGAACATCGTGAACCCCGCGCGTCTGAGCCCCGAGCGCGAACTGGAGGTCTGCCTGCAATGCCATCTGGAACCGACCAATCAGCCCCTGCCGAGTTTAATTCAGCGCCGCAACCGCGCACCCTTTTCCTACCTTCCAGGACAGCCGCTGGATGAGTTCCGATTGTCCTTCGAGCCTGCCGCGGGGAAAGACGACAGGTTCGAAGTGGCGCAGGCCGGGTATCGCATGCTGGAGTCGCAGTGCTTCCTGAAAAGTCAGGGGAAACTGCGGTGCACCACCTGCCACGATCCGCACAACGTGGTGCGGGGCGAGGCCGCTGCCGTGCGCTACAACGCCGTATGCCTCACGTGCCACCAGGACTCCTTCCGGCGCGCGATGTCCTCCGGCGCCCACACCGGCAATCCCGATTGCGTCAGCTGCCACATGCCTAAGCGGAGGACCGACGAAGCGGTGCATATCGTGATGACGGACCACTATATCCGGCGGCAACCACTCAGCGGCGATCTGTTGGCGGAGAAAGAAGTCACGCGCGAATCTCCCGCCACGCCCTATCGCGGTGAAGTAGTTCCGCTCTATCCCGCGCATCTGCCGGCGACCCCGGAAAATACCCTGGACTTTGCCGTCGCTCAGATTCGCGATCGGAGCAATTTGAAGGAGGGTCTGCCGCGTCTTGCGGGTCTGATCGAAAAATACCATCCTCCCGCGGCCGGCTACTACGCGGACCTGGCGGAGGGGTATCTCGCGGCGGGAGACGGTACGCGGGCGACTCTCCAATTTGAAGAAGCTGTGCGGCACGCGCCGGCTTCGGTTGGAGTTTTGCTAAGATTCGGAAACGCGCTGGTAGAGATGCACCAGTGGGCCAAAGCGGAAATCATCTTGCGGACGGTCACTGCTCGCACTGCCGGCGATCCGGTGGCATGGGGACTGCTGGGTCAATCGCTGTGGCAACAAAATAAGAACGGGGAGGCGAAGGCGGCATTGCAGAAAGGACTGAGTCTCAACGCCGACCTGCCCGATTTGCATAACTACCTCGCGGGCTTACTTATTCGCGGCGGCGATTGGGCCGGGGCGGAGAAGGAATTCCGCGAAGCGTTGCGGATTGAACCCGGCATCGCGGAGTGGCAGGCGAATCTGGCAAATCTGTTGGCGTCCCGGGGTGAAATGTCCGAGGCCGGTTCTGGTTTCGAGCGGAGCATCCGTTTGAAGCCCGATTACGCCGGTTCGCGGCTCGGTTATGCCAAGCTGCTGATCGGTATCAATCGCATCGCAGAGGCTGAGAAACAGGCACAGGCGGCGGTACAAGCCGATGCGGGGCTGGCGGAAGCGCATGAACTGTGGGGCTATCTATTGGCGGCGAAAGGTGACGTGGACGGCGCCGCGCGCGAATTGCAGTCCGCGGTACGCTTGCAGCCGGATTTCTGGCGCGCTCACTACGAACTGGCTGTGGTGCTCGACCAGAAAGGCGACCCGGCCGCGGTGGAGCACTTGAAAATCGCCGCGCAGGGAAACGATCCGGCAGCTAAGGAGTCCGCGCAGCAGGCGTTGCAGGGGTTGGGAAAAGGGATCGTCAAGAAATAGCTGCCCGCTGCGGCGCCGGGGCGAGCACGCGCCGGCTTTGATGAAGCCACCGTTTGTGGCCCAAAGGGCTACTCGACTTTGGCCCTTCGCGGGGCAGGCAATCAACCTGCTTCCTCGGGATCTGGCGAATTTCTCGGGTTTGCGCACCATGTCCTACGGAGACTGAAGGCGAAGAAACTCGTTCAGAACTCCTGATGTCGTGGAATTTGCAGTGAGCCCACAGGCGGGGCAGGCGAGCACCGCCTGCCCCACCCCGAAGCTCTCGCCATCGAATTCCCCGCCGGGCTGAAATTGCGGGCCGACATCAGGAGTTCTGACCGTGGAGATGGTAGTTGCGCCGCGGCCCCCTGAGTCC
>PLRZ01000431.1:604-5054 GCA_003164075.1 Bryobacterales bacterium | reverse complement strand
GCGAGAGGTGGCCGACTGTTGAAGTTGAGCCTCTAATCTAGCCGATTCCGTCCAGTATCGGAATCACGTTCCTGTGGACCGGCTGCCTCACGCGTCAGCTTGAAGCCTCAGGTTTGATTCTATAGGCTATCGTCCCCCGCGGGCTCCCAGGAGTTCGCGGGGGTTCGTATTTTTGGTATACTGAAAGTCTCGAAAGGAATCCCCGTAACAAAATGAAGGCCGGCATTCATCCCGTATACAATCCAATCAAAGTGATTTGCGCCTGTGGCCACACCTTTGAGACGCGCTCCACGCACAAGGGCGACATGCGCGTGGAAATCTGCTCCTCCTGCCACCCGTTCTATACCGGGCGCCAGAAGCTGATGGACACCGCTGGACGCATTGACAAGTTCGAGAGAAAATACAAAGATTCGCGCGCCGGCAAGAGAGCTCAGCCGACAGCGTAAGGGGGCGCGCAAGAATAACTTCGCAGCAAGCGTCGTGGCGCAGACTCTCAGTCTGCTGCGCCGAGACTCGTCTCGGCGCTCCGAGNNTAAGGGCAATCGGAAGATCGGGTTAGACAAACAGCAAAAGGGCCAGACGGTGTCTGGCCCTTTTCGTTTTCCATGCTGTTACGGAGCGGCCGGTTATCTAGTCCTTCTTAATGCCCGGAGGAGGTCCACCCTTGCGGTGAGCTCCCTGCTTGCGCTCATTGGCTTCGCGCTCGGCTTCTTTCTTGGCGCGGAGCTTTTCATAGAGCACGATCTGGTCGGGCCGCAGGAAGGCTTTGATTTGCGCGATCTGATCGTCCCAGATGGCCCGGGCATCACCATTCCTCTTCTTGTTCAGATCGTCGAACCGCTCCCTGGTTTCGTCGTAAATTCTCCCCAGCTTGGCCACCTGGTCCGAATTCAGTTGGCACTCCCGCGTCATTTCGTCGATGAGTTGCTTGCGGCGCTCTTCGGGATCCTGCTTTTTCTCCGGAGACCGGGAGGGCCCTCCCGCCGAAGTGTTGTAGACGCGATAGCCGAACACGCCGACCACGGCGCCACTACAAAACACCAGAAGCAAGGAGAGAAACGCCGACAGTTTAGTGTTGGCCATGCGTCAGCCTACCGGGCGTTCAGATCGAGGTGGACCGAACCAACGATATCGGGGGTCTCCAGAGGATTGGCATCCGCCAGAGCCTCGATATAGGTTTCGGAATTAGAGCCGGGGGTCGATCGGGGAATAGACATGTACACGCCGAGTGCGATGGACAGAGCCACGGCAGCAGTCACGAAAGCATTCGCCATGTGGCGGAATGAGAACAGAAAAGCCTGACGCGAATCGATCCGCGCCCAGAGCGTGGGCATAAAATTGGCGCTGGCCTCAGGATCCGGGCAGGCGTCACGGTATGCCCGGAAAAGGGCATCCAGTTTTTCGTCTTCGTTGCCGCGCATTGACATATCGTACCTCTTACCGCACCCGGCAGTTAACCGGGCCCACCCTTTTTCCCGGCCGCGCCAAAAGCCTTCAAAACCCGCTGGCGAGCCCGGAAAAGCCGGACCTTAAGAGCATTTTCGTTGACCTTATAAACCTTTTCAAGCTCTTTCAACGAAAGCCCTTCTACTTCCTTCAACATAAGCAGAATCCGATCTGCCTCGGAAACCGCCCCGAGCAGCGAATCCACGGACTCGCGCATCTTCTTTTTGAGCTGTTCCTCGTGCTCCACCTTGCCGCCGGCCATGGCATCGGCCATCAGCACCTGCTGCTCCGACAAGTCGGACATTCGGAACTCCTGGCGGCGCCGCTGTTTACGCAAATAATCGAAAGCCGCGTTCACCGTCAGGCGATACAGCCAAGGTTCAAAGACCTCTGGCGTCCGCAATTGATCGAGGGAAAAATAAAGCCGCAAGAAAACTTCCTGTGCGACATCCTCGACATCTTCCGTACGCGCGATCAACCGGGTGATCGTACCTAAAATCCGCTTTCGGTACGCCAGTACGACTTCGTTGAACGCGGCGCTGTCGCGGTTCTGCGCGCGCTTAATCAGTTCGAAATCAACCAGCATGCCGCACCCACGGTGCCGGCATCCGAATATACAACTGGTTCCGATTTGATAGGCGTACCGGCAAGTAGACAGGTTACAAAGCTTTGGAGGGAAACGCAAAGGCCGGTTTCCGGTGGCCCGGCGGCAATGGGGTTAGCCCTTTCGAGCCATGACGGGCTCGAGCCGCTTTTGGATGGCACTTTCATGTGCTCCGTACCATTATTTCAGATATGCGCGAATCTTGCTCATGGTACGGGGATTGGGGCGCCTCCGTAATATGATACGGCCAAAGGGGCGTTAACGTTTGGCCCTTTCGGCAATTTCCCGGTAAAGTTTTGTTAAGACGGGACACCGGATCTCGCCCCCCAATTTCTGTCTGGCGGGGAAAATGNNGGGCTGAGCCATTCCTTGCGATGGCCAAAGCTTTCGCAGGTGGGGCAGGCGGTGCTCGCCTGCCCGCCCGCGCTGAATTAGGCCCACTGTTCGAATAGGATCGAGCGAAGGCGAGCACCGCCTGCCCCACCTGCGGGCTCACTGCAAATTCCACGACATCAGGAGTTCTGCGGGTTAGCCAGCGGACTTGCAACTGGAAAGGAGTTTCGCGACAGAAACTCATTAGTTGCGTCTTCTTGGTGTGTTCGCCGGTCTCGTCATAGCGACCCGCACCTTGCCAGTCAAAGGATCGGGGGCAAACGCATGCTGATGCATTGCCCCTCGATCTCAGCGTTTTACAGTCGCGGTGAGCGGGGTGGATCGCGACGATCCGCCTACCAGGAACTGGTACTCGCCGGGCAGCAGTTCCCAGCCATCCTTCTGCTCATTGAAGATGGAGAGAAACTTGGGGTCGATCGCCAGGGTGACGGTCTTCGATTCGCCCGGAGCCAGCGGGATCCTGTCCCAGGCCACCAGCCGCTTGGGCGGTTCCTGCGCGGCCGAAGGGAGCGCCGCGTATACCTGCGCGATTTCCGCGCCGGCGCGCTTCCCGGTATTACGCACCGTGAACGTCACCGTGTCAATGCCGGCTTTCAGTCCGCTATATGCATAGGTGGTGTAGGAAAGCCCGTGGCCGAACGCGAACAGCGGATCCTTCTTCTCGGCGTCGAACCACTTGTAGCCGACCTTCAAACCTTCGGAGTAGTCGACATCGAAGGGCGCCATCCGGCCTCTGCCGCCGCGGCCGCCACGGCCGGCTTCCGGAGTCGCCGAGGGTGGCGGAGGCGGGACCAGACCGGGAATCTGCGGATGCGGCAGGTCGGTGTCGCTCTTGGCGAAGGTGACCGGTAGTTTGCCCGTGGGATTCACATCGCCGAACAGGATATTGGCCAGCGCCACGTCGCCGCGGATGCCGGGGTACCAGACTTCAATCGCCGCACTCACCTGGCCGATCCACGGCATGGCCGCCGGCCCTCCGGTTTCCAGCACCACCAGAGTATGCGGGTTGGCGGCAGCCACCGCGCTCACCAGCTTGTCCTGGTTGTCGGGAAGTATCAACGTGGGCAGGTCGCGTCCTTCGCTGGTGGGCTGATTGACGAAGACGATGGCGATTTCCGACGACTTGGCCAGGGCCGCGGCAGCGGTCAGGTCCGAACCATCGTTGTATTCCACTTTGGCCTTGGGCGCCTTGGCGCGAATGGCCTTCATGGGCGACGTGGGGAACCAGACAATCGCCCCACCGAACTGGCTTGCGCCGCCGCCCGGAGGATCCACCTGCGCCGACCCGCCGCCCGACAACATGCTGGTATCGGCGTGCGACCCGATAAGCGCGATGGATTTCACCGTCGCGCCATTCAGCGGAAGCTGATTGCCGTCATTCTTCAGCAGCACCATGGACTGCTCGGCAATCTCCTGAGCCGTGTCGGCGCCGCGGAAGGGATCGACCACCCGGCCCTTGGGCGGATCGTCCACGATCCCCGACGCGAACTCCGTGCGCACGATGCGGTGCACCATGTCGTTGAGCCGGGCCAGCGGGACCTCGCCGCTCTCCACGGCCTTCTTCAGCGCCGGGCCGAAGAAATTGCTGCCCGGTTCTTCGTTGTCGAGCCCAGCCAGCGCGGCTTTGGTGGTGGTGTGGGTCCCGCCCCAGTCGGACAGAACGAAGCCCGGGAAGCCCCAGGCTTTCTTGAGCACGTCGGTGAGCAGGTAGCTGTTCTCGCAGGCCCAGTCGCCGTTCAGTTTGTTGTAGGAGCACATCACCATGCCCGGATCGCCTTCCTTGACGGCGATCTCGAAGGCCAGCAGGTCGCTCTCGCGGGCGGCGCGCTTGCCCAGCAGGACGTTGCCGATATTGCGGCCCGTCTCCTGGTCGTTGAAAGCGTAATGTTTCACGTCGCCGATGACGTGATTGCTTTGCAGCCCTTTCACGAACTGGGCCAGCATTTTGCCGGCGAGGATGGGGTCCTCGCCCTGATACTCGAAATTGCGCCCGTTGCGCGGCTCGCG
>PLRZ01000431.1:0-599 GCA_003164075.1 Bryobacterales bacterium | reverse complement strand
GGCAGCAGGGTGGAATACCGGCCGCGCTCCGCGGCGGCGCGCACACCCACGGCGGAATCGGCCAACTGCAAGTCCGGAAGGCCCAGCCGCGGAATGCCCTCGACGACGCCGGCGCCTCCGTTGGAGCGGTTGCCCGACAGGGCGAAGCCGCCGGTGCCGTGGACCAGCAACATCTTCTCATCCAGAGTCATCTGCTCCATGACCAGGTCGGCCCGCTGGTCGGGCGTCAGTTTCTTGTCCATCCAAGGACCCTGCGGGGCCTGTTGCTGCGGTTGTCTCTGCGCCTGGACAGGCGCGAGGGCCAGGATGGCGAACGCCCCGGCGGTTCCGGCCAACAGGGCCAGTTTCTTGCCACGAAAATATGAGTTCACGATTTTGCGACCTCCAACCCTGCGATAGGGGTGACTGCATACGGTAACAAATGTACAGGCCGGAAAGGGCGCCGGGGAAGTCCCTAAAGTTCGGGATGCGAAGGTCCGATGAGATCTCTTAGGGTGAGAAGCCCTCTTACGGAACCATTCAGGTGTCACTTCACTGTCGCCCCGTAATTTCTGCGTGGCGGGGAAAATGGGCCGAGCCATTCCTTTCGATGGCGAGAG
>PLRZ01000336.1 GCA_003164075.1 Bryobacterales bacterium | reverse complement strand
TCGGCCCAGCCGGGCGGGCAGGCGCTGGCGCAAGTCGGCGCGGAGCCGGCGCCCACCGTTTCAAGCTCTTCCCTGCCAGCCGCGGATCCGGCCGCGACGGCCACGGATACGGCAGCAACTCCGGCCGATGAACCTGTGGCCGTCGCTCCGGCATCCACGGGGAATACACCCAAAGACGCCATTTCACCAGGGTCGCAGCCGCTGGCCGGGCAACCTCTCGTGCCTGCCGGCAGTCCGGCCGACACCCTGCCGACCGTTGCGATGGGACCGGGGCTCTCGCCAGACAAGCCGCGGGCGCAGTCCTCTACGGCGCCGGAATCGCTGTTCCAGGAAGCCGAACCTACGGTTCCGGCACAGACTTCGCCCAGCGCCGGGCCGGCGCTACCGGCAAAATCGCCAACTACCAGCCAGGCCGCACGGAGCGACCGCAACCAGGCGTCAATCGCGGGGCTGGCGCTGGCCGGCAGTGTGCCCCACGGTGTAGACCTCGCGGCCGCCGGGTCGGCACAAGCGGAGCCCCCGCCCATATCCGAACTGGCCGCCGCGCCGGACAAGCAGGAGACCGCTCCAGAGCAGTTGCCGGAACGATTTCCGCAGACCTCCGAAACCACCATTCCGGCAGAAACATCGACCAGCCCCTGGTCGCCGCTGTCGGCGAAATCGCCAGCTACCGGCGACGCCGCAGCCGCCACCGCCCCCCTGCGGGAGCCCGAAACCCCCGCACCGACCAGTCCCTGGTCGCCTTTGTCGGCGAAATCGTCAGCCACCGGCGACGCTGCAGGCGGCCGCAACCAGCCACCATTCGACAGCGCGGCCGCCGCAATGCGGGAGCCCTCGCCGGAGCCTGAAAATCCCGCATCGACCAGCGCCGGGGCGCCAGCCCCGGCTCAGTCTCCAGCCGGGAGCGGCGCCGCGCCAATCGACGGCAGCCGGCCGAAAGTCGGGGGGGGGAACGATGAGATTAGCGGCGCATCGGGCCCCTGGCAGTGGACCTCCTCGGAGGATACCGCCCCGGCCGCCAGTCCGGCGCGACAAGTAACGCTACAGGCTGCCCCGCAGACTGCGAGGGTAGCAACCCGGACGGCCCCGGCTGCACGCACGCCACCTCAGGGTTTCAGCAATGCGTCGCCCCTACCACCCGCGGCCGGCCAATTGTCATCCCAGACTACCGGCGGCGACGCGTCGTCGCCGGCTGGGGGTCAAATCGCCAACTCCTCCGTGACGTCTTCCGCAAACCAAGCCGCGCCCGTCGAGCCCGCGGCTTCGGCATCGGCGCCCATCCAGGCCACCGGCAGCGCAGCCGCGCCGCACCCGAAAAACCCACAAAGACCGTGGGTGCGAAACCAGTTCGCCGCGGCGCCGGCCGGCGATGGCGCGCAGCCGATCGTGACCGCCGTCAACATTGCTCCGGCCACAGCCATCGTCAGCGCAACGCCTCTGCCTCAGCCAGCGCCCGCATGGCCAAAAGACGGAACCGTGTTCCCGCCGTCGCCGCCCCTTGCCGGGGGTTCTCCCTCGCGTTCCGGCAACCCTGCCCGCCCGACGGACACCGCTGCCGCGACGGCAGCGCCCTCGGCTGACGGGGCCGATGGCAGCCAAGCGGGCCAAACCTCACAAATTGCCTTTACGGCAACCCTCAAACCGATGGATGCCGCACCCGAAGACATGCCGGTCGCCTCAACCCAGTCCCGCCCGCAAGCGCCGCCACGCAACTCGCCGGCCGCTGTCCGGTGGCGCCCCGCAGGGCCGGAAACGCCCGAGGCCACGCCGGTGCCTGACGACGGCACAGATCCCGCGGAAAGCAGCTCTCGTGGGACGGCGGCCTCGTCGGAAACGCAGCCGGATGCGGGGCCGCCACACGAGCGAAAACCGGCTGATAACAGCGTCCCCGAATCGGCGGTCGGCGCCGGCGGCCCATCCGCGCGTCCACTGGGCACACCGGATATCCAGCCCCTTGCCGGCGCCAGGTCGACCGAGCGAGCCGGCGCTGCCGATGCGCCCGCCCCGGCAGCTACACCACCGGCCGATCCCGCGCCCCCGCCCGCCCAAGCTGCGACGGCGCACGACATCAAACTCGAGGTCGGCGGGGCGGGAGAGCCGCGTGTCGAGGTGCGCGTGACGGAGCGCGGCGGCGACGTTCATGTGGCCGTGCGAACCCCCGACAGCCGGCTGGCCGGGGACCTGCGCGAGGATTTGCCGGCTCTGGCTACGCGGCTGGAGCAGTCCGGTTTCCACGCCACTACCTGGCAGCCGGCGGCCGGCGGCGATCGCCAACACTCCGCGGATCCGCCAGCGGGGGCATCGTCGCAGGATCCGCAAAACCAGTCCCGGCAAAACGGGGGCGAGCAGCAGGGCGACCCGCGGGAACAGCAACCGAAGGAACCGGAGAACCCGGACCATCCCTCGCAACCGAAGGAACAAGGAAAGGATTTCGCATGGCTCTTATCGTCGATTCAATAGGCCGCGCCGCCGCGCCGGCATCGGGAGGCAATTACTTATGAGTCCCGGCGTTACGCAGACATCATCGGGCGCAACCGGCACCGCAACCAGCAGTTCGAGCAGCACGACCACTCCGGCAACCCCGCCGGTTACCGAGAACATGTTCTTACAGTTGCTGGTAGCCCAACTGCAGAACCAGGATCCGACCAACCCTACCGACAGCACGCAGTTCGTGACCCAACTCGCCCAGTTCCAAACCATGGAGCAGTCCCTGAACCAGGGCACGGACATCTCGGCGATACGCGCGGACCTGGATCAACTCGTGACATCGCTCGGCAGCGGCGCCACCACATCGAGTACCTAACGGGAGAAATCTATGTTCACATCGTTTTCGACAGCACTTTCGGCACTAGATGCAACCTCCACGGCCATCGACGTGGTGGGCAACAATCTGGCCAACATGAACTCCACGGGGTTCAAGACCAGCGACGTGAGCTTCAGCGACCTGGTGACGCAGTCCCTGGGCGCGGGGCTGGGCACCACCCAGGTTGGCTTCGGCACGGCCACGCCGCTGACGGTCCGGAATTTCTCGCAAGGCGCCATTCAGACCACCAGCGGGCTGCTGGACGGCGCCATTTCGGGAAGCGGATTCTTCGTGGTGCAGGATCCTGCCGGGAACACGGAGTACACCCGCGACGGCAGCTTCCAGACCGACAAGAACGGCGACCTCCTGACCGCCACCGGGGACCTGGTGCAGGGCTGGACCACCGTCGATCCGAACACCGGCCAGATCGATACCAACGGCCCCGTGAGTAACATCGTCATTCCGGTAGGCAGCCTGAAAGCCCCGATTGCCACCGCCAATGTGACCGACGACCTCAACCTGGACTCGGCGGCCAACGCCGATGACACCTCCAATTTTACGGCGCCGGTCACAATCTATGACAGCCTCGGGACCTCCCATGTGTTGACCCTGAGCTTCACGAAGACCGGCCCCAACGCCTGGAGTTACTCCGCCAACTTGCCGCCGGCCGATCTCAGCGACCCGACAACCGCGCAAGTCGCAACCGGCACTCTGGCGTTCAATCCCGATGGGTCGATGGACTTTACGAACACCACCAACCCGGTCACTTTCATTATGCCGGCGCTGGCCGACGGAGCGAACGCGGGCGGCAACGTCACCTGGAATCTGCAGAATGCCGACGGGAGCGGCCGAATCACGCAGTACGGCGAGGCCTCAGCCTCCTCGGCGAGTTCCCAGGACGGATCGCCGGCGGCGCAACTGGTGAACGTGGGCCTGGGGAATGGCGGCACCATTCTGGCGCAGTATTCCGACGGCACGCAGATGACCGTGGGCCAGGTGGCTTTGGCGTCGATTCGCAACCCCGACACTCTTATTGCCAACGGCAACAATAACTTCGTGCTCAGCGAACTGACCGCGACGCCGAACATCGGCACGCCCGGAACCGGCGGCCGCGGGACCATCCAAGGCGGTTCGGTGGAGGCTTCCAACGTGGACATCGCCACGGAGTTCGCCAACATGATCGTGTACCAGCGCGCCTACGAAGCCAACGGCAAAGTCGTGACCACGGCCAACCAAATGAGCCAGGACACGATCAACTTGATCACCTAGTATCAACTTAATCCGGGAATCTGCCGATGACTCCTCAGGAAGAAATAGCGCCACTGGGCGACGTCCCGGTGGAAATCGAAGTCGAACTCGACCGGCGGATCATGACCACGCGCGAGGTATTGCGCCTGGAAGAAGGCAGTTTGATCGAAACCGGACGGTCCGCCGGCGAGAACATCGACATCTACATCGGCGGCGTGCTCTGCGGCTCCGGTGAGATCGTGGTGATCGAGAACACCCTGGGGGTGCGGATCACCGACTTCCGGGACGATTGAGGACGGATTCGAATGGATGGTATCGGTCAAGTGGCGGCAGTGGCGGGAGTACTCACCCTGTTGGTCTTAACGTTGTGGTGGTTGCGCCGGCACGGCTTTGCCGCGGTGCTGCCGGCAAGAAGAGCGCCCGCTCGCAGGCTGGAGTGCCTGGAGCGGTTACCGCTAGGGCCACATCACACGCTGCATCTGATACGGGTGGGCGAGACCGCGCTGCTGGTGGCCTCATCGCCGGGCGGCTGCTCGCTGGTGCAGAGCCTTCCGTCGAACCAGGCCGACAGCCGGCAGGAGACAGTCCGATGAGAGCGCTTCGTCTGGTGGCGTTGGCGATGGCGGCTTTCCCGGCCGCCGCAGCCTCCACCGAACCTTTCTCCCTTCTCGGCATATCGGCCGGAAAGGGCGCTTCCGGGCTCAGCATGCCGATGCAGGTGCTGATTTCGCTGACCCTGCTCACGCTGCTCCCGGGCGCCATCATGGCGATGACGCCGTTTCTGCGCATCACCGTGGTGCTGCATTTTTTGCGGCAGGCACTGGGCACGCAAACCGTGCCCTCCAACCAGGTTTTGTTGGGCCTGGCTCTTTTCCTGACCATCGTGATCATGCAACCGGTAGCCGCGGACATGTACCACCAAGGCTGGGAGCCCATGGAAGCCGGACAAATAACCGGACAGCAAGCCATGGACCAGGCCGCCGTGCCATTGCGCACCTTCATGGTGCGTTTCGCGCGCGAGAAGGACGTGCGCCTTTTCCTCGAAATCGCGCATAAGCCGGCGCCGCGGACGCCCGCGGACCTGGATCTGCAGGTTCTCATTCCGGCGTACATCCTTTCCGAGTTAAAAACCGGGTTTCAGATCGGCGCGGTGCTGTTCCTGCCTTTCCTGGTGATCGACCTGGTGGTAGCGTCATGCACGCTCTCGATGGGCATGATGCAACTGCCTCCGGTGATGATCTCGGCGCCGTTCAAGATCATGCTGTTCGTCCTGGTGGACGGATGGAACCTGGTGATCGGATCTCTCATGAAGAGCTTTTACCAATGACGCCCGATTCGGTAGTGCAAATCGTCCGCGAAGCCTTGATGCTGGCCTTCTGGGTGGCGGCTCCCATGCTGGCTATCGGCTTCTTCGTCGGCATCGCCATCAGCCTGGTGCAGATTGCCACCTCCATGCAGGACACCGCCTTCAGCACGGTGCCGCGCCTGATCGCATTTCTGGCCGGCATCCTGCTGCTGCTGCCGTGGATGCTGCAGAAGATTATGTCCTATACCGCCGCGCTGCTCGGAGACCTGGGACGATATGCCCGCTAACGTTACGCTCGCAGTGGGCACTCTGTACGCCTTCTTGCTGGTGTTGGCGCGCGTAGGAGGCGCTCTGATTTTCGTGCCCCTGCCCGGAATCAAGGGCGTACCCCAGCCGGCGCGCGCCGCGCTGGCTCTGGGATTCACCTTGGCGCTCTATAGCCGGTGGCCGGTGGTCAACGCCGAGGCGGTGACGGGGATGAGGATGGCTGGATGGGCCGCCGCGGAAGCTGCGGTGGGCATCGCCATCGGCGTTTCGGTGGCCATCGCGCTCGAAGCTTTTGCCCTGGCGGCGCAGATTCTGGGGTTGCAGGCAGGGTACGCGTACGCCTCCACGATCGACCCGAACACCGAAGCCGATTCCGGAATCCTGCTGGTCTTCGCGCAACTGGTGGCGGGCATGCTGTTTTTTTCGCTGGGGCTGGACCGCGAAGTTCTGCGGCTGTTCGCGCAGAGCCTGGAGACGGTTCCGCCGGGCACTTATGTATTTGGGCTCCCGGCCACGGAAATCCTGATTCGCCTGTCGTCCAGCCTATTCGCGGTGGGCGTGCGGCTGGCGTTGCCGGTGGTGGCGCTGCTGGTGATGGTGGATGTCGCGCTGGCGTTGATGGGCCGGCTGAATCAGCAACTGCAGCTCCTGCACCTGGCCTTTCCGGCCAAAATGCTGACCGCGCTGCTGGTTCTGAGCTGGATTGCAGTGCTGTTCCCGCGCATCCTGTTGCAGTTCAGCGGGCAGGCCTGGACAGCCGCGCGCCGGATGCTGGGGACATGACGCGGCATGGCGGATCAAGGCAAAACCGAACCAGCAACACAGCGACGCATGGAAAAGGCCCGCGAAGAGGGCCAGTTTCCCGCAGCGCGAGAGTTCGTGAGCGCCTTGCAGTTCATGGTGTTTCTGGCTCTGCTGGGCTCCGGTGGAGCGGCTTGGTTTGCGCAGTTCCGCGGGACTACGCGGTCCCTGTTCCGGCTGGCCTTTGCCCCCGAACTCCGCCGCGAAGACTTGACGAAAGTCGCCTGGCAGCTTGCCTGGAACAACCTCTTGCCACTGGTGCTGTGTGGACTGGCGATCGCCGCGGCGACGCTGGGGTTCCGCCTGATCACCACACGCTTCGGCCTCAGCCTCAAGAAACTGGCGCCCGATATCGCGCGGCTCAATCCCCTCACCAAGATCAAGGAACTGCCCCGGCAGAACCTGCCCACCCTGCTGCAGTCCATGGTCCTGCTGCCGATTTTTCTATGGGCGGTGTACGCCATTGCCCGCGACAAACTGGAGGGTTTTCTGGCGTTGCCGATGGAAAGCGTGGCCACTGGCTGGGGCTTCCTGGGCGGATCGCTGATGGAGCTGTTCTGGAAGGCTTCCGGAGTATTCCTGATATTCGGCTGTGTAGACCTGATTCGCCAGATAAGCCGCTACAAACAGGACCTGCGAATGAGCAAGCAGGACATCAAGGAAGAGGCCAAGGACATCGAAGGCAACCCGCAGATGAAGGCCAGGATTCGCCGTTTGCAGCGCGATCGCATGCGGCACAACATGATGAAGGACGTGCCCAAGGCCACCGCCGTCATAGTCAACCCCACGCATTTCGCGGTGGCCATCCGCTACCAGGTGGAGAGCATGGCAGCGCCGCTGGTAATCGCCAAGGGCAAGAATTATCTGGCGCTACGCATCCGCCAGAAGGCCATCGAGAACCAGATCCCCATCGTCGAGAATGCTCCCCTGGCGCAGGCATTATACAAATCCGTGGAAGTGGGACAGGAGATCCCGCCGCACCTGTACCGGGCAGTGGCGGAAATCCTCGCTTACATCTACAAACTCATGCACGGGAGGCTGCCGGGCTAGCGGTAGCCTGCTGAAAAGAAACCGATGACACCAGCCAAGACTATTGCGGCGCCGGGCGCGCTGCCCAACTGGACGCGGGTACTGCCGCTCGAAGAACTCGGCCAACTGGCCGTCCCTCTGGCCGTGCTGGGCATCGTGATCGCGCTGATCACCCCATTGCCCGCCTTCGTCCTGGATCTGTTGATCGTCACCGACATCCTGATGTCGGTGACCGTAATGATGGTCTCGCTCTACCTCATCCGGCCGGTGGAGTTCACTTCGTTTCCCACCACGCTGCTGTTGTTGACGCTATTCCGGCTGGCGCTGAACATCTCGTCGTCGCGCCTGATCCTGCTGAATGGAAATACCGGGACCACGGCCGCGGGCGAAGTGATCGGCGCCTTCGGCAGCTTCGTGGTCGGGGGAAACTATATCATCGGGGCGGTGATCTTCCTGGTGCTGATCGCCATCCAGTACGTGGTCATCAACCACGGCGCGGTGCGCATCTCGGAAGTCACGGCGCGCTTCACCCTGGACGCTCTGCCCGGAAAGCAGATGTCCATCGATTCGGACCTGAATGCCGGCCTGATCGACGAGGTCGAAGCCAAGCGGCGGCGCAAGCAACTGGCCACCGAAGCCGAATTCTACGGAGCCATGGACGGCGCCTCGCGCTTCACCCAGCGCGATGCCGTGGCGAGCATTCTGATCACCAGCATCAACATCGTGGCCGGTTTCCTGATTGGCGTATTACAGCATGGGATGGACTTTCGCAAGGCGCTCGAAACCTACACCGTGCTGACCATCGGGGACGGCCTGGTCACGGTGATTCCGGCGCTCATGATATCCATCTCCGGGGGCCTGATTGTCACCCGCGCCAGCTCCGAAGCCCGGCTGGGCGCGGAATTCCACAAGCAGATCTTCGGCAATTCGCGGCCCCTGCTATTGGCGGCGGGGGTGCTGTGCGCCATGGCGGCGATGCCGGGAATGCCCAAACTGCCCTTCCTGATAATGGCCGGCGGAGCGGGAGCGGCGGGCTGGAAAATGCGGCAGCGCGAAAAACAGGTGGAGGCCGCCCCGAAGGAGCGCAAGCCGGTGGCCGCGAAAGACAATCTGGAAGCCCTGATGCGGGTGGAGCCGCTGGCTATCGAAGTGGGGCTGGGGCTGGTGGGAATGGTGGAAGGAGCGCAGGATTCCGCGCTGCTGAGGCGCATTTCGACCATTCGCAAGCAGTTGGCGACCGAACTGGGCTACCTGCTCCCGCCGGTAAGGGTCACCGATAACCTCTCGCTGCGCAGCCGGGAGTACCTGATTTCGCTCAAGGGCGTGGAGATCGCGCGCTACGAGTTGCCGCAAGGCTGCGAGCTGGCCATTGCCAGCGGGCAGGGGCAAACGCCGCTGGAAGGCCAGCCGACGCGCGAGCCGGCGTTCGGCATGAGCGCCGTGTGGATCCCCAACGAGCGTGCCGAGAAGGCGCGCAACGCCGGCTACACCGTGGTCGACCCGGTGAGCGTGCTGGGCACGCATCTGTCGGAACTGATCCGCCGCTACGCGCATGAACTGCTCTCGCGGCAGGACACCAAACGGTTGCTGGACCGCGTCGCGGTAGAGCACCCCAAGGTGGTGGAAGATCTGGTTCCCAAGCTCTTGCCGCTGTCCACGGTGCAGAGAGTGCTGCAGAACCTGTTGCGCGAGCGGGTTTCCATCCGCGACGCGGTTTCGCTGCTGGAAGCGCTGGGCGAGGCAGCGGCCTCCACCCGGAACCCGGTGCTGCTGACCGAATATGCGCGGCAAGCCCTGCGGCGGACGGTGGTAAAGCCGTATGTGAACCGCGTGGGCGAGCTCCCGGCCTGGTTCGTCGATCCGGCCATCGAGCAGGCCGTGGAGGCCGCGGTAGAACATGGCGAACAGAATAGCCACATCGCTCTGGCGCCGCAAACGGGCCGCGATATCGTCAACCGCATCTTGAGCCGCGTAGCTTCGCCCGAGGCGCCCGTGGTGGCCATTACGACTACGGGCGCGCGCTACTTCCTGCGCCAGATGACCGAAGCATCGGCGCCCAACCTCTTCTTCCTGGCGCACAACGAAGTTCCAGCGGGGATGCGCGTGCAATCGCTGGGGACCATCGCATGACGAATCCTCTACTGAAGAAGCCGGCTTCCGACGATAGTTCCAATGGAGCGCCGCACCGATGAAGCTGAAGTCTTATTTCGCGAACACGGTAGAAGATGCCATGTCCATGGCACGCCAGGAGTTAGGTTCGGACGCGATGCTGGTAAACAGCCGTAAGTCGTCCCTCGAAACCCGCCACCTGGGGGCTTACGAAGTGGTTTTTGTGAGCGAAATGCCCGCCAGCGAGACGGAAGAACCGGCGGGGACAGCGGGGTCGAACCGAATACCGGGCGACCGTCTGGCGCAGCAGATGACGGAGTTAAAAAATGAGCTGGAGGGCATGCGGCGGACCATCACACGGTCGGCGCTGGCGCCGGCGGCATGGCGCGATAGCAGCCCGGACTGGTCGGATGCTTACGGGGCTCTCACCGCGAGCGAGGTGTCCCCGGAGTTGGCGCGCGAAATGGTGCAAGCTGCCGAATCGCGGATCTCGAAGCCGGCATTGTCGAAATTGCGGCCCGGCCAAAAGTCCGCTAAGGCGGCCTTCCGCGTGGCGCTGGTGGAGGAACTGGAATCGCGTTTCAAGGTGCAGCCGGTGCTGGGCCGGGGAGAGGCGCGGCCGCGTATCGTGGCGCTGGTGGGGCCTTCCGGTTGCGGCAAGACGACCACCCTGGTGAAGCTGGCGGTGAATTACGGCTTGGCCGCGCGCCGGCCGGTGATGTTGCTGTCCATCGATACCTACCGGGTGGCGGCGGCGGAGCAGTTGCGCTCCTATTCCGCCATTCTGGGCGTGGGCTTTCAGTTGGTGGAGACGGTGTCGGCCCTGGCCCAGGCCATTGAGGAAAATCGCGGTAAGGAGTTGATTTTCCTGGACACGCCCGGCATGGGGCCGGCCGAGGCGGCAAACTACTCGAGTCTGGCGCAATTTCTTTCCACCAGGGAAGACATCGACACGCAAATCGTGGTGTCCTCTTCGATGAAATCAGCCGATCTATCACGTGTGGTGGATAGTTTCGAGGCCTTCCGGCCGCAACGGCTGATTTTTACCAAACTGGACGAGACCGGTTCTTTCGGCCCGATCCTGAACGAGTCCGTGCGGACCGGTAAACCGCTGTCTTTTTTCACGACGGGACAGCGAATTCCGGAGGATCTGGAAGCCGCCACCAAGAGCCGGGTCGCAGAGTTGATCCTGAGCGGGACAGCCGGCCAGGTACTATCGGCGGCCTAGAAAAAGAGTTCTTAACGTGCGAAATTTTGCGCGCTCGTATGCGGTGTTTGACATGACCACTGACGACCAACGGGAGCAGCTCATTCTGCAGCATCTGCCGCAGGTACGATTGATTGCGCGGCGGATCCAGGAGCGTCTGCCCGAAAACATCAGCCTCGACGACTTGGTCTCGACGGGCGTGATTGGGCTCATCGCGGCAATCGACAATTTCGACGCCAGCCACAATGTCAAGCTCAAGACGTACGCGGAATACAAGATCCGCGGCGCCATTCTGGACAGCCTGCGCGGGCTGGATTGGGCGCCGCGTCAAAAACGCCGTCAGGCCAAGCGGATCGAAGCGGCCATTTGCGCGGCCGAACAACGTCTCAAGCGGGCGCCCACCGAAGACGAAATCGCCGGCCAACTGGAGATTTCGCTGGAGGAATATCACGAATGGCTGGTGGAGATCCGCGGCTTGAATATCGCCAGCCTGGAATACACTTCGGGCGACCAAGGCAAGGACCTGTTGCATTATCTGCCGGGCGCGGACGACGATCTTCCCTCCACGATACTGGAAAAATCCGAATTGGAGCGGCTCCTGGCGCAGGGGATCGACGGCATCCCGGCGATGGAACGTACGGTCCTGGGCCTTTACTACCATGAGGAACTGACCTTGCGGGAGATCGCGCAAGTGGTGAACCTGCATGAATCGCGCATCTCGCAATTGAAGTCGCAGGCCATCTTGCGGCTGCGCAGCCACATGGCCTCGCAGTGGCCGGTGACGCGAGGCATGGTGACGGCATGAGCGCGGGCGAGAGCAACGGGCCATTGCGGCTGGACGGTACCGAGAACGCGCGCGTCCTGCTGGACCGGTGGACCGAGAGCCTGGCGCAGGTGCTGGAGTCCATGACCGACCAGCGGCCCACGGTGCGTTGGGAAGCGGTGAGCGGACCTTTGGCCGAAGTGGGACGCGGCCAGAACTTTCTATGGTGGGAACAACCGTTTCAGATCGATCCGCAAGCGCCCCTGTGGATCGCCGCGCCACAGACCACCTGGGAGTATGCCGGAACTCTGACGCTCAAAGCGGCCGGCCTGGAAACGGTGGAAACCGCCGAGGCGAAGAATACCTGGTTCGAGATTCTGGGCCAATCGC
Source organism: Bryobacterales bacterium (assembly GCA_003164075.1). The sequence goes on along the minus strand of PLRZ01000336.1, from coordinate 3,920 downwards.
TGGCCGTGGTGGCCCGGTCGATCGGAACTCTCCTGCACCGCGAAGTCACCACCGAAAACGGCGGGGAGCGGCCCGCCGCCGAGGGCCTGACGGAGTGGGCGTCAATCACCCTGACGTTCGCCCCGCCCGACGCACCGGCAGACGCACCGCCGCTGCTGGTGGCGCTCAGCCCCAAACTTCTGGCACTGATCGCCGCCCCGCCAGTGGAGGCGGAGCCAGCCGCCGCCCCGAAAGCCGTTCCCACCGCCGAGGCGCCGGTTGCGGCCTATTCGCGCACCATGGATCTCCTGCTGGACGTCGATTTGCCGGTCACGATCTCCTTCGGCAAAGCCTCGCTGCCCATGAAAGACGTCCTGAAACTGACTACGGGGTCGATCGTGGAATTGAACCGCGCATTGAACGAACCGGTAGAGGTGCTGGTGAACCATTGTCTGATCGCGCGCGGGGAGGTGGTAGTGGTGGAAGGCAACTACGGCATTCGAATCCAGGAGATCGCCAGCCGGCAGGACCGTATACGGAGCCTGCGATGACACCGCCGGTATTCCTGCTGGGGTTTGCCCTCGTCCTGGCCGTGGCTGCCATCGGCGTGAGCCTGTTCGCGGTGTGGCGCGCGCAGGTACTGGTGGTGTTGGCCGACGAGCGCACCCGCGCCGGATTGGAACAGTGCCGGGCGGCCACTGCCGCTTTGCAGAAAACCCTGGACGGACTGGCGGCGCAGGTACAGGATCTTTCGCAGCAACCGCCGGCGGCACTTCCGTCTGTCCCCCGGGCGGGACTGAACATCAGCAAGCGGTCGCAGGTCTTGCGAATGCACCGTAAGGGCGATCCGCCGGACCGGATTGCCGCGGCTTTGGAAGTTCCCCTCCAGGAGGTGGATTTGCTCCTCAAGGTCCACCGCATCGTCCTCAGCAACCTTTGAGCGGGAAGGACGGCTGTACGGCCGGGCTCTCATCGCGCTATCCTTGACGGGCACGGCAGTCCCGAGTTGCCCGATAATGGGGGATAGCGTATGACAATCGATATTGAGGGGGTTACCCTGCACCTGGCGCACCCCGATGAACTGGCGGTCCAGTGGGTGGGGCAGGACGAACTGATGCGGCAGTTGCTGGCCGCGTGGATGGTGGTGAACGAACAGGATCTGCCCATGAATCCGCGGCTTCTGGGCAAGCCGGGTGTCGGCAAGACCACTCTGGCCTACGCCGCCGGCAAGCGCATGGGGCGCGATGTCTATATCCTGCAGGCCACCATGGATACCCGCCCCGAGGATCTGCTGATCACGCCGGTCATCGCCGGGGAAGGCAGCCTGCGGTACGTGGCGTCGCCGCTGGTGACGGCTATGATTCGCGGCGGTATCGCCATCGTCGACGAGGGCAACCGCATGAGCGAGAAGAGCTGGGCCAGCCTGGCTCCGCTGCTCGACAACCGGCGCTATGTGGAATCCATTGTCGCCGGAATCAAGATCAAGGCCCATCCGAATTTCCGGCTGGTGGCCACCATGAACGACGATGCGTCGACCTTCGAACTGCCGGAGTACATTCACTCCCGCCTGCAGCCGCAGATCTTTATCGATTTTCCCGAACGGGACGAAGAGTATCAGATTCTACGCGAAAATCTTCCCTTCGCGGAAGAGCGCATCCTGCAATACGTCACCGATTTCCTGCAACTGGCGCACGGCGCCGACGAACGCTACACGGTGCGCGACGGGATCAACGTGGCGCGTTTCGCCATCAAGCTGAAAAGCCTGGCCACGCAGCGGACCCATGAGACGGAAGCGCTGGAAATCGCCATCACCCAGGTGTTGGGGGAAGAAGCTCTACGCTATGTCCGGAGCAATCGACCTTCCGCTACCTGATCCCGGCAGCCTCACGCGCGGGCGCTTCACCTACTTTCCGGTGGCTCCCGGCCGCCTGGAATTCGCCCTCGAGGTGCGCCGGGCGATTCTGCGCGACCGCCCGCAGGTGGTCGCCCTGGAATTGCCGGCCACCCTGCAAATGGCCTGGATGCAGGCGGTCGGGCGGCTGCCCAAGATGTCCCTGATTTTCTACCCGGATGAAGCCGCCGGCGGCGACCAGGCGGTGTACGTGCCCATCGAACCGGCCGATCCGTTCACGGAGGCCATTCGCACGGCAGTCGAGACCGGTGCGGAGATCGTGTTCGCCGACCCCGACGCGGGCACGCGCCCCCACCTGAAAGATGCCTACCCGGATTCCTACGCCCTCCGTCATATCGGGCTCGAGCGCTACATTGAAGCCTACCGGGTGTACCCTCAACCGCGCTCCGGCGAAATCGCGCAACACGCCGCTGGAATCGCCTGGAAGCTGCAGGGTACCGACCCCTCGGCCAGCGTGCTGGTGGTGGTTTCCCTGAACCTGCTCGACCCGCTGCTCGACGCCATGGAAGAACCGCAAGCTCAACCCCTGGCGAATCCGCAGCGTGAAGGGGTGGAGCTGCTCAATCCTCATCCCGAATCGCTGGGCGAAATCTGCGCCGAGTACCCGCAATTGCAGTGGCGCTACGAGAACTACCGCCAACTAATGACCGACAATGGCCTGATCGACCGGCGCCACGCCCAGCTCGCGGTCTTCCGCGCGGCCGAAAAGGAGTATGAGGCCAATACCGGCGAGCGCGTGGCCCACTGGCAGCGGCGCCTGCTGGCACGCTACTCCCGCAATCTGGCGCTGGCCGGGAACGATCTGAGCGCGGGCCTGTTCGACCTCACGGTGGCGGCCCGCGGCGTGGCCGACGACAACTACGCCTGGGAAGTGTGGGAGGCGGCTGGCCNNGGATGGACACGCGGCGCATCCGCATTCGCCGCCGGCTGCCCAGCACCAAGCGGCGGCTGCGGCCCTACGGTTTGAAGCCGCGCAAAAAGGAGAAAGTCCCGGGCGAGTGGGCCAGCCAACTGAACGGCGCCAGCATTTGCTCTTACCCCCCGGAAGACCTCGTCATTGAAGATTATGGCCGTTATCTGAAACACAAAGGGAAGAGCATTCTTTCCGAAGAGCGCGTCCGCGTGGAACCGTTCAGCACCTCGATTCTGGACGGCATCGACATGCGGGAGACCATCCGCAAATGGTATGAAGGCCGCATTTACGTCCGCCAGTTTCAGAAGATCCACGGCGAAGTGGGATCGATCGTTGTGATTTTCGACGAGGATCGCGACAACCGCTATCCCTACACCACTACATGGCTGGGCGAGAACCAGAACGAGTCGGACATGGCCTTTTACTCTACGTTCCCGTTCGACAACCTGGTGGGACCGGGCATTGGCCGCGCCGAATACGGCGGCTTTCTGATGAGTCTGCCGCCGCGCCGGATGTACGATGTCTGGCACGATGTAGACTACGAATTCGCGGAATCGAAGTCCGAGCGGTTGTTGCTGGCCGCGCTGGACTACTCCATCCACCACTATGTGGTTTACGTTGCAGCCAAACCTCCGCGAACCATTTTCAAGACCATCGCTTCGCGCGCGGACCGCACCATCATCTATATTCCGGTCGGACAGTTGTCGCCGGTGTCGCTCAAGAAAATCCGCGTAGTCCACGTCCTGGACGGGTACGACAAACGCGACATCGCGAAAGACTATTTGTGGTAAGAAGGCAGCTCTTGGCTCTTAGCGGATAGCAATCAACTATTAGATCCTTGTAGGAAAAGATGAAAAAACTTGTCGATCCTATGCAGCTATCCCCAGAGCCGATGGGAATGCCACCCTCAGACCTCCTGATCTCGCCTCGCAATTTCTGCCTGGCGGGGAAAATGGGCTGAGCCATTTCCTTCGATGGCCAAAGCTTCGCAGGTAGGCTCACTGCAAATTCAGAACTCCTGAAGTCGTGGAATTTGGGATGAGCCCGTTTTCGTGGCGCAGGCACTCCTGCCTGCGGCGGATGCCGCTCGCGAAGAGGGTCGAGATGAGTCTCTGG
>PLRZ01000422.1 GCA_003164075.1 Bryobacterales bacterium | reverse complement strand
TGGAGTGTCTTGGGCCCGCGTTTGAACACCGCGAGCATGCCCGAAGATGACAGCAGACAAAAAAGCCGCATTTATCGTTTGTCATTCTCCCAATCCTCCTTCGCCAGTCCTCCGGCACGCTACGTTGGCCGTTCCCAATCGCTGCACAGTTCCGGGCACAGAAAGAAGCGTCCGTCGTTCGCGGAACGAATGGCGGCGGCGAGCACCGAGGGACGGGATCGCTTCAGAACATAGCCCATCGCCCCCAAGGCCTTAGCTTCTTCGACGAATGCCTGTTCCTCATGCACGGTGAGAAAGACGACCTTCGGCGTACCTCCGCGGCGCAGTGTCGCCACCGCCTCGAAGCCGTCCATGACCGGCATCGAGATGTCCGTGACAATCACTTCAGGATGCAGACGGCCGCATTCCTCCAAGAGTGCGCGCCCATCCGCAACGGTGCTGACAATCTCGAATTCCTTGTCCAAAGCACGCTGTAGTTCCCGCAGCAGCGCAGGATTGTCATCGGCAAGCAAAATCTTGAGTCTGGGATGGGCGGGCCCGGCCCCGTTCGGATTTTTCAGCGTCTCTCCCAAGATCTGGCCCATGATAATCACTCCCTCATTGGAACACTGACCGGCCGCATCCAATACTAGGAGTTCTCCCAATAGAGCGGTCGGCTCGCTACGCTAGACTCCAATAATTCCATGGCGAACGGCGTACTTGACGAGTTCAGCATTGGTCTTTAGCCCGAGCTTGTCCAGAATTGCGTACTTGTGATATTCAGCCGTCTTCACGGAGATGTTTAGGATATCGGCTACTTCCTTATGTGACTTGCCCTCGGCAAGCAGTTGTAGGACTTCGCGTTGACGTGGTGTGAGGCGAGCCCAAACATCTTCATGAATCGACGTCATGCGGCCCATTATTTCGACCGCATCCCGCGTCACTCCGGGGGAGAGGTAGGTCCTGCCCTGTAGAACGTCCCTCAGCGCTCCCTTCAACTCCGAGCCCGGCGAACTCTTGAGGAGATACCCTGATGCTCCCGCGGCAAGGGCCTCCTGTGCCAAGGTGGCGTCCGGGTGCATGGTCAGAATCAGAATCTTGGCTGTACACCCCGTGTCGTGAAGCTGGCGAGTGCAATCCAGGCCATTCAACAAAGGCATTGAAATATCGATTACCACAACGTCGGGCTGCAGCTTTCGAACCGCGGGCAGTACCGCCCGTCCGTCGTTAACAGCCCCAACGACTTCGAACTCCGGCTCCAGCAGGCTGCGGAGCCCGTCGATTACCATGCTGTGGTCGTCGGCGATTAAGACCTTCGGCCGCTTCATGGGGCTCCTCGGTTGGCCCGCTTTTCTTGACCATAGTTCTCCATCGAATATCCGGGTAGGATGTCCCAACCGATTGGAGACAGCGACTTTGTCATCCTTTGGTTAATGCCCCTGTCTCTCATTGACCGCCATCGAAGATCGCAGGTCACCTGGGAAAACTCATAGTCTTGACCGTTTGCATCGCGTTCCAGGTGCTCATTGACCCACCATCGGAAGCCTTGCCTCCACCTGCGTTCCCTTCCCGATTTCCGAATGAATCAGGAACCCTCCCCCGATCATGCGCAGGCGTTCGCGCATACTCAGGAGTCCGAGGCTGCCCTTCTGATTCGCCGATTCGGCGTCAAACCCGAGGCCGTAATCCTTGACCCGCAGTACCAAGTCGCGGCCTTCGACATTCAACGAAACCCCCAGACGGCTCGTCTGTGAATGCTTCAAGGCGTTCTGCAGGGCCTCCTGAAATACCCGATATGCCGCCAGGCTCAGCGGCTCTGGCAATCGCTTCGGCACATCAACCGACTGGAAATCGACCTCCCAAGCGATTCTTTGCCGGAGCGCGCTGCAATCGGACCGGATAGCAGCTTCAAGTCCAATCTTGTCCAGCACGGCCGAGTGAAGGCTGCGCGACAATTGCTGCAGGTCCTTCGCGACATTTCCGAGGCGCTCCCCCATTTTCTGCATGACAAGCCTAAGCTCCGGCGCCGCATCTGTGCGCTCAGCAGCGGCGGCCAACTCAAAAAGCAGGCTTGCCATTCGTTGTCCGTAATCATCGTGGAGTTCCCTGGCGATCCTTCGCCGTTCGTCTTCTTGCAGAGTCATCAGGCGGCGGGACAATCTTTCGAGTTCGACGGCCGCCTTCACGGAGGCTTCGAATTGTGCCAACGAGATATTCTCCAACCGCACCAGGTAGCGAACAGTTGCGCCAGCGACCAGCAGGGAAAGTAGCACGATCAGCGCGATCACGGCCCACAACCGCCGCTCGGCGCCTTGAGCGAAACGCGAGGTGTTCGCGGCTGCAGATCTCAGGTCGGCGCGATCACGGGCGCCGATCTCATTGATTGTCGCGAGATACTTGTCGCGCAAGGGTATGAGTTGGCCGATTAGGAGGTTGACCCCGGCCTCCGCTCGTTGGCGTCCCGTCATCTCAAGGCTCCGGTCGGCAATTGCCCAGTAGTCCGAGACTTGGGAATCGAGCTGAGCGGTCAAGAGCCGCCGCTCAGATGTTGCCACTCCCTCGTAGGCTTGAATGGCCTTCATTGCCTGTGTCCATGAAACCCTCGCCCGCTCGCGGTGCCGCGAAAGCGCCAGGGAATCCGGATCCAGCAGGTAGTCGCGAATCGCGCTGGCGGCGGAGGACAGCAGAAGGTGAACACTTTCCAGGCGTTCACTTTGCTGGAAGTACTCGCGAGTCGTCAGTGTGCCCGCGCGGCTCACACTTGAAAGCGATCCCGCTGCATACACACCGAGCGCGAGCAGGAGGGCGAGAACAATGCCGAGGCCGGTCAACAGAACGTGCCGGGTTCCTTGTCGCTCTGGAAGATCGCGGGGCGAATTCATCACTCTATTGTCGTTCCGCAGGGTACCTGCCGTCATCCACACTCGTTGAGGCCACCGCAGATCTGCTCATCCATCAGAAGGCCGGGAAGTGCGGGGGAACCCAGACTAGGACTTTTCAGAGTATGCGGCCGTGCGCTCCGGGTTTAGAGTTTCTATCAGGGGTAACGTTGAGCAGTTTCCCCTGAGCACGACAGGACAGAGAGGGAGCACGATGACACCGGAGTTTGACAAATTGCAGATTAGAAAACACTTGCAAGACGCCCGCCAAGAGATCGCAAAGAGTTTTGGCCTGCGAGAACAAGTGTGCATCGAGCAGACGGCGGACGCGATGGACCAGGTTCAAGCTGCTGCGGCGCGCGAGCTTGCCATCGGGAATCTCGACCGCTCTGCGCGCTGGCTTCGCGATATTCAAGAAGCCCTGTGCAGGCTGGACATCGGCGAGTATGGCACCTGCTTGAATTGCGAGGAGGAGATCGGGGCCAAACGGCTCCGCGCTGTTCCCTGGGCGCAGCTATGCCTGAGATGCCAGTTCGCCGACCGGACGGACAGTAAAAGCGGGCATTACGCTGCCGAACCTCTCAGGAACGCAGCGTAGTCCAGCAGGCATTTACAGTCCGCGGAGAAAGGCTGGGAGTTCTCCCAGTACGATCACCAAACAATGAAAAGCATACTGATAACAGGAGGAAAACAGATCGTGGCCCACCTTCAAAAAGGTCAACATCCCGATTGTGCGAGTCTTTCAGGTGGCGATGAAGAGCCTTTCTTCAATGTGCGGTCGCGCCTCATGGCCGTGGCCATGGCAGGCACGGTCTTCGCCTTGGGCGGCTTGTTGTTCGCCGTGTCGCCGGCATTTGCTCAAGGTGGCGAGTCCCTTCCCAACAAAATTGCCGTGGGCCTCCACACCGCCGCTCCCGTGAGAAATGCCGCCAACCTCCTCGCTACCGCGCCGCCGGTCACCGGAGGATTCAAAGGCCTCGTTCAGGCCGATTCTGGTCCGGGGATTGTACTCGGGTTAGCGAATAAACAGAATGCAGAGATAACGGATTTCGGCATTCTCCAGGGCGGCAATCACGAGTTTACGATGCCGCTTGGCAGCTTGATTTACATCCCTGAGCCGCTCAAGCGAATTGACTTCTCCGGCAGCGGTGGCACCGGGTATTTTCGCAACTCGAGAGATAATCGTGGCGGCTATTCGCCGACCTGCTATAGCTGCACATCCCCCGGTGGTTGGGGTGACGGCTTGACCACCAGGAGCTACTCCCTGGGCACGAGCCTCAGTTTATGGGTTGGGAGCACGGTTCAATATGCCGGCCCAACAAACGGGCTACGTGTCCCCAGTGTGCTCGCGAACAACACGACCGACCGCTGGATGAACATCGCGCTCGCATTTGGCTTCACCTTCTGACTACGTCTTACGTACACGCGGACAATGAAGGACGGTGCTCTCCGGCGTTCTTCCATTGCAGATTGACAACTTTATCCTTATGGCGGGGTCAAGCCAGACGGCCCTTTTAGGAGTGCTCGCCGCACCGAGCCTTCGCGGCCACCCCGCCGCCAAACACTTCAGGCGCCTTACAAAGATCATTGCTCTTTCACGACAACCGGCGCGAGTGCCGGCCTCATATCCCGATGCCGCCCCCAGTTCCTGGTTTTTCTTTGTGTGATCTATGGCGTGAACGCTATCCTCTCGGGCGAGTTGACGAATATAATGCAAAGTGGATCGGTTACGGCGGGAAAACGGGAACGCCTCATGGTTCATCCTGCCCCCAGGCCGCTGCGGCGAGAAGAGTGATCCACGCCCCAAAGGAGCACTTCATAAGCCCAGCATCCCTTCGTCGGTTAATAGGCGCTACCTCGCGCGCTTGTGTCTATGAGGCTCAAGCAATTGATACGCCGCCAGGACAATTAACAGCAGTCCGAATAGCGGGCTGTCCAGGTTCACGAACAAAACCAGGGCCAGGTAGACCAAGCCCGCGCCCCAGATCGTCAGATCCCAGAAGGCCCGTTTCCCGATGCCGCTTCTTTCCCCGATCATAGGCGTCAGCGCAAGGCTCCCATGGTGTATTGCAGCGTGGCGTACTGGCTCTGATAGTCGTATTTCGCGTTCATGTTTTGAATGTCCGCCGAGGTGACGTTCAACAGCGCCTGCGTCAGTTCCACGATCGTGGACAGGCCAAGATCGTAGCGGCCCTGCGCCAGTTGCTGTGCCAGGTTGGCCTGCCGCACCAGTTCCGCGGTCACATCGAGACGCTGGTACGCGGTCGACGCGCCAGCCCACGCCGTCCTTACGTCGCGCGCGATGGCCTCCGCCTCGTCGCGCAGCCGCTGGTCGGCTTCCATAGCCCGGTAGTGCGCTTCCTCCCGGCGCGCCTTGAACAGTCCGCCGTTGAAGATCGGAATCTCGACGTTGACCGCGACTCCTTCGTATTCGGGCGGTGTCACGCGCGGCAGGGACAATTGCGAGATGTACGGCATGTAGCCGCCCACGCCGATGAAGTTGGCCGTCGGCAGGGCCAGGTCCCTCTCGGCGCGTTCAAACTTGTAAGCGGCGTCACGGTTCAGTTGCAGGCTGGCGAGTTCCGGCCGGGCGCTCAGCGCCTGCTGCACCAGATCTTCCACTTTCAGCGGAGGGCTGGGGGGCAGGGGTTCGTCCGCCAATTGGTAGGTGGCCCCGTCCTGCGAACCGAGGGCCCGCGTCAATTCGGCGAATGCCTGTTGTACCTGGTCGTCAGCCTGCAACACCAACAACTTCGCATTCGCCAGTTCCACTGCTACGAAGGCGACATCCACTTCCGAGCGCAGCTTGTTGTTATACAGCGCGGTCACCTGGTCCACCAGCAACTGGCGCGCCGCCCGGGTCTCCTGGGCCACTTTGACCAGGGCCTGTGCGCGCAAGGTTCCGAAATATGCCTGGTTGACGCGCACCAGCACATCGTACTTAGTAGCTTGCACGGTCTGCTCGGCAGCGCCGGCCTGCAGGCGGGAGCTGGCCACCAGGTTCGGCGTGCGGCCCGAATCGGTAATCAATTGGCTGAGCGTGATGCCCTGTCCGACGCGGTTGAAAAGGCTGGGGTCGTTCAGATAGCCCGCGCCGAGGCGCGCCCGGGGATTCGCCTGCGAACCGGTAACGTCGCCGGACAGCGTGGGGTAATACGCCGACCGCGTTTCGTCGATCCGCTGGTTCATGGCGGACTGGACGTGTTGCGCCGCCTGCACGCGGGGGTGATTCTTCAGCGCCTGCGTCTCGGCATCCTGCAGAGTCAGTTTCGTCGGGGCGGGTTGCGCCAGGACGCAGCGCGCCACGCTCGCCGCCAGTAAGAGTGCGTGAGAGAAAGTTTTCATTGATGGCTCCCTGACCGCTCCCTTACGGGGTGCCCTTTGGGCCCGGCTCTGTATGGAGCCGCGCGCGCCGGCAAGCGGTGTTGGTTAAATGTGGTCCTCATGCTTGGGGAATCGTAACCGGCCGTCTCCGGCCGTATACCAGCAGGTAGGCGGCTGGCACGATGAACACCGTGAGGAGCACCGACGAGGTCAGGCCCCCGATAATCGCGCGGGCCATCGGCGTATACTGCTCGCCACCTTCGCCCAGATTCATGGCCATGGGAATCATTCCGATAATTGTCGCCAGCGAAGTCATGAGAATCGGCCGCAGGCGGACGCGGCACGCGGTAACTACGGCGTCCAGCACGCTCATGCCCTGCTCTTCCAACTTATGGGCGAAGTCCACGATCAGAATGCTGTTGGAATCGGCGATGCCGATCAACATCAGCACGCCCATCAGCGACATCACGTTCAGGGTGGTGTGGGTCAACGGCAAAATGATCAGCACGCCGATGAAGCCCATGGGAATCGCCAGCATGATCAGAATGGGGTCGATAAAGGAACGGAACTGGGCGATCAGGATCAGGATCAGCAGGACAAACGATATGCCGAAGCCGTAGGCGAAACTGGTAAACGACTTATTCATGCCGTCCACCATGCCGCGGAGGTCCACGCGGACATTCGAGGGCAGCTTCGCGTTTACGATGGTCTTCTGGATCGCGCTGGTCAGCTTGCCCAAATCCTCGCCCTGCGGCGTGACATAGATGTCGACTACGCGCTGGATCTGGTAGTGATCGATCTCCGTCGGGGACTGGAGGTATTCAAGATTTACCACGGTATCGAGCGTGGTGGGCTCCTTCAGATTGGGCGCCCGCAAAGGGATCGACTTCAGATCGACTAAGTTGTGAATGGCCGCCCGTCCGTGCTCGGCATACTGGACGCTCAAAAAGTAATCGTTGCCGCTGGCGTAGTCCACCCAATAGTTGGGGGCGATCATGGTATTGGAATTCAAAGCCGTGATGACGTTATCGACGATGTCCTTTTGGGTAAGCCCCAGTTCCCCCGCGTGCACGCGGTCGATATTCAAACGAATGGCCGGATAATTCATGTCCTGCGGAATGTAGATCTGCCCGACTCCGGGCAGTTGGTGGAAGCGGCGGGCCAGATCCTGCGCCGTGCCGTAAGTAAGGTCCAGGTCGTGCGTGTTGACCTGCACGTCGATGGGCGCGGGCATGCCCGAATTGAGGATGGCATCCACCATCGAGCCGCTCTGGAAGAACGCCCGGACATCGGGAAATTGCGCAACCAATTGGTTCTTGACCTTTTCCATATAATCCAGGCTGCTCCCTTTGTGGCCCTCGTTCAGAGCGACCTGAATAGTGGCGGTGTACATTCCGGCATTGGAAGTATAGAGCGAAGAAAAGTCGTTCACCACTCCGATATTCGAAACGATCATCTTCAGTTCGGCGGGAGGAACATTGTGCCGGATCAGATCCTCGATTTTGGCTACGTACTGGTCCGTCACTTCAATGCGGCTCCCGGTAGGCACTTTCACATTGAGCGTGAATTGTCCGGCGTCGGTTCGCGGGAAGAAGGCCCGGCCCAAAAACGGATAGATCCCCAGACTCGCAACGAACAGGCCCATCAACGCAGCCACCGTCAGGCCCGGCTGCTTCAGGGCGCGGCGCACCCAACGCTCGTAGAGATCCAGCACGATATTGAACATACGGTTGAACCAGGCGTTGAAGCCGCGTTCGGTGGGCGTCTGTTCGGTGGTGCCTTCGGCGTGAGCATGAGGAACTGCCTTGAGAAACTTGGAACAGAAAAGCGGAATCACCGTCATCGCCACTACAAACGAGGCCAGCAGCGACAGGCAAAATGCCAGGGCCAGCGACGAGAACAGGAACTTACTGACTCCGATGAGCAGCGTTACCGGGAAGAAGTCGACCACGTCCACCAGCGTCGCCGCCAGGACGGCGAGGTTTACTTCCGCGCCTCCCTGTTCTGCGGCCACGGCGGGGGCTTCGCCCAATTCCAGGTGGCGATATATATTTTCCAGCGAGATCACGGAGTTATCGATGACGCGGGAAAATGCCAGGGCCAGGCCACCTAGAATCATGGTGTTAATAGTGCTGCCCAACATATAAAGGACCACTACCGTGGCCAAGGCGGAGATGGGGATGGATAACAGCACCGCCACGGTGGCCCGCGGGCTTCCCAGGAAGATCAGGATCATGATGCCGGTGAGCACCAGTCCCATCAGGCCCTCATGGAGCACGGTGCTCAGGGCTTGCTTTACGAAGACCGACTGGTCGAATGCGATGGCGGTCTTCAACTGCTTGGGCAGATCGAAAAGCTTGCCGGTAAGCGTGCGGACGTCGTTGACCACTTGGATGGTGTTGGTGTCGCCGCCCTGCTTCATGATGGGAATATAGGCCGACTTCTGGCCATCGATACGCACGATGTTGTACTGCAACTGGCTGGCGTCCTGGGCGTCGCCCACATCCCCGACCGTGACCCACTTAGTGCCCACGGTTTTCAAGGGCAAGTCGTTCAAGTCCTTGACGTTTTTGACTAAGCTGTTGGAATAGATATAGTAATCGCTCGGTCCGATCTTGACATCGCCGGCCGGCAGAATCAGGTTGCTGTTATTGACCGCGTTCACTACATCCATCACGCTCAACTGGCGCGAAAACAGCTTGTAGGGGTCCACATAAATCATCGCCTGGCGGTACTTACCGCCGAACACGCCGGGGATCTCGGCGCCGTTCACTCTGGCGATCTGGTTGCGAATCTGGAATTGGGCGAGGTCATGCAGTTGCGTCTCGGTGAGCCCTTCGCCTTTAATCGTCACCAGGCATACCGGCAGGCTGGAGGCATCGAACTTCAACACCACGGGCGGCAGAGTGCCCGGCGGCAAGCGCTTCAAATCGGCCAATGCCAGGTTGGAGAGCGCGGTCACATCCGCGTCGGCGTTGGTGCCCGGCTGAAAGTAGGCTTTGATCATGCTGACGCCCAGCAGGGAACGCGACTCCATGTGGTCCATGCCGGCGGCGAGCGTGAAGAAGCGTTCCAGCGGATTGGTGATGTCCGTTTCGATATCGACGGGGGGCATGCCGTTATAGAAGGTGGCCACGATGACTTCCGGCATGTTGATGGTCGGAAACAGATCCACCGGCATGCGGGCGACACTAGTGACACCGATAACAAGCAGCGCCAGGCAGATGACCACGATGAAGTGGGGATTTCGAATGGAGAAACGTGGCATGGGTAGTTATTTGACTGTGGTTTCCAGGAAAAAGGCCAGCCCCGGCAGAGGGAAATCGCCGGGGCTGGCTGTAAGGGCCGGCCTATGCACGCGGCGGGCCGGAGTCCGAATAGAGGATGGCGCCATGAGAACCTTACTGTGCCCCTTGATACTCTTGGACTTCCACTTCCTGCGGTTTCACGCGCGCGCCGCTTTTCAAACCGCTGCGATCGCTGATCACCACCCGGTCGCCAAGATTCAGGCCGCTTACGATTTCGATGTCGTTGGCGGTCTGCAGTCCAGTCGCAATGGTTCGCTCCTGCAGGGTGTTATTAGCATCCACAAGAAAGACCGTGGCCTTCCCGTTCGCTTGAGTCACCGCTTGCAGAGGCAGAGACAAGGCGGCGTCCTTATGTTCCAAGGTAAGCGTCGCCTCGGCGTAGAGCCCCGGCAAAAGGACGTGTGACGGGTTCAGTACCTCCACCTCGGTATGCATGGTGCGGGTCTCGGCGGCAACGTCGGCGGAGAATCGTTTCACAGTGCCGGTCACCACCTTGTCCAGAGAGGTGACGCGCACCTGAACGGGATCGCCGATGCGGATGTATTTCACATAGGACTCGGGTACGGGAATGACCAGGCGGAAGATATCGTCCTGGGAGAGACGAACTAATGGCATGGCTTGCGTGCTGGAGCTGGTGCCGGCCTGCATCAAGGCGCCCAGGTTGGCGTAGCGCTGCGTCACCACGCCGTCGAATGGCGCGGTAATTCTGGCGTAGTCGAAGAGCGCTTTGTCGCGCTCGAGTTTCGCCTTGGCCTCGTCCCACTGGCTCTCGGCCGCCTGCAAGGCAGATCTTCCGGACTCCACCTGGGCTGCCATTGCCAGACCTTTGCCTTGCGCGTCGTCGATCTCCTGTTGCGCCACCAGGCCGGGACGCGTTTTGGCGACTCCGGCCAGACGGTCTGCCTGCGCCTTCAGCGGGACGAGCTGGGCCTCCAGCCGATCCACTTCATGGTGCGCATGGGTCACCGCATCGTTGGCATTGGCAATCGCGGCGTCATCCTGCTTAAGCTGGATCTGCAACTCCGGAATGTCGAGCACGGCCATCAACTCGCCTTTCTTCACCCGGCTGCCGTAGTCCACCAGCAAATCCTTGACATAGCCCGATTCCTTGGCGAAGACGTCGGTCTCCTGGTACGGCACCAGCTCCGCGGACACCGTGAGTTGGCGCATCATCGGCTTGCGGGTGACGGAGGTCACTCCGACCGTTGGGATGTTTTCCGGCTCACTCCCGTTCCCCGCACTCACAGGCGGAGTCCTGGAACACCCGCCGAGGCATGCAATCAGCGCGAGAAGCGCCGCGATTCTCAGTCTCATAGAAGATGTCTGTTAACCCCTTCCAGCCTGGCGGATAGAGTGGCCACGGAGAAGTCCTTTCTTTCTGTCAACTCGAATAATTCCCGGTCCTCGCGCAGCACCTGGTCGGCAATCACGGCAAGGTGGCCGG
>PLRZ01000553.1 GCA_003164075.1 Bryobacterales bacterium | reverse complement strand
GGACGTAGTCCTGCGTCTTGCGCAGTGCCAGGTAGCAGGCGATGCATGGGGCTACCAGATCCTGGCGCCCGGCGTTCTGCGCCATGGCGAGATTGCGCGCCGACAGCGAAAAGGCGGAGCGCAGCCTCAGAACTCCTGATGTCGTCNNCTGAAATTGCGGGGCGACATCGGGACCGTGCGGCCGGCCACCGCCAGCGAAAGATCGCTGCTCCGAAGTGAGGGTGGTCACAGCCCCAGTGTCTCCACGATGGCTTCGACATCGGCATTGCGGAGGCGTACGTCCGCCTTCATGAGGGCCGGGGTCTCGCGCTCGTCGAAAGCTTGAAAGAGCGCTATTTTGGCGATGGCGTAGCGTTCCGTGGCCGAAAGTTCGCGAGCATGCGCCGCCTCCCATGCGGCCACCGCCCCGTCGGGCAGCCGCACCTTCGAGGGCCGCCAGCTTTTCCGGTCGGCCGAGAGGCTGAACACGAACTCCGTTCCGCTCTCGCCAGCCTGGTGAAATGGCCGCTGGCCTTCGTAACAGTATTGATACACATACCCGCTCTGCGCCGAATACGTCTTTAGCCGCCGCACCGGCGGAGCGCCAGTCAGGGGCATCTCTTTTTTCGGGAACAATTTTTCGAACACGATATCAAGGCCCGGTATCAGTAATTCTCCTACCGCGTTGTACGGTGGAGAACTATTGACAAGAATAGCAAGCAGGAGCACACTGGTATTGGAATCAGGCCGGTATCATTGATTCCGAAGCGGTTCAAGCGTTTTCGAGCCGGTCCACCCCGGACTGGCGGGAGGTGCCGATATAGAACCGGACGAAGATGAGGGCGGTCTCATCTGCGGCAACTGAACAGGCAGTACGGGAAGTTTCGCTGCGGTCGGAATTTACGATGCCCGCTATGGTCGGGCTCGGCGCGTGATGCGCAATTCGGATGATCGCTGAGGGAAGTCCCTAGCTCGGATGCCGCCGAGATGACCGCCCTTCTCTTATTTTGTCGGCTTCTTTTACGTTTTCGTTGGCGGATTGCAACTCACACTGGTGTAAACTGGGTTGAGTCTTATTCCATTCTTATGACATCGGTTGCTTCCCGGGAAATAGTAAGCGCCCACAGTCCGGATTCCGACGACGCCTTCATGTTCTATGGCCTTGCCACCAAAAAGGTTCGGTCAACGAAGGTGTCGTTCCGGCACGTGCTCGCGGACATCGAAACGTTGAATCGGAAAGCCAGGGAAGGCGAGTACGATCTCAGCGCCATTTCTTACCACGCTTACCCGTACGTTGCGGACAAGTACGTCCTCATGGCCAGCGGGTCCAGCGTGGGCGATGGTTATGGCCCCATGATCATCGCCAACCGGCCGATGGAGCCGGAAGAAATGAAAGGCAAGCGGATCGCGATTCCGGGCAAACTGACCACCGCGTATCTGGCCTGCAAATTGTTTCAGCCGGATTTCGAGCCGGTGATTACGCCGTTCGACAAAATCACCGACGCGTTGCGCGAACGTAGTGTCGACGCCGGGCTGATCATTCACGAAGCCCAATTGACCTTCGACCGCGAAGGCTTCCATCGCGTCGTCGACCTGGGCCGCTGGTTTAAGGGCGCCTACGGACTGCCCCTGCCGCTGGGCGCCAACGTGCTGTTGCGCTCGCTCGATCCCGAAATCCGGAGCGAATGCTGCCGAATGATGCGCGAGAGCATTCAATACGCGCTCGACAATCACGCCGCGGCTCTGGAATACGCCCTGCAATTCGCCCGCGACATGGAGCCGCGGCTGGCCGAGAAATTCGTCGGGATGTACGTCAACCACTATACCGTGGACGCCGGCGAAATCGTGCCGAAAGCCGCTCAGAAGCTGCTCGATCTGGGATTCGAAGCTGGTGTGATTGACCGTAAAGTGACGCTGGAATTCGTCCGCTGACGAAGAGCTATCTGGAATTTGGCGCGAAACTGCCATGCGGCGGTGCACCACCGCTCCCTGGCGGTCGCGGCTCGGTAACAAGTCCCGTGGAATCATCGTTGCGTTACCGAGCCGCGCGCAAGCAAGCGGTCTTGCCACCTGAAGTGAGTTTCGCGACAGAAACCAGCTATCGGCAGCCGGCTTGGTTCAGCGCGGGCAGACCGGCAGGTGAGCACCGCCTGCCCACCCCGGCGCTCCGGAAACTGCTCGTAAGCTATCGACCGCGCCTCGACGCGATACCCCGCCTGAAAGCCCTTTCCGCGCTACAGTAGAAGTATGCGCGTGTCCGCAGTCCTTGTCTTCGCCTTCTTGTTTCCTCTAGCGGCCCAGGATGTCAAACCTAAAGACGTGCGTGAGGTGGCCAAAGGCGGTTCGGCGGCCATCCCCAAGCTGCAGGAATATCTCAAGAACCAGCCCCCGGACGTCCGCGCCGAGGCGGTCAAGCAACTCACCGAAATCGGCACCGCCGCGAGTCTCGATCCTCTCATGCAGGCCACTTTGGACGACGACCCCCAGATCCAGATACTCGCCGCCGACGGGTTGGTCAATTTCTACTCGCCGGGATACGTGAAAACCGGTCTGGCCGGCTCCCTGCGGAAGGTGGGCACCACCATCAAGGGCAAGTTCACCGACACCAACGACCTGGTGATCGACGCCTACGTGACGGTGCGCCCCGAGGTAATCGCTGCCCTCGCCAAGCTGGTGAAGAGCGGAGTCAACGCCGATTCGCGCGCCAACGCCGCCCATGCCGAGGGCATCCTGCGCGGCCGGGCCGCGGTGCCGGAACTGGTGGAAGCGACCCACTCTAAAGATACCGACGTCATCTACGAATCGCTGGTGGCCCTGCAGAAGATCCGCGACGAATCGGCCGGCCCCAGCATCGCCTTCCGCCTCCACGATATGGACCCCAAGGTGCAGATCGCGGCCATCCAGACCACCGGCGTGCTGCTCAATAAGGCCGCCGTTCCCGACCTGATCGATGTGCTCAACCGTTCGCGCGATGCCAAAGTAAGACGCGAAGCGCTCACCGCCATCGCCATGCTGCCGGTGCCGACAAGCCGCACATTGTACGCCGTGGACCTGCACGATAAGGACGATCGTATGCGCGCGGCCGCGGCCGAGGGATACGCACGGCTGCGCGACCCGGCCGATCAGCCCATGATCCAGCAGGCCTGGCAGGACGAGACCAAAACGGCGCCGCGGCTCTCGCTGGCCTTCGCGCTGGTGATGTTGGGTAAAACCGAACTGAGCCAGTTCAGCCCGCTGCAGTTTCTGATCGACAATTTGAATTCCGCGTCGTACAACGGCGTGGCATATCCGTTCCTGGTGGAGTTGGCGCGCGACCCGGCGGTGCGCGCGGCGCTCTACATCCCCCTGGGAACGGCGACTAAAGATGAGAAGATTGGCTTGGCCCGCGTGCTGGCCCGTAGTGGCGACAGCGGGAGCGTCGCCCCGCTCGAGAAGTTGAGCAAAGACACCGATCCCGCCGTAGCGCAAGAGGGTTTGCGAGCCCTGCGTAGCCTGCAGAGCAGGTTGTAACTACTTGGCCTTCTTTTGTTTCTGCTGGCCGACGCGCACCTTGAAATGAAGCGCCTTGGCTTCCTGGAACGCCTTATGATCGTGGCGCGCCACGGCGTCAGCCAGGTACTTATCGACACTCGCGTCCTTGGGCAGGACGGACATCAAGGTGAAGCTATCGTTGCAGGTTGGGCAGAAGGGCCGGAACCGCTTGACATTCGGAATTGCCATAACTGGTATCAGTGTAGCAGAAGAGGATTGTTCGCCGCATTGGCGCTGCACTTGGTGCGTAAAGTGCGTAACCGTCTTGGGGGTTCCGGCTGTTCAGGCCCGGCAACCGCTCCCTTACGGTCGCGGCTCTGTTACGGTTGCCTCGTGTTTGCAGCTACTTACAGAGCCGCGACCGTAAGGGAGCGGTTGCCGGACGCCCATTGCCCCCAGATCGGTTAAGCACCCGCGCTACACTGGTGATTTCCATTATGAAACTGCAAAGCCACACCATCACCCAGGGGCGTGACCGCGCCCCCGCCCGCGCCATGTTGAAGGCCATCGGTTTCACCGATGAAGACCTCGCCAAGCCCATCATCGGGGTGGCCAATACGTGGATCGAGACCATGCCGTGCAACTACAATCTGCGCGATCTCGCGGTGCAGGTAAAGGAAGGTATCCGCGCGGCCGGTGGCACCCCCATGGAGTTCAATACCATCGCCATCAGCGACGGCGT
>PLRZ01000666.1 GCA_003164075.1 Bryobacterales bacterium | reverse complement strand
TAGCCTTCGGGCGCGGCGGGCTTCTTCATGAGGACGCGCACGTAGCGGGCATGCGCCGGCTGCGCCAACTTGATGTCGTCCGTGGTTCCGGTGGCCGGTAGCGCGGCCACGGATGTCCAGGTGGCGGCGTCATCGGAGACTTCGATCGCGCCCTCGGACGCGCGCCGAATCCACGAGAGCACCACGCGGTCTAACGTGCAGCTTGCGCCGAGATCGACATACACCCACTCGTCGGCCTTGCCGGCGCTCATCCAGGCGCTGGAAAACTGGTGCGGGCCGCCGACCTGCACCAAGCGGTTGTTGCGGAACAAAGCCATTTCGTTCACGCGAAACGATACCGCGCGCGGGTCGCTGAGAGCGATGCGGAAGAAGCGGTTGTGCGAGGGCGCGGCGAACTTGACGGAGGGGTGAATCTCGCCGGTAGGGCGCGCCATCCCTCCGGTGTGTCCGAGTTCTTTCCACGCCTTGCCATCGTCGGAGCCGGAAACCACCGCGCCCCAGACCTCCGGTTCGGGATTACCTTTGACGATGCCGTCGAGATCGATGCGGTCCATTTCCAGCGGAGCGGCGCCGCCGTCCAGTTCCAATTGCACCCAGACGCTCGAGCCATTCAGGTCGACGCCGGTGGTCCAGTTGCCGTCCAGCATGTATTCGCGTTCGTTCTTGGGGAAGACGCCATGGGCGCTGCTGGAAGTGGAAATCCAGCGCGGGAGGCTGGTCTCTTTGATGCCGTCGGTGATGAGCTGCGCCGTGAGGTTGTAATCGTAGCTGGAAGATTGGTAGGCGGGACGGTGCAACGCCAGGTTCCGATAGGTGGCGCTATCGATGCGCATGGAGGGCGCGAAATTCTCCTTGGGATCGCCGGGGTAGACGCCAATCCCGAGGGTGTAATTCTGGGCTTGCAGGGTGAGGGCCGCGAATGCGACGAAGGACGACAACACTCTGGCCCATCCGCCGCCATATGGCGGGAGCTTCGGTGGTGGGGCAGGCGGTGCCGCCTGCCCGTGGTGAACCATGCCCGCGGCTCGAACAGGATGTGGGCAGGCGAGCACCGCCTGCCCCACCGAGCAAGAAACGGCTCGACCCATTTTCCCAGACGACCCAAGATTGTCGAGCGACATGGGGAGTTCGGAGTCTCGACACGGCAGGCAGGAGTGCCTGCGCCACGTCGAACGGCAAAATGCGAAATATTTCATTGTGGTCCTTTTCGATCCAACTGGCTAAGAGCGTAGGCATACGCTCCGATCGCCGTGGCTTCGCTGGTGCCCAGGCGCGAGATGCCGACGCCAACCCGTGGCATCGCGTCAAAACGGACGTGCCGTCCACTGCCGGGCACGATGAGATCTTTGGCTTCGCCTTTCAGGAAAATCGCCAGCTCGTCCGGATCTTCCAGGTTGAACGCCCGGGAAACCAGACGCCCGAACTTCTCTCCGTTGGGCGCAGTGTAGCTGCCGTTCATTTCGGCCACGATCGCCGGCAGGAACTGGCGATGCGCGCCGGCAATCCCGCCGCCAATCACCACCAGCCCGTCGAGCAACGTGGTAGCTTCGGCAATGGCGTCACCGGTCACTTCGCCCAGCAGCCGGAACGCTTCGCGAGCGGCCTCGCGATTGCCCTCGGCAGTTCCTTCGGCGATGGCGAAGATGTCTTTGGGCTGCGGCGACTGCTCGAAGGGAATGCCGGTGGCCGAGGCGTAGGCGCGACGTACGGCGCGTATGGAAGCGCCCTCCTCGGCGTTGCGGTCGCGGTCGAGTTTGTGGCGGAGTAGCCAGACTTCGCCGGCGGCCGAATTGTCGCCGATGATCAACTGGCCATCGCGCACCAACCCGCCGCCGAATCCGGTGCCCAGGGCGATGCCCAGAAGATTGCGGAATCGCTTGGGGCTGCCGGCCTTTTCCAGCAGGCCGTTGACGTAGGGCAGGAAGCCGGCCATGGCTTCGCCGTACGCGAACAGGTCGCCATCATTATTAATGAAGGTGGGCAGGCCGAAGGTATCTTCCAGGATGGCGGTGAGGGGCACGTCGCGATAGGCCGGCAGATTGCCGGGGCGGATGACGATGCCGCTGAAATAATCGCAGGGGCCGGGGAATGCGAAGCTGATGGCGGCGGGCGGCGCCGGCAGTTGCTCCTTCACGCGGCGGAAGCCCTCGGTGATGTTGCCGAGCGACCGCTCCAGGTTATCGGCGTTCGCGGGCAGGGTGAACGGCGGCACCACGGTCTGGTTGGCGCGCATCGCCGAGAAGACGAAGTTGGTGCCGCCGGCATCCAGGGTCATGACGGCGCGGGGATCGCTCATTTCGCCTCCTGCGGGCGGGGCTTGGCGTTCAGGAATGCGGTCCAGGTGATGTACATGATGGCGGCCATGGGAACCAGGAAGCCGATCTGCACGGAACTGCGGTCGGATACCAGGCCCATCAGGGGCGGAAGAATGGCGCCGCCCACGATGGCGGTGACCATCAGGCCGGAGAGCTCATTGGTGAATTGCGGCAGGGATTCCACGGTGAGCGAGAAAGCCAGCGGGAAGATATTGGCAAATCCCAGCCCCGCGACGAAGAAACTGGCCACCGCGACGGTACGGTTCGGTACGAACAGGCCGGCCAGCGCGAGTATGGAGACCAACGAGGTCACGATGAAGAATTTGCGCGCCGACATCCAGTTCAAAATGACGCCGCCGGAGAATCGGCCGATCGTGAGCGCCAGGAAAAAGAGTCCGGTCCCCAATAATCCGACACTGTTGACGTCGATGCGGTAGCTTTCCTTGAGGAAGAGCGGGATTCCCGAACTGACGCTGACTTCGGCGCCCACGTAGAGGAAGATCGCCGCCACCATGGCGAAGACGTAGCCGTTGCCCAGCAGTTTCAGGCAGGAAGCCAGGGTGGCGGGGCGATCTTTGCTGCGCTTCTCGTCCACTTTCAGGCCGCTGACGGCCAGCAGAGTGACCAGGATCGCCACCGCATAGATCGGAAAGATCACTTTCCAGCTTGCCCCGAACCAGCGGGCGGCAGCCACCGGGATCAGTGGACCCGAAAGCGATCCGATGGCTTTCACGAACTGCGCCAGCGAGAGATTGCGCGAGTACTTTCCCTCCTCCGAAACGTCTCGCATGAAGGGATTGCCGGCGACCTGCAAAATGGCCGCGCCGGCTCCCAACAGCAGGATGGTCACCAGGAAACCGGGGAACGAACTGACCGCGAAAGTGGCGTTGAGCAGGCCCACCAGGGCAACCGCCAAACCCATCAAAAGTACGAACTTCTTGCCGCGTTTATCCTGAAACAGGCCCACCGGGATGGACAACAGTCCGAACATGCTGAATCCCACGAACGGGATTAGCGAAGCCACCGCGTTACTGAGTTGAAACTCGCTTTTCGCCAGACTGACAAATGGCCCTACCGCGTCGCCGAAACCCATAGCCAGGAAGGCCAGGAATACCGGCAGTGTACGTAATTTCATGTCATCCTTTCGACCCAGGTCCGCCTGTACCCACGAATAGTAACTCACGGCGCCGTGAATCATGGCGTTATCCAGGTCCTAATCCACCGGAATACACCGTGTCTCACGGTGTAGGGCATGGATAATCCCGTCTCGCGCTTGCGCCAGGACGTGCCGGGCATTAGCATGCCATGGTGAGACCATGCAAATGAGACCTGTAATCCTCTTGTCGTTGTGCGCCGGCTTGGCGTTGAACGGCCAGCAGTATACCAAGGGTGTTGGCGTATATCCTGGCGACCCGAAGCAGGATTTCGCACCGGTCGTTGCACCGGCAACTGTGGACACCGTTCACAATCTGGCCCTGCGCCGTCCGGCGTACCAATCGAGTGCGTACGATTACAATCTGACGGCGCAACTGGTGACCGACGGCATCAAGGAAACCAGGCTCCCGCGCTGGTTCACCGTGACCACCAGCGACAAGGGGGTGCTCAGCAAGCAGGAGCGCGAGCATCCGGTGGACCACAACACCACCACACGCGTCACCATCGCCGGTCCCACCCGCTGGATTCAACTGGAGTTGGCCGGTGGCGATAGTCCGCTGGAAGTGGACCGGATCGACATCCTGGGCGGCGGCGGCGGATTCGGCCGCGGCGGACAGGCGGCCGGTACGGTCGCCGCCTACGTGGTCTCAGGCTCCGACGACGGGCAGACGTGGCAGGAGTTGGGCCGGTACGTTCCTCCTCCGCCGCCGCCCGCTCCGCCCCCCGCGCCGGGAGCGGGCCGTGGCGCTTTCACGCCGCCGCCGCCCATTTCCGTCAAGTTCACGGCCGCATCGCGCAATCGATTTATCCGCGTCGCGCAGGAAGGCACGGTCACCACGTGGAGTATCGGCGACCTGGCCTTCTACAATCGCGGCACCCGCGTGGAAGTGGGCGGCCCGTACAATTTCTCAAGCGCATGGAAGAGCGCCGGCAACGGCGAGGAGTGGGTGTATGTCGACCTGGGCGCGGGGAGCACGTTCGACCGCGTGGTGCTCGACTGGATCGAGCGTGCCGCGGCCGGCTCCATCCAGACTTCCAACGATGCCGTCACGTGGAAAACCGTGCAGGCGCTGCCGTCCACTGGGACGGTGGACGATCTGAAACTTTCGCCCGCGGCCAGTGCGCGCTACGTGCGCGTCTTGATGACCAAGCCGGCGTCGCCCGGCGGTTACATTCTGAGTGAATTGGAAGTGTATGGCAAAGGCGGGGTGGTAGCGAAAGCCCATGCGGCAGCCACCGCCGAGGCCAGCGGAAAACTGGCGCTCTCCGGCGGCGCATGGCGCATCGAGCGCGATTCCCAGGTGACGGCCGATGGATCCGCGCTTTCGAAGCCCGGATTCAACGATAAGAGCTGGCTTGTCGCCACCGTGCCGGCCACCGTGGTCTCCAGTTTCTGGAACGCCGGCGCGCTGCCCGATCCGAATTACGGCGACAATCAACTGGCCATCTCGGACACTTACTTTTACGCCGATTTCTGGTATCGGGATGAGTTCGTGGCGCCGGCCGTGGCCCCCCGCCGCACGGTGTGGCTGAACTTCCGAGGCATCAACTGGAAGGCCGATGTGTTTGTGAACGGCGAATCGGTGGGACGCATCGATGGCGGCTTCATCCGCGGGCAGTTCGACGTTACCAAGGTAATCAAGCCGGGCGCGAAGAACGCCATCGCGGTGCGCATCCACAAGAATGCCACCCCCGGCAGCATCAAGGAGAAGACCTGGGACAGCCCCGACGCCAATGGCGGCGCACTGGGCGCGGACAATCCCACGTATCACGCCACCGCCGGCTGGGACTGGATCCCCTCGGTGCGCGGGCGCGATATCGGCATCTGGAGCGATATTTATCTCGATCAGTCGGGCGCGGTGACCATCGAAAATCCGTACGTGTCGAGCGTATTGCCGCTGCCGAGCACCAGCAGTGCCGATCTCACCGTGCAGGCAACTTTGCGTAACTCCGGGACGGCCGCGGTGAGCGGCGTGTTCCGCGGCCATTTCGGCACGGTAGCGTTTGAGACGCCCGTCACGGTGCCCGCGGGCGCCACGGCGGCGGTAAAGCTGGACCCCTCCACCACGCCGGCGCTGCACCTGCAGAATCCCAAACTCTGGTGGCCGGTGGGCTATGGCGATCC
>PLRZ01000404.1 GCA_003164075.1 Bryobacterales bacterium | reverse complement strand
AGACCGAGCAACGTAAAACGGCGAATCCATGGGTGCGGCAACGACAATGTAGAATGCCTCCTTGATCTTCACGAGTGTAATACGATTCCGATAGTGGATGGGGGAACGTCGCTGAGAAAACGCGCAAGAATGACGTCGCACCAATTTGCAGTGAGCCCGCAGGTGGGGCAGGCGGTGCTCGCCTGCCCTCAATCATATTCGATCAGCGGGCCTGGTCGAGATGAGTCTTCGAACTCCCGATGTCGTGGAATGAGAGTGAGATCTTCGAGTCTTGGCAAAGACATTATTGGCCACCGATAAACACGGATGAAGACCGGCAGTTCCGGAATGCCGGTGACATCGGGAGTTCGGAGTCCGGGTGGTTCCTGATGCTCTAATGCTATTCGGACCTTAAAACATAGGATGGTCTACAATGACTAAGAACTATAAGGATTCCGATGCGCATTCGCTCCAGTATTTCCGTGCTGGCGTTGTTGCTGCTCGCTCTGATGTTTCTGCTGGCTGGAGGCGCTGCCCTCCGCGAATCCGTCACCGTCGATGAGGTTGCCCACATTGGCGCCGGCGTAAGCTACCTGCAAAAGCTCGACATGCGATTGAATCAGGAGCATCCGCCCCTCGCCAAAATGCTGGCCGCCTTACCGCTGGTGATGCGCGGAATCCACACGGATTATTCCAGCCCTGCCTGGAACTACAGCCTCGGCTTCGTTCGCGGTTACCTGGGCGAGTGGGTCTTCGGCGAGTACGTTCTGACGCGTTGGAACAGCCCGCGGAGCATACTCGTCTGGGCCAGGCTGCCCATGCTGCTTCTCACTATCGCTCTCGGCTGGCTGGTCTTCGTCTGTGCGCGCCGCCTCGGCGGGGACTGGGGCGGGCTGCTCGCGGTGGCGGTCTACGCTACCACCCCCACGTTTCTGGTCTTCGGCCCCCTGGTGCTGACCGATGCCGCCATTACATTTTTCTCCCTGCTGGCGCTCTGGGCGATGGCCCGGCTTTGGGACGACCCCAGCCGCCGGAACACCCTCTGGATGGCGTTGGCGCTGGCCGGCGCGATCCTCACCAAGTTCACCGCCGCGATTCTCTTCTTCGCCTTCCTCGCCGTGGCGCTGAGCACGCGATGGCGGCCCCTTGGCGGACAACCGGCCGACAAACCGGAAGCCCGCTTGTGGCGCCGTCTACGCTGGCGCGCCATGAGGAAAGCCACTTGGTGGGCCGCACTGGCGGTGTATGCGGTCTACTTCCTGTTTTCCTGGAACCAGCCGATGAATATTCCGGGCCTCGCCGGCCACGGTCTGCCGATGAATTCCGTGGGACGCCTGCTGATGCCCGTATGGTTATTTCTGTCCGGGTTGGCATGGGTGCTGATGCCCGGATTGCGGGCGGCCTTCATTCTCGGTCATACGTACCGGCATGGCGTCTGGTTCTACTTCCCGGTCCTGCTGGCGCTCAAGTCCACTCCCGGCTTTCTGGGTCTGCTGGCAGTGGCGCTGGCGGTCGCGGCGGCCGGGAAGCGCTTACGCTGGCCGCCGGTGATTCCCAAGGAGTGCGCCACCCTCTGGCGGGTGCTCTGGGTGTCGCTGGCGGTCTTTGCGGGGCTATGCATGCTGAGCCACTTCGACCTCAGCATCCGCCATTTCACTACCCCGATGGTGTTGCTGATCCTGATGCTGGCGCCGCTCCCGCGGCTGTTGGGCCGCATGCACCAAGCGGCTCCCAAATTGGCGTGGATGGCGGGCGCGCTGGTGGTGCTACTCGGCGCCAGTTGCCTGGTCACCGTGGTCCGCGCCTATCCATATTACTTCCCGTATATCAACCCGCTGGGCGCGGGGCATCCCGGATATTGGCTGGTGAGCGACTCGAACTTCGACTGGAACCACGCGCTTCCGGACGCGCAACAGTTCGCCGAGCGACACGGTCTCAACGATGTTCCTTTGGATATTTACGGATTCTCCGATGAAACCGCCTTCGTGCCGCACGCCAGGCTGTGGGATTGCCAGGCGCCCACCGCCGCGGACGCAGGCCAATGGGCCATCGTCTCGGCCAATATGATTCTGGACGGGCACAATTGTATCTGGCTGATGCAGTACCGGCACGAGCCGCTGGCGGGCGGGAGTATGCTCGCCGTCGAACTGCCGGCGCCGATCCCGCCTGCCGGAGCGCCGGGCGGCCCGCCACCCGTGGAGGCGCGGCGCCTGTTTCTGGGCTTCCCGTTTGAGATGCGCCAGATGTTTCAGGAACTGGTCCGGCGTCCCGAGGACATCCCCAAAGCGATCGAGGACATGATGAAGCTGGCGCAGGCCAAAAAGAAGTAGCGGGNNGGAGCCGAAGCCATGAAATTATATTTCAAACCCGACGTGCAAGCCAAGCTTGACCAGATGGCCCGCGATGCCGGCCGGCAGCCCGCTGAGGTGATTGAAGACGCCGTAATTGGGCTTTATGACGAGCTGGCCTACACGCGGGAGACTCTGGATCGGCGCTACGACGAGATGGAAAACGGCAAGGTGGCTGGTATCGACGGCAAGGAAGCCTATCGGCGCCTGATGGAGAAGACGCAAGCGCAGCGGCAGCGCCGGCCGGCATGACCGGCTACACTCTCCACCCGGAAGCATTCAACGATCTTGACGAAATCCGCAGCTACATTGCCGAGGACAATCCCGACGCGGCCGACCGGGTTATAACGGAAGTTTTCCAAAAGATTCGCGGCCTGGTGGAATTTCCCCATCAGGGCTACCGCCGCCCCAAGCTTTCATCTCGCCCTTTGCGCTTCGCCGTGGTGCGCGAATACGTTATCGCGTACGCGCCGGACAAAACACCGTTGCGGGTTCTCGCTCGATTTCACGGTCGCCGCAGCCCGCACGTAATGGCCGCGATCTTAAGAGACAGAGAGTAAGCTGCCGCCGTTTTTCCCGGCGGCTCGGAACGGCATTGGCTAACCGCTGGGCCGATCGATTGGCCCTCCACCTGCTCATCATCCTGAGTAATGCTTCTATTCCATCAGAAGTGCCCTTGCAAACATCAGGGCCGGAGATTCCGGTCTCCAGCCGCTGCGATCCTCGTGCTGGCTTGGGCGGCGCTGTTCCAGGCGGCGTGCCACGCGGCTTCTCCGTCGACAGGAGCGGTGGCGGTACGGCAGACGGAAGGGGAAGTGCGCGGGTTTCTGCTTTTGAGCACGCTGGACGGTGCAGTTGTTGCCGATGGCGACTCCGCTCAGACGACCCATGGCGACGAAGTTACCAGCCGGTTGACCTTCCATTTCAAGGATGGCTCGTTGCAGGAGGAAACCGCGGTCTTTACGCAGCATGGCCATTTCCATCTGCTGTCCGATCGCCTGGTGCAAAAGGGGCCGTCATTCAAACAGCCGATGGACGTCTCGATCGACGGTTCCACGGGCGTGGTCACGGTTCGCTACAAAGACGGAAAGGGCAGAGACAAGACGGAAACCGCCCGTCTGGACCTGCCGGCCGACTTGTCCAATGGCATAGTTTCGGTCATGCTCAAGAACCTGCCTGCCGGCACGCAATCCACCACGCTGTCGATGGTGGTGGCCACTCCGAAACCCCTGCTGATCAAGCTCGGGATCAGTGCCGCTGGCGCGGATTCCTTCTCGATCGGCCAAACCGGCTATAAGGCCACGCGGTATGTCGTTAAGGTGGAGATCGGAGGCATCCGCGGAGTATTGGCGGATTTGCTGCGAAAGCAGCCGCTGGATACGACGGTCTGGATCCTTGGGGGAAGCTGCCCGACGTACTTGAAATCCGAGGGTCAGTCCTTTGAAGGAGGGCCAATCTGGAGGACGCAGTTAGTAAGTCCAGGTTGGCCCACAAGCGTCACCACCGCGGACCGCCGGAAATAGCGCGGACAATCCCGGTGAGCTTGGGTGGGGCAGGCTTCAGCCCAATGCCACTTACTTTGGCAGAGACGGAATTCTGCATAATTCGTGGGGCAGCCAATCGTGGCTGCAGCCGGCTATTAGCCGGCTCTTTCGGACCACGAGCACTCGTAGATGGGCAGAAAAGCCGCCTGGAAAGGCGGCTGCAACCAGGATTGGCTGCCCCACAACGAATGCAGAATACCAGCCGCGAGGCAAAGTAAGTGACATTGGGCTTCAGCCTTCCCCGGAGGGGACCCCGGACTTCAGTCCGCCTGCCGCAGGTACCATAGTTCGCTCACCAAGAGTAACCCAGCACCACACGTCTATTTGTGTCCAGCGCGAAACTCACTTCAAATGGCAAGGACCGCTTGCTGGTGGGGTGCCCTCCGGGCCGGCTCGGAAACGCTGCCAAGATTCCACGGGACTTGTTGCCGAGCCGGGCTGCTCCGCCGCACGGGAGTTTTGCGACAGGCCGCAGTAGAGGCAGGTGACACCAAGCCGCGTCGCAACCAGTTACAATTTGCGGCAAGGAGACCCCCATGCTACCAGATCGAAGGCAGTTCTTGACGGCGGGCGCCACCGCCGCGGTGTTTTCCATAGTTCCGAGGCACGTGTTGGGCCAAGGGTACGTCGCTCCCAGCGACAAGATCACCGTCGGCTACATCGGCTGCGGTACCGAAGGCATCCGGGAGATGATGGCGATGCTCACCATCCCCGAGGTGCAGATTGTCGCGGTCTGCGACCCGGTCAAGGACAGTAACGAATACGTGGAGTTCGGAAAAGGCGGAATGCAGCGGAGCATTTCAAACTTCCTGGGAAAGCCGGATTGGCGCGCCGACGCCAAAGGGGGTCCGGGCGGGCGGGACGTGGGAAAAGAGATTGTCGAGACTTATTACTCCCAGGTCCGCAATGTGGATAAGTTTCGCGCCGTCAACGCGTATGCCGATTTCCGGGAACTGCTCTCCAAAGAAAAGGACGTCAACGCGGTAAAGGTGATGACGCCCGATCATCTTCACGCCACCATCCTGCTGGCGGCCATGAAGCAGGGCAAGCACTGCGTGGTCCACAAGCCGATCTCGAACCGGCTGAAAGAAGCGAAACTGGTCTTCGATCTGGCGCGCGAAACCAAGGTAGCAACTCACTTCCAGCCCTACGGGCAGGGCTCCGACATGGAGCAGATCGTGGCGTGGATCAAGGACGGAGCCATCGGCACTCTTCGTGAGATCCACAACTGGACCAATCGGCCGATGTGGCCCCACTATGTCACCCTCCCCACGGACCAACCTCCGGTTCCGAAGGATTTCGACTGGAACCTGTGGCAGGGACCGGCGCTGGAGCGCCCGTATCACCCGAACTACACCCACACTGTGTTTCGCGGCTGGTTCGAGTTCGGCGGCGGCTCGATCGCCGATATGGGCCACTACAGCATGTGGCCGGTGTTCACGGCGTTCAATCTGCCGGCGCCCACAAGCGCGGAATCCACGGGCTCCTTCAACTACGAAGTGGCGGATATGGTGTGCAAGCGCATCGTCAACGACTATTCCTTCCCGATGGCGTCGTCGGTTCGCTTCAAGTTTGCGGCGCACGACGAATGGCCGGATTTGGATCTCTACTGGTACGACGGCGGGATGCGGCCGCCGGCGCCGCGGGAACTCGACGAAGACAGCCGTCGCTCGCTGGCCGCCAGCGGCATGCTGTTCATCGGAGACAAAGGCAAGATTCTGGATGGGCGTCTGATTCCCGAGAGCCGGATGAGAACATATGCCGGAGCGAAGTACGCGCCTCCACCGGCGGGCCGCGGAGGGCCGGGCGGACCTCCTCAAGGACAGGCTCCGGCCGCGGCCGGTCTATCGATGGGTCAGGGCGGACCCACCGGGCGCGCATCGCTGGCGGATTGGGTGAAAGCCTGCAAAGGCGGCCCGCAATCCCCCGGCAATTTCCTGAATGCAATCCATCTCACCGAGGCGGTCAACCTGCACGCGGTAGCGCTCCGGACCGGCCAGAGGGTGATGTACGATCCGGCCACGACCTCCATCACCAACGTAGAGGCGGCTAACAAATACCTTACTCGCGAGTACCGTAAGGGCTGGGAACTGTAGCGGCAGGCGCTCTTGGGCAGGCAGACGCACCTGCCCCGGGGCGTCCCGTGGTTGTCGGCGCCGCGAAGGAATCGGAGTGAGCCACTGTTTCCAATATTCCGCGCCGCGCTCCGGTCAAACTGCAGAACTCCTGATGTCGTGGAATTTGCAGTGAGCCCGCAGGTGGGGCAGGCGGTGCTCGCCTGCCCTCAATCCTATTCGAGCAGCGGGCCTAACTAATTTCTGTCATGAAACTCCGGCTCGTGACGGCAAGACCGCTCCCTGGCGGTCGCGGCNNTTGAAGGCAGTTTCATGACAGAAACCAAGTAATTCAGCGCGGGCGGGCAGGCGAGCACCGCCTGCCCCACCTGCGAAGCTCTCGCCATCGAAAGGAATGGCTCCGCCCATTTTCCCCGCCAGGCTGAAATTGCGGGGCGAGATCAGGAGTTCTGAACCGCGTCTCCGCATCGGACGCAATTGCGCGATTGGTGCTTCACCCGGCCTCTTGCAACCGGCCGGGATTGAAATCTGCCGCACTTGCCCCACCGCGATATTTTCGAGGCCGGTCGTTTGCCAGGTCAATTCTCGGAAGGTCGTTTCACGCGATCGATCACCAACGTCTCCACCTGGCCCTTCGCTGGCTCCAGGCGCAACCCCAACGCCTCCAGCGCCGCGAAGATGGATTCATCTTCTAGTGGTGGGGATGGCGCATCGAGCGGCTGCGACGCCCCGGGAGGAGGGGGCGGCGGCCGCCGCAGGGCCGGCGATGGCAGCGCAAGGTCGTAATACCCGGTCAAGCCGGTCTTGTCTACCACTGGTCTGTCCGCAACGCCCGGCAGTATAGTATTCGCCAGGATCGCCATCGAGATGGCGTAGAACTGTGTCCTATTTGGGCCTTGCACAGCCATCGTGCCGCTCCCCCTCATCAGCCCTCCTTCGGGGTGCTTCCGCCTCAGTTCGGCCGTATCCACAGTCTCCGCCTGTTTGAACTTCGGCCCGCCCTTCGCGATCGCCAAGTCGTACACCGGCGCCTCTTTGCTCCCATAGTGCACCACTACTTTGCACCGTTCGGCCAACATATCCTGCAGCATCGCGCGGAGCATTGTCTGCCTCATCGCCGGCTTCTGCCAGTCGGCAAGGTCTGCCTGGTCAACCTTCGCCACCACGTCATAGAGTTCGCCAGTCAACCAGCCCGGATCTCCCTCAATCTGGTCTCCACGCAGCACCCCAGGCTGGTTCGGAAGCGCATACGCCCACTGAAAAATGCCGACCAGGGGTAGACCGATCGAACGAAACCCGTCCGGCGTTGGCCCAGTCTGTACCGGCCCACTCTCGGCAGTGTGGCGCTTGATTGAAACCACCTCAAACTTCGGATGTTTTTCGCTGGCGCTGGCGCCTCCGGCGGAAGCAGCCGCCGGGGAAACCTGAGCCAAGCCGGCCTGACCCATTCCAGCCAGCCCCGCATACAAAAGAGCAGCCGCAATCGCCAACCGCAAAACCCCGCGAAAGTAAGGTTTCGCCTTGGATCGTAGGCGAACTCGACACTCCGTCATGATGCGGTCTCCTCCTATTCCGCTTTGATCGGCTGGCCCCGCCCGGGAGGCGCACCTTCCCGTCCATGCTTCGGGTCCGCTCGCGATGCTGTTCTCACGGTGTTCGCCAAGCGCCTTCACGAAAGAGGGCGTCATGGGGAAATCACCTGTAGTGCCCGGGTGCGCAAGACTGTCTGCCCCTACCGAATCATCTCCTGCCGCAGTCGCTCCAACTGCTTGCGCGCGGCGTCGGCCCACTGCCCGGAGTTATCCAGCTTGAGATAGGTCTTCCAATGATGCACGGCCTTCAGCGGATCGCCCGTGCGCTCGCATAACAACGCCAGGTTGAAGTGCGCATCGGCATAGTTGGCGTTCAATGCCAGCGCCCGGCGATAATGCCGCTGCGCTTCATCCAGCCGGCCCTGCTCGTCGAACAGATTGCCCAGGTTGAATTGCGCCAGGGCGTATTCGGGGTCTGCCGCGATGGCTTCCGCGTAGTATTTCTCGGCCTCGGCGAATTTCCGCTGGCGATAAAAGATGGTCCCCAGGTTCACCAGCGCGCCCGCCGCGACCGGGTTGAACTCCAACACTTTCCGATACGCCTCGATGGCCTGTTCGATGGGCGCGCCGGTCTCTTCCAACTCCATCCCCTTCTGAAACCAGATTTCCGACTCGCGCAGGCGGTTGGCCGCGCTCTTGCGGTCCGGGAAGCTGCGCACTCCGCCCAGGCTGGAAGCCTCGAAATCCAGCAGAATCTGCCCGCTGATGGCCTCCATCTTCTGGCCCGCCACGTGCACCGAGATCTTGCGGCCGTCGGAAACGATGCGCAGTTCCGAGAGCGGCTCCTTGACCCAATCGAGCTTACTGCGCAGCGATTGGATGGCCTGCCCGATCCGTTGCACGGGAATCCGCTGCTCGCGGAGCTTGACGATGGTCTGTAGCGCGATCAGGTCGGAAAACGTATACGATTCGGCGGCGGCTATGAGTTGGCTGTGTTCCCAACTGCGAAGCTGGCGCTCGGTGACTCCGAACTGGCGACGGATATCCGCCCGAGAGTATTCCTCCTGAGGCGACTTCTGCAGCACGAGTTCATGATAGCAAGGTAGAAAAGCTGTTAGCTTTTGGCGGTTGGCGAAGACGTTTACCGGGTGCGGTTTAGCCAATAGCCAACAGCTAATAGCTATCATAAATACAATGCCCCGTTACGCAGCCATCGATATCGGCAGCAACTCGATCCGCATGGAAGCCGCCGAAGTGGTCTCCGGACAGCCGGCCCGCGTGCTGGCCTCGGAACGCGAAGTCACCCGATTGGGCGAGAGCGTGTTCCGCTCCGGCGCGGTCAGCGAAGAGGCCACGCGCGCCGCCTGCACCGTGCTGGCGCGCATGGCGGTCCTCTATCGCAAACTCGACGTAGTGGGTGTCCGCGCCGTGGCCACCAGCGCCATCCGCGATACCCGCGATCCGCAAGAGTTTCTGGCGCGCGCTTCCGACGCGGCCGGCACGGCGGTGGAAATCATCTCCGGACGGGAAGAAGCCCGCCTCATTTACCTGGGCGTGGAAAGCATCTGGCCGCAGGCCGGCAAGCGCACCCTGCTGATCGATATCGGCGGCGGCAGCGCGGAAATTATCGGGGCCGAAGGCGGCGTGCTGAAAGAGGCGTTCTCCAAACCCCTCGGGGCCGTCCGGCTGCGCGAGATTTTCCTCAAGGACGACCCGCCCACCCCGCTGCAGATCCACCAGATGCACGAGTACATCCAGGCCAAGCTGGACACCCCCGTGCGCCGCCTGGGGCACGCCGGCTGGGACCGCGCCATTGCCACATCCGCCACGGCGGCCGCGGTGGCCCACGCGGTAGCGCGCGTACCCGGCTCGCGGCGCGACGAAATCGACCGTTTGCGCACTCCCACCGCGGAAGTCGGCAAGCTATACCGCAAGCTGGTGGACCTGAACCTGGCGGAACGGCGGCGCATCACCGGAATCGGGCCGCGGCGCGCTGAAATCATCCTGCCGGGCGTGGCCGTGCTACTCGATTTTCTGCGCGAATTTCAACTTCCGGCGGTCTATTACTGCCGCGCCGGAGTGCGCGACGGCATCATCGCCGACCTGGCCGTGCGCAACGTGGGCGCCGAACTTTCGCGCCTCAGCCGCGATCAGCGCCGCGAAGTGGAAGAGCTGGGCCGCCGCTACGGCGTCTCTCTGCCGCACGCCCGCAAGGTGGCCAACATCGCCCACCTGCTTTTCACCGCTTTGCAGCCGCTGCACACTCTGCCGCCCGCCGCGGGCAAGCTGCTGGAAGCCGCC
>PLRZ01000596.1:1264-10616 GCA_003164075.1 Bryobacterales bacterium | reverse complement strand
GGTGTAGCCGCGCGGCTTCGACGGCCTCGATTCCGGAACTGGCTTCGGCGACGACTTCGAAATCGTCGTGGCTTTCGAGAATATGCCGCAGCCCCTGGCGCATCAGGGTGTGGTCGTCGGCGAGCAGAATGCGGATGGACATCAGACCGGAACCTCGGTTAGTGGGATGCGGAGGGTGATGCGTGTACCTCGGCCAGGCGCGGAGTCGATCACCAGCGTGCCTCCGGCGATGGAGGCGCGTTCGCGAATCCCGAGGAGTCCGAGGCCGGTGTTGCGAGCGGGCATGCCTTGAGGATCGCAGGAAAAGCCGCGGCCGTTATCCTCCACCTCTGCCAGAAGGGCGTCGGGGAGTTGGCGCACCAGGACGCGCACCTTGGTGGCGGCGGAATGCTTTTCACAATTGTGAAGCGCTTCCTGGATCACCCGGTATGCGCAGGTGCGTGCGGGATCGGGAAGCTGGTCGGCTACGCCGTCTTCGACGAAATCGCAGGCTATGGCATTGCGGCGGAGGAAATCCTCCAATTGAAATTGCAAGGCGGGCACGAGTCCGAGATCGTCGAGGAGCGCCGGACGCAGGAGCAGCGAAATGTTGCGAATGGTCTGCACGGTCTGCTCGGCGAGCTGGCGGGCGCGTTCCAGGGGGCGGCGGGCGCCGGTCGGCTGGGGAATGGCGAGGGCATTTGAGATTTCGATCTGCAGCAGCGCGAGCGATTGGCCGATCTCGTCGTGCAGTTCGCGAGAGAGCCTGCGGCGGCCCTCCTCTTCGACGTGCAGGAGACGCGCGGAGAGCTTTTGCAGCTCGTGGTAATGGCGTTCGGCGCGCGATTCGAGGCTCTCGGCGTGGCGGAGGCTGGCGCGCGCCACCACCACGCTGAGGAGCACGCCGAGGGCGAGCATGGTGGTGAGCCGCAGACCGCCGTGGCGGCGCGCATCGGCGAAATCGCGCTCGCCTTCTTCGAGCTTCTGCTGGTCGGCGGCCGCAAGATCGAGCATGGCGTTATACAACTCGCCGCGGCGCGGAACGATTTCCCGCTGGAGGAATTGGAACTTGGCTTGGTCTGAGACGTTCAGCATGGAATCCGGGACGGCATTGGCGACGTTCCAGAACTCGCCGAGGCTGCGCCGCAGTTTGGGAATGGCGGCGCCGCGGCCGGCCTCCCGGTCGAGAGACTGCAAGGCGCGGTCGTCTTCGGCTTTCAGGTCGTCGAGTTGGTTGTGAAGGAGGGCGGCCTGGGCCGGCGTGGAGACGATGAGGAAGTCGCGGACATAGTTGCCGGCCTGCCACAGATTCAGGCGGAGCACGCGGAGGGCTTTATCCTGCTCGGCGTAGTGGCGGTAGATGATGAGGTTTTGCGCGGAAAGGTTGTTCTGGATGCGCCAGGCTTCGAAAGCGGAGAGCACGAGGACCGCGATGACGGCAATATAGCCGGTTCGCAGAACGGCACGCTGGCTGAGCCCCACGGGCACTGTGACTTCATTGTATCGCCGCAAGCTCGATTGTGTGCCTGGCGTGTGGGCGGAGAAAATACAACGTTGACCGTATGGTGTTGGGCGGCAGGGATTCCTAAAATGAAACTATTCATGGTTAGCACCGCCCCGCATGGCGCAGGGGTGGTCCTGACGCGAGTACCAGGGTTGCCTCCCGGGCAACTACTAAGGGGCAGGTCCCGTCCTGCCCTTTTTTGTTTGGATGCCGGGGCAGCCTGGCGGTCCCAGCATAGGTGGCTCCGATGCCGAGAACACCTCCCGCCACCGCCAGCAGCAGGAACTCGACCCGCACCAGGCGCCCTCGCGAAGCGCCCAGCGCGAAGCGTATGGACATTTGCGCACGATCCTTCAAGCCGAGCGCGAGCATTCAGATTCGCGCAAGCCACCAGAAGCACGCATCCCGCGGCATACCCTACCGTGTATATGGCGCCACGGCAGTGGTAGCGCATTCCACTTCCAAAGGCCCCGAAGAAAAGCGCGATCCAGAAGCCATCCGCAGGCGCAGACCCGGGTAGTCCACCTTTGCTGGCTCGGAGATAAAAGGCGTCTGTCCGCCGCTAGGGCTGCTTCTTGAAGGTGTAGGTGGAGCTCGATCCGGGCCGCGAAACGTGGATCACTTCGAGGTTGAGGGTCTTGCCATCCTCGGAGAGCACCAGGCGCGTCTTGGTGACGACATCGCGGTTGTGGTGCATCTCCATCATCACCAACGCCGGCCCGTTGTACCAGAAAGAGATTTCCCCTTCCTTGAGCTTGCACTCGTGGCCGTCGACACCGCAGGCAATGTCCACGGTCTTTTCCTTGGCTCCGGATTCGGAAATCTTGACGCCGTCCGGGGTCTGCTGGATCAGCAGGGTTTCGAACTTGAGTCTTTCTTCGTGGTTGGAACTGAGCTGCCACGTTCCGTTAAGGTTGGGCCGATCCGCAGCGAAGGCGGCTGCGGCGGCAAAGGCAATCAGGAAAAGCAAGGGTCGCACGTCGGTCTCCGTTTCTCAATCTAGTTTATCCGCAGCAGGTCCGGCGGCGTATACGACGAATTCCTTACGGCGGGCGCCGCGAAATCGAATGTGGGCCGGCACCGAGCGCCAGGTCCGCGATTGCCGGGACGCACATCTCCGCGCCTACTCTTCTCCGAGAGAGGGAGGGTCTCCCTTACTTCCGGTCGTCTGCGGAGTCATTCGCGAATTTCAACCGCGCCGCGAAAATCGAGTGTGGTCCGGCGCTGATCCGCCAGTTGCGCGAATTGCAGACGCGAAGGTCTCGCGCGACTGGCCCATGGTCAAGCCCATCCGCTGGAACCACGCAGTGCGAATCGGCGCGGCGGCGTGCTGGCGCAGCTCCGCGTCGCTTGGCCACGAAGGTCATCATTCAGCTCTTCGACGACGCCATAAGCCTTGATGCGGGCACCGTCTTTGGCCACTCGATGGCCGCCTACCAGGCTGGTTTCGCCCTGGTCGCCGCGGCGCGTATAGACGCGGTCGATGTTGATACGGGAGGCGTTGAAGGTCTGGTCGCTCATGCCTTCATTGTGCTCTCGAAAAGGACCATTTGCACCCGGGCACGAAATTGAGGCACGGCGGGAAGTAGCCGCTGTGTGTGTGGGCCATTGCGGAAGAGGCCGTAGCGGTTTACGTGCGTCGAAGGAACTCGTCGACGGGCTGACGCTGATTCACTGAGCCAATCTCGCCAGTACCAACGCCAGCGGACTGTCCGTGGCCGGAGGCGGCGTGCATTCCTGCCTGCGAGCCTGCCAGAGCTGTTCGGCAAGGTCCAGATTGGCTTCGGACGCTTCGCTCTGGTGGGCGGCGCTCACACGCGCTTCGAGCGTCTTCCCGGCCTGGTCGAAGAATTGCTGCAATTGGAACGACGGGTTTTGACCGATGCATGGCCTCGTCTGATCCAGCGTAAGATCAAGAAGTTTGAGGCTCCGGTGAAAACGCTCCGCCGGGCCCAGGCCTCTCACCGTGGGATCAAGCATGAGCAGTTCGTTGCAGACGTCGAGGCGTTGCCGGGTGGTCTGGTCAACGGGAGCCAACCGCAGCGCAGACTGGAAGTCCCGCTGTGCCGCGCGATAGTCGCCTCGGGCAAACTCCGCCTCGCCGAGGCCGGCGTATGCGTCCGCGTTCGCAGGTACATTACGGAGGACCCCACGAAAAACCGCGGCGGCCCGGCCAGCAGACCCCGCCAGTAGGAACAGCCGCCCCAGCCGTATCTGTGTATTCAAGTCGCGAGGAGCCTGATCCTGAACGGGCAGTAATTCGGCGAGCAGCTCCTCTTTGGAGTTACGCCGCGCCAGAAGATCGATCAATTCGAACCTCGCACGGAGCCGGTTCCCCGCGGCGTCCCCGTTCCAGTGGCCATAGATGGCGCGGCGAAAATAGGAAATCGCCTCCGGGAATTGCCCTTCCTTTGCGAGGATGCGGCCCATGATCAAAGTGGCGAGACCGTCGGTGGAATCAGTCTGCAGCAACTCCTCAATAGTCGATTCGGCGTCGGCAGTCTTCCCGGCCTCGAATTGCGCCTGTGCCAGCGTCCTGAGATAGTCGTGATTCCCGCGGTCGCTCGCCAGCGCGTCCTGAATGCGTTCAATCGCCTCGGTTTTCTTTCCCCGCTGCATCAGGTCACGCCCCTGGGCGAACAAATGTGCCGCCTCAATCCGGGTCTCCTTCCGCTCCAGCCCGGCTAGAAACATATCGACCGCAGAAAGGATCGCGATCGCCAGGAAGACCAGGGCCACTGTTCCCAGAAAAGATCGTCCGGCAAAGGGTGCGGCCATCAGCGCTTTCTCCCCTTCGGCCCGGGCCGTCTCGCCACGCCGTACGCGTCGAGGACATCGTCCAGGGCAACCATCCCGATCAAATGCCGCACGTTTGCGCGGCTGACCACCGGCAGAACATTCAGCCCGGTGTTTCCCATGCGTTCGAGCGCCACGCTCAGGCTGTGGTCGGGATAAACGTGCGGAGGGTCGCCAACGACGGTCTGCCCGCTCCAGGAAGCTTCGCGGAGAAGCTCCCCCACGCTCTGATTGGAAGCTCCGTCGTCCGCGGCTTGTTCAAGTTCGCTGCTCCGCACCATCCCCAATAGCCCTTGCTCGTCGGCGACGGGCCAGGCGTCGAACGCGCTGTCATTGGTTTGATCGAGAACAACCGCAATCGGTAGGTCGGGCGATAGCACCACGGGCGCCGAACGCATTACCTGGCGAACCTCAATCCGCTCGGCTCGGGAACGGGAATGGGCATGGGGCAATCGCACGCCCTCCTGTTGGGCCAGTGCGTCATAGATAGACTCCGGCTGCAGCTTGTACGAAATGTAGTACGCGATCATGTTGGAGATCATCAGCGGAACGATGATCGTATAATCGCGCGTGATCTCGAAAATCATAAACACCGACGTCAGCGGCGTACGCACGATCCCCGCGAACGCGGTCCCCATGCCCACCAGTGCATACGCGCCCGCACCGGCCGTGTAGTGGGGGAACAGCGAATGAGCGACGCCGCCGACCGTCGCCCCCATCATCGCGCCGATGAAGAGAGCCGGACCGAAGATGCCGCCGGCGTTGCCGGACGCATAGCAGACCGCGGTCGCAACGATCTTGAGCACCGCCAGCAGGACGACGACCTTCAGAACAATGTCGCCGTTCAACACTTTTTCGACGTGGTTATAGCCAACGCCCAACACTTCGGGTACGAAGTAGCCCATCAGCCCGACTGTCAGGCCGCCCACAACCGGCTGAAACCAAGCTGTCGTTTTGGGCAAGCGCATGAACCACGCGCGAAGTCCCAGCAGAAGTTTGACAAAACAAACCGATCCCAGCCCACCCACTACACCGAGCACCGCATAAACAAGGAATTCCGCCGGATGGACCGCTTTATAAGCGGCAACGTGGAACAGCGGATCGTCGCCCAGAACCAGGTGTAAGACCATCCAGGAGGTTGCCGAGCTGATGACGACAGAACCTAGCACCGAGGCGTGCAGATCGCCCATGATCTCTTCGAGCGAGAACATGACCGCCGCGATCGGCGTATTGAAAGCGGCCGCTAGTGCTGCGGCGCAACCTGCCGGCACCAGCGCCTTCACCTGTCGCGGACTGAGTCCCAGGTTGCGGGCGATTACCGAGGCGATGCCCGCCCCCACTTGCACGGATGGTCCTTCACGCCCGAGCGCGATGCCGCTGGCCAGCGAGGCCGAGCAGCAAAAGAACTTCCCCAGCACGGTTCGAAACAAGATTCGCCCGTCGTCGATGAAGAGTGCAAACTTAGTTTGCGGGATTCCGCTGCCCCGCGCGAACGGGAAATAGCGCCACAGCAGATAGCCGGTGCCGAGTGAGCCAAGCACGGGAACCAGGACTCGCCGCCACCCCGATCCTCCCGCCGGATACATGCGGGCTGCGAGCCGTCCGGTGAGCAGGATGAACGCTACTACCACCAGGCCAACCAGCCCGCCGATTATCAGGCTGAGAACCAGCGACAGCTGGTCTTCGTTTTGCCGAAATCTTTCCAGATACCGGCGCGCCTTGGCAGCCCATGATGATCGCTGGTTGCTATCCATCGTATTGCGAGTCGAACGGAAGCGGAGTGACTCTACCTTCCACGCCGGAGCCCCGGGAAGGCGGGGAAGGTGCTGGCGAGTCCGTTGATGAGTTTAGGTCCAAGACCCATTATCGCCCTGCGCGCATTTCGATGGTTTAGTCGGTCAGTTCCTGCATGAACACATGTCCACCCTTTACCTGGCGTAGTGTCTGCGACGCCTCTGGCTTACCTGCCCAGTGAAAGGGGGGCGGGCGGGGTGGCGGAGTTGGTGGAACGGTGGGGGGAATAAATCTGGCGGTGAAATGCGTGGATGCGGCTGCGCGGCCACAATGATAAATAGCTCTTAAAGTCCCTATTCCGACGCTCTGCGGCGCGATACAATACGCTAAAAGGAAGGCGCCGATGCGTAGCAAGCGAATATTCGCCCTGCCTCTGTTCGCGATAGCGGCTTGGAGCGCGGTTCGTACCGGGCCGGAAATCGGGCAAACGGTTCCTGAGTTCTCTGCACCGGACCAGACCGGCAAGACTCAGACCCTCAGATCCATCATGGGCCCCAAGGGCGCCCTGCTGGCCTTCTTCCGCTCCGCTGACTGGTGACCCTACTGCAAAACCCAGCTCGTGGAGCTGGAACGCGATTACAGCATGGTTCGGAAGCGCGGCCTCGGGCTGGCCGCCATCAGCTACGATTCGGTCGACGTGCTGAAGAACTTCGCGGACCGGAAGGTGATCACCTTCCCCCTGCTGTCCGATCCGGACTCACACATCATCCGCGCATTCGGCATTCTGAACGACTCGGTGAAGCCGGAGAGCTCTCAATACGGGATTCCGTACCCCGGCACTTACGTTCTCGACGCCAACGGCCGCGTTGTAGCCAAGTATTTCGAGGACGACATGCGGGAGCGCATCTCGGCCAGTGCGATCCTGGCGGGACGTTTCGGGGAACCGGTGGCGTCGGCAAGCGCAACAGTAGCAGCCAAGCACACGGCCCTGACGACCGCCGCCAGCACCCCCATTGCGATGCCCGGGCACCGCATCCTGCTCAGCCTGGACATCGACCTGTCGGCGCACATGCACGTGTATGCTCCCGGGGTCGCAGGGTATATCCCTGTTGAGTGGAACATCGACCCGGCTGGCGGGACGAAACTGCAGCCCGTTCAGTTCCCCGCGCCGGAAAAGCTGTATCTGAAGGCCATCAAGGAAACCGCGCTGATATACCGCCGGAAAGTTCGACTGACACGCGAAATCACCTTCGGCCAGGAGGCCACGCTCAAGCCGCTGGTGGATGCTAACGGCGAACTGGTGCTGAAGGGTGCTTTCCGCTACCAGGCGTGCGACGACCGGGTATGCTACCCTCCCGAGACCGTACCGGTGGAGTGGCGATTCCAGTTCCAAGGGATGGAGCGCGAGCGGGCGCCTGCCGAGCTGCAGCGCAAGGCGCGATGAGGCGCAAGGTCGGGCTGGAGCCGTGACGACGGGGCTGGCGAGCAACCCGGGCCGGCCTGGTTCTTTCCAGAGAGCTTTCCTCGAATTTGTATTGCTTCCCCCGCCGACTTCGCATCGAGGGGGGGTAAAAACGTTACGAGGACGTGTCCTCGACCCTAGATCGTGGAGGCGACACGTCAAGCGCGGTACGCGCCTGGTGCCATCGGCGAACCCCTGCGGCAGCACCTTGATCGCCGGTTATCGGACAGGATTGGCGTGTATACTGGATCGCATCGTAAGGCTACTGCTCCTTGAGCCAGTCCAAGAACTTCTTCGCGTTCTCGGCGTTTGGTTCAAGAGCCGGCTGCTCACGCGACAACATCGAGCGCGCCATATGTGCGAGAAGGCGTTCCCGAGGGACCGTAGGTACTCGGGTTGTCATCCGGCACAGACTTGGAACTGGCAGACGCGCGTATCGTTGAGCGGTGGCACTCAACGTTACGCTGTCCTGGCCGTCCGATTGCTTTGAAGATTTCGCAAGCGCCAAGACCGGGCCGATGGAGCCCACGACGCCGGCAGAAAACTTCCGAATGCGCCGTCATCCAGGCCCAATCCGCTTTCTGATCGAGTAAACTAGGCTGAATCGCGCATATGCCCCTTTCTGCCGGCGACAAACTCAGCCCGTACGAAATCCTCGCTCTCCTCGACGCGGGCGGGAATGGTGAAGTCTACCGCGCCCGCGACGGGCACGACCCGTCTTTGGACTGAGAGCATCTGGCGCTAGTGGACGAATGGTCGCTACGTGGAAATGGACCACATCATCAGGGATCGCTTCGGACCAGTTGCCGCGGCATCATGGAATTCTCCGCTTCAACTCGTCGAAGAAATTCTCCAGCATGGTGACGTGCACCGAGCCTTTCGCGCCGGGCGCTGCTTCGGGCAGAGCGAACACAGCGAAACGCTTGCCGTCGGGGGCAATATCGAGATTGGAGGTGCTGAAGTAGAAAAGTTGCTTGTCGGACCACAGGCGCGGCTTGCCGGTGACGAAGGAAGTGCCGTCTACGGTGTAATCCACCACCATGATGCGTTTATGTTTGGTCTCGTAGAAAAGCTCGCGGCCGTTATTGGACCAGAGAGCGTAGAATCCGCCTCCGCTCGAAATTTGCCACTTTCCTCCGCTGCCCGCGGGAAATGGGCGGACGTAGATTGTCAGTGCCGGAATAGAACACCCGCAATATTGCCGGTTTTGTCGTTAGGAATGCCGCCGGGAGAGAGCGCGAGACACATGAATACGGCGGCGCGCAACGTGATTGAACGTGGTGAGCGTCTGGAATTGCGCGATGACGGACAGCCGAGGTGGTTAGCCGATACCCGACCCTCCCGCGCCGTCAGCAGGAACAGGAGCAGTGGAAGCCAGCGAGTGCTTGGTGTCGAGCCGGACCGATTCGAGCACGAGGTAGAGCTTATCGGCGCTGTTGACCTTGCCCGCTACCGAGTAGGCCACTCCGGGCCGGAGGAGCAGGGCTTTGGTGAAGTCATAGAGCCGGTAAACGCGCTGCGTGTCGAGGTCCCGCAACAAGAACACCGCACACTTCTGGTATTCCGTCCGTGAGAGGAGGAACAGATGATTGGCGCTGAAGTNNGCGGACGAGCGGGAGCCGCAGCCCCCGCCCGCCTGGGCAGCGCCGTTGAGGGGTTACCCGGCGGACTCCTCCGGCCCGGGATATCGCCACAGCGCGGCGCTTGATCGAAGCCAGCGCAAATTACTCGGCTGGCGAATTCGAGTTTTTGGGCTTACGGAGGCTGTCGCCCCCGAACATGAAGATCTCGGAGTTCTCGACGAGCCGGTCGGCGATCGCCGTGGCGATGGTCGTATTGAAGAGAATGTTGCCCCAGTCGGAGAACGCTGTGTTGGT
>PLRZ01000596.1:0-1234 GCA_003164075.1 Bryobacterales bacterium | reverse complement strand
GGAGGCGAGCAGGTGATTGAGCATGTCCATGGCTGTGGTAAACAGGACGCGCTGATTGGCCTGGCAGGCGCGCCAGCCCACGATCTTGGACAAGAAGGTCTTGCCAACCCCAGGATTTCCGATGAGGACCAGGTTGGTGCCGTTGGCGATAAAGGTCAGGTCGAGCAGACGCAATACGCGATTCTTGTTCTGCGAGCGGCTCTTGTGGTGAGAGAAGTGAAACGCGTCGATGCTGGGCTGTGCCTGTAATTTCGAGCATTTGAAACGGCGCTCGATGGCTCGGCCGTGACGCGCTTCCAGCTCCATATCGGCGAGCCATTCCAGAGTCGCGGCCGCACTGAGATTCTTGCCTGCCGCCTCAGAGAGGGTCGTCTCCAGATGGTGGCTCATGACCGTCAGATTCAGATCGAGGAGTTTCTGTTCCAGGGGTATCATCGGATTCCTTTTCGGATTGCAGGATGAAGGCGTCGTAAGCCAGCAACGATAGCGGGTCGGTGACGAGTTCATT
Organism: Bryobacterales bacterium; assembly: GCA_003164075.1. The sequence goes on along the minus strand of PLRZ01000596.1, from coordinate 726 downwards.
CAACCGCGGATCGCGGAGGCGAAGCGGTGGCTGTTCGCGGCGTGGGCACTGTTGCTGCCGCAGAATGTTGGCAACGTAATCGGCGCCGAAAGCGCGAGCGGTGGCGGCCTTCTCGATGGCGCCGGCCACGGCGTCCGGACCATACTGGCGAATGAGCTCAAGCAGTTCCGTGATCTGGCGCGACAGGGAGCGATCGCTGTCGGCAATGTCGCGGAGATAGGCTTCCAGCGCCGCTTTCGAACAGAGTCCATCGAGAAAAGCGAACAGCCGGTCTTGGGCGCGCGACCGCCGGGCGGCGGGGCGGAACTCGGCCAGTTCGGCTTCGANNCGAATCGTTCGGCTCCAAAGGTCTGTCCGCGGCGCCACGAACGCGCATAGCTGACAATCTCGTGCACCCGATCATAGATGGTGACCGAACCGGAATCGGCCTTCAGCGTGAGACGGCGGCCGGCGAAGCGATGCGGCACGCAGTAGCGATTGCCGTCGAACTGCAAGCGCATGTCTTTGTGAACCAGCGCCTCGACGGTGTCGCGATAATCCGGCGTGATGATCGGCAAACAGCGGAAGGCATCGGGTTGGAAACGATCGATGGGACGCTGTCGCGTTTCGCTGTGCAATCGCCGATTGGCGATCTGATCGAGCCACACCCGCGCCTGGCGGTTCACGTCGTGGAGGTCGAGGAAATCGCGCAGCGTCCAGAAGTTTTGGCGGACGTAACCGACGCCA
>PLRZ01000662.1 GCA_003164075.1 Bryobacterales bacterium | reverse complement strand
CGCGCGCGGCTCGGAAAACACTGCGATGATTCCACGGGACTTGTTACCGAGCCGCGACCGCCAGGGAGCGATGCTGCTCCGCCGTACGGCAGTTTCGCGACAGAAACTAATTAGGCGGCCGGCTTGGTTCAGCGCGGGCGGACTGGCAGGCGAGCACCGCCTGCCCCACCTGGCGGCCTAAGGCTGCCACCGTGCCAGCGCCAGAACGCCGGCAGACATGTCCCCGCGCGGGCTGCTGGCCGGTTTTGTCGCCCGTCGCTGCGCCACCAACTGATAGGCGGGCGCCAGGGCGAAAACAGCCGCTGTGGGGAAGCGGGTGAGCGAGTCGATCATCGCCGGCGGCCACGCGTGAGAATAGTGGGGAATAACCCAGAGCGCCAGTTCGGCCAACCCGGTCGAAAAGATGCCGCAGATAAACGCAGCCCAACACTTGGAGATGGGCCCAATACCCATACGGACAACCGACTGCCGAAGCAGCATGGCTTCCAGGAAGAGCACGCACAAGAGGGGGTGCCCGGCCAGCGAAATCCAGTTCTCAACGCCGATTTGGCTGCCTGCAAGGGCCGCCCCGCCGGCCTCGGCGAACCGGCATAGAGTGAACAGGCAGGCGATGCCGGACACGGCCCAATCGGTGGCGCTGGGCCGAACCCAGAAGCCAAATTTGCGCAGGGTCCGCAGCACTACCGATAGGGCCGCTGCCAGGAGGGCCAAGCGGATCGGGCCGCCGAGCCACAGCAGTGGGGTCAGTAGCCGACCGGCCCCCAGGAGTTGCACCAGCACGCCTGGCACGGTTTGCGCCGCCGCCGCAAACGCGATCAGCATCCATGCGGGCCGCAGTGGCGCGCCCGCCCGAAAGCTTCGCATGACCACCAGGCATAGGTACAAATCCACCCCTGCCATAGCGGTCACAGACAGCGCCGAGCTGCTGTCGGAGGGGCCTTGTATGGAGAAGACCTGGCCGGCGGCATTACAAAGATAGAGCACCAACAGATCGACGATCAAATATGCTCCCAGGCAGGCGACGATCCATCGGGGCGCGGCCCCGAGCCCATCCGGATTGGCTGCGCGCGTCAGGGGCGTGCCTCCGATCTTATGCAGTCCAGTCCGCCCAGCACCTCGTCTCTCACCGCCTCCGCCGCGGCCGGCCCCAGAAAGACGTCGAGGATCTCGCTCGCCCTTCCCAGCAATTCCTCCGCCGGCATGCCGGGACGTTCCACAACCGCGACGGCCGAGGAGCCAAAATACGTCTCGATTTGCCACCTGAGCCGGCTCCTCAATTCGGAAGCTCCCGCGCCGACCGGGCTATGCCGCCAGTCAGCCATGGCCGACAGTACCGCGGCGAGACCTTTCCGGCTGTCCACGTCCGATATCGCTGCGCCTGCCGATAGCCGGTCTTTCTCGCTCCGGATGCGCCGCAGTTGGCCACGGCAGCTTTCGCATTTCGCCAGGTGTTTGGCAATCCGGCTGCCGCGGTTCGCGCCGGCTTCCCCATCGCAAAAGACAACTAATGCGGCGATGCTAGGATGCATAGCGTTTTTCCCGTACAAGCGCCGGACCGAAGTGCCGACTCTTGTGGCCCCCGCCGTTCACTGCTTTCCTGAGTTTGTCGTGCGCCCTGGCGAGAAAGGCGCCAACCGTGCCCGCCTGCAGCCCGAGCACCCCGGCAATTTCCTCGTAGCGCAAGCCTTCCGTCCGAAGGCGGACGCATTCAATCTCCCTGGCCGAGAGACCAATTTGCGGCAACGCTTGCAGCAGATCGGAGACGTAGGCGTCGGATTCCGGAGGATGCGCCGGGCAGGGCACGTCAGTCAGCGACTCGACCCCGGTTTGGTTGCGGGAACCGGCCTTCTTCTGATCCACGACATAGTTGTGCGCCACGCGGAACAGCCAGCCCTTCGGCGACCGGATCTGTTGGCCCGCGGAACGGCAGAGGAAGAAACGGAAGAAAGCCTCTTGCAGCGCATCGTCGGCCGTCGCCTGGTCCATCGCCAGCGCGCGGGCGTAGCGCAGAATGCCGCCGGCTTCCCGTTCGTATAGCTCGGCGATTTCCCGCTCGATTCCCGTTGCGGGAGGCGGACAGCAGGGACTCAGGTCCATCGCACCGATCTTACTGCCGAGCGCCGCCATACTTATAGATGGCTGTTGAGGAGTATTTCATCCGCCTACTTAAGTTAATAGTGCGCCGCTATCAAACGATAACCCGCGAGAAATCCTGGAGGCTTCGTAAAGAATACTCGCCGCCACTTCGTCTTTACAGTATGACGGAGAATCGAACCCTGCCGGCGGCGGTTGAGAGCCGTGAAGAGAACCGGTCTGGTTTCCGCAAGCGCAGGCAGCGCGGGTCGGAAATACTGGAATTCACTCTCGTGCTGCTTCCGATGCTAGGGTTTGTGTTTCTCATCCTGGACATCGCATGGGCGGTGTACACGCGGTCGACGTTGCAGTATGCCGTCGCGCAGGGTGTCCGCTATGCCGTTACCAGCCAGACCACCGGAACCATGGGACAGAGGGCCTCCATACAGACGGCGGTGCAGCAAAACGCCTTTGGAAGACTGGGGGCCACCGCTGGCGCCGCCACCGGCGTGAACGGTTGGAATAACATCTATGTGGATTGGTATCTTGTCAATGCGGACGGCTCGCTGACCAATGAAGACGGTGTGGTTGGCGGCAACGGGATGACGAGCAGCGGGCAGTTCCCGCTGGTGGAGGTTTCCGTGCAAAATATCTCGTCGAAGACTTTCATGCCAACTATCAAGATGCCCGGGCTGGGCACGATTCTTAATCCGATCGCCATGACCACCGTAGCCTGGGACCGGATGGAATCGCCTCCTCTAACCGGGATACCGGCGCAGTAGGGGGAAACACGATGCGCAAGCGAAAACGAATCAATCGGGGCGCTGCCATGATGGAGTTCATGCTGCTTGTGCCGGTTTGGCTTCCCCTGATTCTCGGCACGATGTGGATTGGGTCCGCCATGGTTCGGGGACAACAGATCACGCAAGTGGCACGGGATTTGGGAAGCATGTACAGCCGCGGGGTGGATTTCTCAAGCACCGGCGGCTCGACCTCAAGCGCGATCCTCACCGAGATCACTCAGCAGGTCGGCACAGTCGCCGCCTCGGGGACCGGAGTGGTCATCTTCACGAGTCTTACCTACGTGGGCAACAGCGTCTGCGCCTCCCTCAACGGCACCAACGGCAGCACCGTCTACGGCGTGGCGCCGTCCTCCGGGAGTGCCGGGTCGCACACCGCGAACTGCACCAACTGGGGAAAATTCGTGTTTACGCAACAATACACGCAAGGCAATACGAACTTGCTGACCAGCAAGTTTGGCACTGCGCCCACCAACGAGATGGACACCAATTTCAACATTCCCTCATCCTATTACGTAACCAACACGAATTACGTTTCCACCTTCAACCTGGTGCCGGCGCCGCAGGAACTCGGGCAGGACGGTTACCAATCCGGCCAACCGATATACGTGGTGGAGACTTTTTTCTCCGGCATTGGGCAGAAAGGATACGCTTCCGGAAGCGGCTATGCATATGCAATTTTTTAATCGGTTAGGAGGCGCACCGGCTTGCGGTTCGTCGAATCGGAGGCGGAAGCGGGAGAGCGGCGGCGTGATGATCACGTTTACCCTCATGATGCCGTTCCTGTTGGTTCCGATGGTAGGACTCGCCATCGATGCCACCATGTTGTATAGCGTAAAGGTGAAGCTTCAAACGGCCGTGGATGGAGCCGTCCTCGCCGCCGCCGAATCCCTGAGCGCTGGGCTGACCCTCGCCGCGCAGGCGTCGGCGGCAAGTCTGGCGGCGGACGAATTCATCAGAGCCAACATCGTTACTGGCGCCACAGCCGGAAGCGGCGGTTACTGGGGAGCATACAACCTGAACGACAGCAATTGTACCGGGTCAACGACTACCACCGCGGGAACGCCGACCGGCACAGGAACACGAATCACATACGCCAACTCCGGCACTTGCATCGTTACCTATCAGGACAACACCAACAAGCAGCGAACTGTGTCTCTCGCAGCCAGCGTAAACGTTCCTCTGATATTCATGCGGATACTTGGCTTTTCCAACGGAACGGTGGCGTCGAGAGGCACGGCTGCCCGCAGAGATGTGGTAATGGTTCTGGTGATCGACCGGTCGGGCTCCATGGGGCCAGAGTTGCCAGCCGTACAGGCCGGCGCAACGTACTTCGTCAACCAATTTGCAGCGGGCCGAGACAAGCTGGGACTTGTGCTGATCTCGGGAAGCAGCTTCGTGGCCTATCCGCCGGGGGACTGGGGCACAAATCCACCGACCGGCGCGACAGGCCCGGATGTCAACTTCAAGGGCACGACCGAAACTCCCAACATGATCACTTCGATCAACGCCATGGTGTCAAGCGGCAACACCGGTACGGCGGAGGGGCTGATGCTCGCGTGGAAGGAACTACAGGCGGCGAACGACCCGGGAGCCCTTAATATCATCGTGCTATGGACGGATGGCGCGCCCAACGGCATTTCAGCCGACTTCAACTGGAATAATACTGTCAACCCCACCCTCAAATCCGGGAGCGGATGCACCTACACGAACGACGGAACCAACGGAGTCTACCCGAATGTTTCCACCAAGTCCGTGCTGGGCTGGTTCGCGCAGTGGGGTGGCTATGCCTATAATACGGACGCTGGAAATGGGATTCGCGAGCGGATCCAAACGACTACCAGCGGATTGTCCGTGGCTTCGTGGGTAGCGATGACCGGTTCAGGCCAGACGGGTGGCAACGAGAACCTCCTGAGCGGCACTGGCTGCAAGTTTGGAAGCAACGGAGTCTCAGTTTCAAGCCTTATCAACATACCCATTGCGGACTACTACGGTAATTCGACCACAGGGTCGAACACTGCCCCCTACACGTACCAGGATTACCAGCAGTCCCTGATCTGGAAGACCAGTGGTCAGTGCCAATCCGGCGCGGGGGGTACAGGCGCAGGCAACGGCGCCACCGGAATGGGCGCCATAATCCTCACCGGGACTCTCTCCGGGGGAATACTGGCGTCTGGCAACGCCTGCCAGATCGGACTCGCCTCCTGGAATGCCGCGGATATGGCGGCACGCCAAATTCACGGCGATACTACTCTAACGCCGGTAATTTACACCCTGGGTTACGACGGCAACGCTGGAGGCGTAGACGCTGCGCTTCTGATGCGTATGTCGAACTGCAAACAAGGCAGTCCCTGTGGACCGGGCGGGGCCAACGCCACTGATACCGTGTATAATTCCAGCATTCCATCGGGAATGTACATACAGGTTGAGAACGTGAATGACGTCATGCCGGCGTTTCAAGCTGTCCTTTCGGAGATTTTGCGGTTATCGATGTAGCCAGTCAAGCTAAGGAACCACGCAGAAATAACTTCACATTGTCCGCGGCGGGCTTCAGCCCGCCCTCCTNNCATCCACCGTCCCGGAGCGCCGAGAAGAGTCTCGGCGCCGCAGACAAGAGTGTCTGCGCCACGACGCTTGCTGCGAAGTTATTCCTGCGCGCTTCGTCCATTCCCGGCGGCCCTTCGTCGGGAATCCGCGCCTTTTCGTCGCCCCACCCCACGCCGCTGCCCGCGCGGCCCACTACCATAAGAGCTGAATGAGAGTTCTGCGCAAAATCGCGGACGTGATCGTCAGCAACATCGCCGTGGCCGTGATCCCCCCGGTCCTGATGATGGTTTTTCGCGAGCACTCCACCCTCCGGGAAACGGTGGACCATTTCAGGTACAGCCTGGTCTTCACTTTCTGTATCGGGATGCCGGCATGGCTGGTGATGGAGCGGCTGGGACCGCGGCTGTGGTGCCGGTCGCGCTTTCTGCGGATCCCTTTGCTGGTTGCCATACTAGCCGGCTGGGCGGTGGTGGGGTCGCTGGCGGCAAACCTGATCTTCGTAGCCGTCGGCTGGCAGAACTGGGCGCACTTCTGGCCGGAATTCGGATATGGGCTGCGCATCGCGGTCTGTTTGACGGTGGTGCTGGGCCTCACCACCACGGCTTTTGAAGTTCTTCGGGGGCGCCTGGAGGCCGCCAAGGAAGAGCTGCGCACCCGCCAACTGGAGGACGAGCGCGCGCGTCAACTGGTGACCCAGGCGCGGCTCTCGTCGCTCGAATCGCGCATCCATCCCCACTTCCTCTTCAATACTCTCAATTCCATCAGCGCCCTGATTCGCGAAGATCCGCGCAAGGCGGAACGGACCGTGGAGCGGCTGGCGGCGCTGTTGCGCTATTCGCTGGACAACAATGCCCGCGGCCTGGTGCCCTTGCGCCAGGAATTGCACGTGGTGGAGGACTACCTGGAAATCGAGAAAACGCGTTTCGGCGACCGTTTGCGGTTCACGTTGGATGTGCCGCCGGACATGGCGGACCTGGACGTTCCGCCGCTGGCGCTGCAGACGCTGGTGGAAAACAGCATCAAACACGCCGTGGCGCCCAACCGCTATGGAGGCGAGATCGGAGTGGCCGCGCGCCTGGTGTCGGGCTGCCTGGTGCTGGAAGTGAGCGATAACGGACCCGGGTTCGAGCGGAGTTCCCTGCAGCAGGGTCACGGACTGGAGAACCTCCAGGAGCGCCTGACCGCCCTGTTCGACGGCGAGGGCCGCCTGGAGATGGCGCGCCGCGGCGGCCGCATGGTGGTGGGAGTATCGGTGCCGCAAAAGAAGGTGCTGGCATGATGCGCGCCTTTCTAGTGGACGACGAGCCGCTGGCGGTGCGCCGGCTCAAACGCATGCTGGATGAGACCGGGCGGGTGGAAGTGGCCGGAAGCAGCAGCGACCCCGTGGATGCCCTGGCGGCACTGTCGGAAACCGCCGTGGACGTGCTCTTTCTGGATATTCAGATGCCCGGAATGACGGGCTTCGAGATGCTCGGCATGATGGACCGGCAGCCGCTGGTGGTCTTTACCACGGCTTACGACCAGTACGCTTTGCAGGCCTTCGAAGTAAACTCCATCGACTACCTGCTCAAGCCCATTGAAGAACGGCACCTGTCACGCGCCCTCGACAAGATCGAGAGGCTACGCGCGTCGGCGGTTGCGGCGCCGGACTGGAAGGCCATGCTGGCGCAACTGGCCGGAGCCCTGCGTCAGCCCGGGGCCGGCCTGGCGGCGGAATATCCGGAACGCATCGCCTCGCGGTTGGGCGAGCGGATTCATGTCCTGGAGCTGGCCAAAGTGACGCACTTTTTTGCGCAGGAGAAGCTGACCTATGCCGCCACCGAGGGCAAGAGCCACGTGGTGGACCACACGGTATCCGATCTGGAGCAGAAGCTCGATCCGCGCCACTTCTTCCGCATTCATCGTTCCACCTTGTTGAACCTGGCGTGGGTCAAGGAACTCGACGCCTGGTTCGGGGGACGCGCGCTGGTGCGGCTGAAGGATGCCCGTTCGACGGAGTTGCCAGTGGCTCGCGAACGGGTGCAGGAGCTGAAAAAGCGGCTGGGGGCCTAGCTGGTTTCTGTCGCGAAACTGCCATGCGGAGGAGCAGCACCGCTCCCTGGCGGTCGCGGCTCGGTAACAAGTCCCGTGGAATCATCGCAGTGTTTTCCGAGCCGCGCGTGCCAGCAAGCGGTCCTTGCAAAAAACCGAATTCGCCACGGATGAACACAGATAAGAAAAGACATTGTTTTATCCGTGTTTATCCGTGTTCATCGGTGGCCATTAATTTTTTTTCCCGGACTTCGCCGGCTCTCGAAAACTGCGCTCCGCCGTATCGTTCGGGTCGGTGGAGACCGGGCCGTCGCGCCACAGCCAGCGCATCATTTCGGGCAGGATCGCGCCGCCGAATTTCTGGCCGTGGAGATTCATCCCCCATGAGTAGTTCACGTCGTAACCTTTCTCGGTCAGCGCCTTCATCAGCCGGACGTTCTGGAAAAACCAGTCGCGCGTCTCGTCGTATTCGCCGCCGCGGCCGATTCCCCGATTGTCGTTGCGGCCATCGCACAGGAACACGCGGAGGGGCTTCTTGTCCGCCGCCAGAACGCGTTCCGGATACACATTGCCGCCGCGCAGATTGACGAAACTGCCGACATTGCTCAGCACCTTGCGAAAGTCGTTGGGCCGTTCCCATGCCACCATGAACGCGGCAATGGCGCCGGAACTGGAGCCGCCGATGCCGTGCTGTTCGGGGTCTTTGGAGATGTTGTAGTCCTTATACAGGGCGGGCATGAGCTCGTCGACTACGATGCGCGCGTATTTATCGTCGGGCGTATTGTATTCGGCGGGGCGATTGGTGGTCCGGTCGCCCCACTCCTGCAGCGTCGGCTCGGGCTGATCGGGCCTGCGGCCGGGATTGATGAATACGCCGATCATCACCGGAATCTCGCGGCGGTAAATCAGATTGTCCATCACGTGCTGGGCATGAATATCGCCATCTTCGGCCTTGAATGCCTGTCCGTCCTGGAAGATCATCAGGCTGGCCGGAACCGCCGGATCGTACTGCGCCGGAACGTACACCCAGTAAGTGTGTTGGGTGCCCGGATAGACGTTCGACGCCAGGGTAAACGGACCGCGGATCTCGCCCTGCGGAACGCCCGGCTGGGGCATCGAATCGGGGCCTAATCGATATTGCGAATTCGGATCGGGGCCCTTGGGCGCCGGGGCGGCGGGGCCTTTTTGCGGGGGCGCCGGCTGCGCCGGGCTCTGCGCGATGGCCATAATGGCGGTTGCGGCGAAGGCCGCGGCGAGGGCAATCGGGATCAGTGGTTTCATGCTTGGCTCCTGGGTTCCAGTCCGAAATCTTATCACGCCGGAGGCGACCGCTTTGGGCGCACGTGCGAAACGGAACAATTCAAAAATCGCCTGCGCGTTTTTTCGGACGGGTGCGTCCTATTAATAGCATGCGACGTCACCAGCAGGAGTGCACCCGTAGTGCGTTCAACCGTGTCGCGATTGCCGCCGGATTGCTCTTAGGTAGCGCGTTTTGCGCCGTGTCCCAGACCGCCAGGCCGATGGTTGTGCTGAAGACCCGGTACGAAGTCCGGATGGGCGAAGCCACCGAGATCCCGGCAGCGGCGGACACGCTCGATTTCATGGTCCACGCCAAGACGCGGCGCGTGACCGCCGGCGGCCAGGACGTGGCCGGCCTGGTGGTGGCGCCGAATGCGGCACAGGATCGAATCCTGCTGGCGCCCTCTTCCCGGGCGACACCGGGCGAGTATGCCGTCACGCTATCGGCCACCAGCGCTTCGGGCGAAGAGATGCATGCCAACGTGGATGTGGTAGTCGAACCGCGCACCACCGTGCCAAACGGCAGCACGCAGCCCCCGGTGGTGCTGTTGAATGGCTGGGAAGAGGGTTTCACCGGCACTTGCCCGATCGCGACGTCTTCGGCGACGACATTCGGCAACATGGCGCAATATCTGGTGTCCGCCGGAGTGCCGGTGGTCTATCTGTTCGACAACTGCGTGGAAGGTGCCAACCAACCGATTGAAACGCTGGGCGTCGACCTGGGCAATTTCCTGAACGGCATCAAATATGACGATGGAACGCAAGTGCCTCAGATCGACCTGGTGGCCCACAGCATGGGCGGCCTGATCGCGCGCGCCTACCTTTCGGGGCTGCAGACCAACGGGACGTACTTGCCACCGTACTATACGCTGGTACGCAAGCTGGTGTTGATTGCCACTCCCAATTTCGGTTCGTTCGCGGCGGGCAACTATGCCGCGGGATTGCAGGCGGGCACCGAGGACGCCGAACTCGTACCCGGGAGCGCATTTCTTTGGAACCTGGCCACCTGGAACCAGCGCGGCGACGATCTGGCGGGCGTGGACGCCATCGCCATTGTCGGCAATGCCGGCGCCTATGCCACGCTCTCGTCCAGCGTTTCCACCTCCAATGCCAGTGACGGGCTGGTATCCACCACCAGCGCCTCGCTCGGCTTCGTATCCCAGAAGCCCGCCCTCACCCGCGTGTTGCAGTATTGCCATGTCGACACGGGAGCCTTCACGAATACTGCCCTGCTGGGCACGTTCAATTGCAGTGCTCCGGGCATCGCCAATATCACCAGCACCACGCACCCCACCTATCTGATCGTCCAATCGTTCCTGGACGGCACCACCGACTGGCAGTCCATCGGGACGTCGGCCAGCGCGGACCCGGTCCTGTCCGGCTATGGAGGAACGTTCTTCGCGGTGCAGGCTTCCACCGGCAGCTACCTGAACGACATCATGGGGGTCACGTGGGGAACCGTACCGTTCATCGACGGCGGCGATACCGAGACCATTTGGTACGTCGATATGGCGACGGGGAGCGGCGCTTACACCGCTACCAGTACGTCGATGGGCGCCATCAACTGCGGAACCCTGGCCGCGTCGGTGGGCTATTTCGCGGCGACCCGTTGTAAGTTCGGTGCGGCCATCATTAACGTCACGCCCCTGTCCACCGCTGTGACGGGGGAAGCGGTGGCTTCCGGTACGGCGATCACGATCAACGGCGAATCGCTCGGTACGCAGTGCGGCAATTGCAAGGTGACGGCCACTCCGGCGGGATCCACCACGCCTCAGACGCTGACGGTTACTTCGTGGTCGAATACGGCGATCGTGGTGCAGTTGCCGGCGACGTTGACCGGGTACCAGACTCTTGTGGTGGACGCCGTCGCGGGGATCGACGCGATTGGCGTCAGGGCGGTTCCCCAGTCTACGATGTCCGTCACTCCCGCCACCTTGTCGCCGTTTACGTACACGGCGGGCGGCGGCGTCCCGGCGACGCAGTCCCTGGCGATTGCCAATGCCGGGACCGGGACTCTCGCCTGGACGGCGACGGTGAATTCGGCGAGTGCCGTGTGGTTGAGCGTGTCTCCGGCCTCGGGCACGGCTCCGTCGAACGTCACGGTGACGGTATCGCCGGCACTGCTGGCGGTGGGCACCTACAATGGCGCCATTCAAATCGCGTCGACGGCGGCGTCCAACAGTCCCGTCACGGTGGCCGTCACCCTGGTAGTGACTGCCGCACCGGCAGTTCTGTCGGTGACGCCGCAATCGCTCCCATACCAGTTCACGATTGGCAGCGCGGTCCCGGTGTCGCAGAGCCTTTCGATTAGCAATACGGGCGGGGGAACATTTACGTGGGTGGCTTCCAGCGATTCGTCTTGGGCCACCCTGTCTGCCGCGTCCGGCTCGCTGCCGGGAGCGCCGGCCGTCTCGGTGATCCCGTATAACATGGCGCCGGGGACTTATACCGCCAACGTGACAGTTGCCGCGGCCGATAACAGCGTCACTCCGATGACGGTCACCGTGACGCTGACTGTTCAAGGTACACTTCCGCCAGCGCCCGCGATCACCGCGGTAGCCAATGCGGCGAGCTACCAGACTAATTTCGCGTCGGCCACGTGGGTCGCCATATTCGGCACTAATCTTTCGGCGACTATCTATAGCTGGCAGGCCAGCGACATTGTCAACGGAGCGCTGCCGGCGTCGCTTCAGGGCGTATCGGTCACCATAGACGGAATACCGGCGTACATCTCCTATATCGGTCCCGGGCAAATCAACGTGCTGGCGCCGGATGACACCGTCACGGGATCGGTGACGGTCCAGGTGACTACAGCGGGGCAGCTTAGTAACTCGTTTACGGCGCAGAAAGTACAGTTCGCGCCGGCATTCTTTACTCTCGACAGCACGCATGCGGCCGCGGTTCACCTGGACGGCAGCCTGGTGGGAACCACTACGCCGGCCAACCCAGGGGAGATCATCTCGTTGTATGGCACGGGATTCGGTCCGACGACTCCGGCGGCGCCCACGGGGCAGAAGGTGACCACGGCGTTACCGCTGGCCAACACCGTGCAGATGACCATTGGGGGTGTGGCAGTGACGCCGTCGTTCGCCGGGCTATCGGCATCGGGCCTGTATCAGTTCAATGTGACGGTGCCGGCGAGTCTGCCCAATGGAGACGCTGCAGTAGTGGCGACGATTGGCGGAGTTTCCTCGCAGACGGGACTCGCGATCACGGTCGGGCAGTAGGGG
>PLRZ01000719.1 GCA_003164075.1 Bryobacterales bacterium | reverse complement strand
GTACCCGAAATAGGAAGGATGTCCGCTTGATGGACCTGGTTTTCCGCGACGCACGCCGTTTCGATATCATTCATTTTCACTGCGATCACGTCCACTTCCCCCTGGTGCGCTACCATCGGACGCCGACTGTGACGACGCTCCACGGCATGGTTCGGCGGCACGATCTGAAACCGCTCTTGCAGGCCTACCCCGAGGTCCCATTGGTTTCCATTTCCGACGACCAGCGCGCTCCCGCCCCGTGGGCCAACTGGCAAGGCACCGTCTATCACGGTTTGCCCCGCGGACTGCATACGTTCCGGGCCCATCCCGAAGACTACCTGCTGTTCATTGGGAGGATCTGCCGTGCTGCACACACCGGTGCTTCGTGCCGGACAGTTAGAGTTAGAGATGGAACGCCGAATACTGCGAAAGGCCGGAAGAGAGATCCATCTTACACCTAAAGAATTCGAATTGCTCGCGTTCCTGATGCAGCACAGGAATATCCCGGTCACACACGCGAGGCTCTTGCGCGCCGTGTGGGGCTCCGAGTACGGCAACGAACCCGACTATGTGAGGTCCTACATCAAGGCCCTTCGCAAGAAGCTTGAAGACGATCCTCGCCAGCCTGTGTACATCCTGACGGAGCCGTGGGTTGGTTATCGCTTGCGCGATCCCCATGACCCGGATTCGCCCCTTGCCGATTCGGCTGCCGATACGGATGACGAGGAAGATAACTTGTGAACCTGGCATTTGGCGCCAATGCCGCTTACGCTCTGGACAGCACTTCCCGCAGTTTCTTCGAAAGATTCTCCCGGCTGAACGGCTTGGGCAGGAAGTCGACTCCGGCGTCCAGAACGCCATGGTGCACGACGGTGTTCTCGGTGTAACCGGAGAGGAACAGGACCTTGGTCCGGGGACGGCTCGCCTGAATATGGTCCGCCAATTGCCGGCCGCTCATGTTCGGCATTACCACGTCGGTGAGCAGCAGGTCGATGTGGCCGGCATGAGTCTGGCAGATCTCCAGGGCTTCGGCGCCGCCGGATGCGGCCAGGATGGTATAGCCAAGCTGCTGCAGAATCCGCACGGTAAGGTCGCGGACCGCCTGTTCGTCTTCCACCACCAGGACGGTCTCGCCGCCGCTCCGCCTGTCTGGCGAGCCATCGCTCCCGGAGGATTCGGACAATGGTTCCAGCACGTGCGGGAAATACAATTTGAAGGTGGTTCCCTGGCCCGGTTCGCTGTAGACCCAGATGTCTCCGCCAGCCTGTTTCACCATACCGTAGACTGTGGCGAGCCCCAACCCGGTCCCCTTGCCTTTTTCCTTGGTGGTGAAGAATGGCTCGAAAATGTGGCGGCGGGTTTCGGCATCCATGCCGTGGCCGTTGTCGCTCACCGCAATCATGGTAAAGTCTCCGGGCTTCACGCCCATGTGAGTTCTGGCGTAGTTCTCGTCCAATATCGTGTTGGAAGTTTCGATGGTCAGGCGCCCGCCCAGGGGCATGGCATCGCGCGCGTTTAAGGCGAGATTCACGATGGCCTGTTCCACGTGACCCGGATCGGCCCTGATGTTGCCCACGTTCACCCCGAGATTGAGGACCAGTTGGACATCCTCGCCGATGAGCCGCTGCAGCATCTTCTGGGTCTGAGTCATTACGGCATTCACACTGATGACGCGCGGCTGCATGATCTGGCGGCGGCTGAATGCCAGCAACTGGTTGGTGAGGGCGCCGGCCCGGTCGGCGGCTTTGAGGATCTCTTCGGCGTATCCCCGCAGAGGATCCAATGTGGAAAGCTCGTCCAGGATCATGCGGTTGTAGCCGGCGATGACCGTCAGCATGTTATTGAAGTCGTGCGCCACGCCTCCGGCCAAGCGGCCGACGGCTTCCATCTTCTGGGCGTGAAGCAACTGCTCTTCCAGCCGCTTGCGCGGGCTGATATCGCTCACGAAAGCGATGGCGAAAACGCCTTCGTCGATTTCCACGTAGCTGAGGCTCACCTCCACGGGAACTTCGCTGCCGTCTTTGCGGCGGCCGGCGAGGTCCATGCCGATCCCCATGGGGCGGGCGCGCGGACGGGCGAAGTACTCGTCGCGGTCGCGGGTGTGGGCAGCACGTTTGGAATCGGGTAGAAGCATCTCAATGCGGGCGCCCACCAGCTCTTCGCGGGTATACCCGAAGATCTCTTCCGCGCGCCGGTTCGCCAGCACGATCCGGCCGGCGCGGTCGATGCCGACTATCGCCTGGGAAGCCGACTCCAGCAGCGCGGTGACCAGCTTTCCGCTCTTCTGGAACATTGTGACCGGGTCATTGCGAACCTGGGACGCGCTACCGCACGACGTGCCCTGCAGGAAATCATCCATTAAGTGAGCCCTCTGGTGCTGCCATCATTTTCCGCTAAAAGTGCGGCCGGTGCAAGGACAGAACTCCTGATGTCGCCCCGNNCTGAGCCATTCCTTTCGATGGCGGGCTCACTGCAAATTCCACGACGTCAGGAGTTCTGTAGGGAGCGTCCACCGGTGACGGACGTTCCCCAGATCGTTTACGCACCCTTTGAGCGGAGCCAGGCTCCATCTACAATGGTGTTGTGAACCTGGGGCGGAGGGAATTGGCGGATTCGATTGTCGAGAGCCTGTCTCGCGGAGAGAGCGCCGCGCGGGCTGAGTTTCAACTTCCCGGCCGGATTCCCAGCTTCGCGCTGGATGGCCTGTTACCCGCCGAAATCGCCGCCGCGGTGTATCGAGCCTTCCCCGCCCCGTCCGCGATGGTGCTCAAGAAAACCCTGGGACAGCTCAAGTATGTGGGCTACCAGATGAGCGATTACAATCCGCTCCTGGAGGAGACGATCTACGCCTTCCAGGACTCCCGCGTGTTAGAGCTCATTTCGAGGATCACCGGAATCGCGCCATTGCTGCCGGATGAGAATTTGTACGCGGGTGGAGTCAGCCTCATGGCGCGGGATCACTATCTGAATCCCCATTTGGACAATTCCCACGATATCGAGCGGAACAACTATCGCGCGCTGAATCTTCTTTATTACGTCACGCCGGGCTGGAGCGACGAATTCGGCGGCCATCTGGAGCTGTGGGATCGCGGCCCCGGCAAGCCGCAACGGACCTTACACAGCCGCTTCAACCGCCTGGTAGCGATGCAGACCGACGAACGGTCGTGGCATTCGGTAAGTAAGGTAGTGCATCCGGGAAACCGGTGTTGCGTTTCCAACTACTATTTCTCGCCGCACGCGGTGGGGAAGGACGCTTCCTACCACGTGACCTCATTCCGCGGCTGGCCGCGGCAGAAAGCGGCCGACCTGGCGATGCGCGCCGACAGTGCGCTTCGCCTGGCGATCGCAAAGTGGGTGGAAACCGGGTTTTCAAGAACCCGCATGTCTATAAGAAGAAGTCAGAGGACCTGAGTCGGAAGCCAGCGCGGCCACCGGGGGCGCCGGAGTGAACGGGGTGTGAGCGCCGCGGCTTTTTGGGAATCGGCGGACGTTGGCAATAGAGGGCCTGACCGGGAGTCGGAAGTTCCGGGAAGCCGGCATCGGCGAGCGCGAGGCCAAGTCTCCGAACTCCCGAGGTCACTCCGCAATTTTGGGTGGCCTGGGAAAATGGGCTGAGCCATTCCATGCACCACTCCATGGCGAGAGATCCGGGGGGTGGGACAGGGAGTGCCGCCTGCACTCTACCCTGCTTGGGCAGCGGACTGGCAGGCGAGCACCGCCTGCCCCACCTTCAGAACTCCTGATGCCGGCCGGGGATTTCGGATAGTTGGGAAAATTTACCTGAGCCATGACGTGGCGCAGACACTCGTTTCTGCGGCGCCGAGACTCTTCTCGGCGCTCCGGGACGGTGGATGCCGCTCGCGAAGAGGGTCGAGATGAGTCTCGACCCAGCAGGCAGGAGTGCCTGCGCCACGAAAACGGGCCTGTCCCAAATTTCACGACGTCAGGAGTTCTGAACGTTCTTCCGCGCGGCGATATCTAAAGATACGCCACC
>PLRZ01000246.1:16990-20154 GCA_003164075.1 Bryobacterales bacterium | reverse complement strand
AAGCCAGGGTGGCCATGTAAGAGACCAGGTCGTAGTTTTCAGATTCCGCGCGCGCAGCCAGAGTGGCGGCATTATCTTGCGGGTGGACAATATCGGCATCGGTAAGCAGAAGGTAGTCCGGTTGGAGCGGCGCGGCATGGCGGACCCCCTCGGCAACGGCCCAGAGTTTGCCCGTCCAGCCCGCCGGCAAGAGCGCGGCGGACACCACGGTGAGAAGGTCGCGCGGTGCGGCGGCTGCGGCGATGGCCCCGGTGCCGTCGGTGCTGTGGTCGTCCACCAGGATGATGTGGAAATACCCCGGCGGACGTTGCGCGGCCAGTGAGGCGATGGCGCGGCCCACCACGTCGGCCTCGTCGCGGGCGGGAACGATGGCCACGATGCGGGGCGCGGTTGAGGAAGGCGCGGGCGGAGGGCCCGCGCCCCGGCGAAATTCGCGCCAGAATCCGCCGCGGAAGAGCAGAAAGTATATCCAGATGGCGAGGGTAACGGCGGCAGCCAGTTGAAGGGGCACTGCTTGGCATTATCGCGCCACACGCGGCGGTAGGCGAGAATAGAAACATGCGTGCATGGTTGATGGATGGTTATGAAGGAGTGGAGAAACTGCGGTTGGCCGAGGTGGCCGAGCCGCATCCCGGACCGGGCCAGGTCCTGCTGCGAGTGCGGTACGCGGCGCTGAATCCGGCGGATGCGTTTCTGGCCCGCGGAATGTATCCCGCCAAGCCGGCGTTTCCGCACATACTGGGGCGCGACGCGGTAGGCGAGGTGGTCGCCGCCGGTCCCGGCGTGGTGCATCCAAAGGTGGGAGACTCGGCCGGCATCCTGCGCTGCGACGTGGGCGTGAGTGTGCGCGGCACGCTGGCCGAGATGGTGGTAGCGCCGGCGGCCAGTCTCGCACCCATTCCGCAAGGTTGGAGCCCCGCGGAGATGGCGGCCGCTCCGTTGGTGTTTCTGACGGCCTGGCAGGCGCTGACTCAGTGGAGCGAGCCGGCCGCGCCGCCGCCGGCGGGCTCGGTGCTGCTCATCACCGGGGCATCGGGCGGTGTCGGCGTGGCGTCGGTGTTACTGGGGAAGTCGATGGGCCTGACAGTGGTGGGGCTCTCGCGAAGTGGCGCCAAGGCCGACCGGCTGAAGGAATTGGGGGCGGACGCGGTCTTCAGTCCCGAGGATCGCGAACTGCTCGCCAAGGTGAAGGCGGCGACCGCTCCGCTGAGGGTGGACCTGGCGGTGGACAACGTGGGCGGCCCGCTGTTCGCGCAGGTGATCGCCATGCTGGGGCACGGCGGCAAGATCAGCGTGGTGGGACGGAGTGGGGGAACGGTGCCGGAGTTCAACACTGGCACGCTGTTCTTCCGCCGCAACCGGATCGGCGGCGTGGCGGTGGCGGATTACACCGCGGAAACGGCGCAGGCGGCTTGGAGCGAGATTGTGCGCCGCATGGCGGAGGCCGGCGCGCGGCCGGTAATCGACCGCGTCTTCCCCTTCGAAGAAGTGGTGGGCGCGTTCGGCCGTCTGGCGGAGGGACCCATGGGTAAGGTGGTGGTACGGATCGCCGGTTAGCGTTATGCTGGTGGCGTGATCACCGACTTGGCGGAGATCGCGCGGCAGGGAACGGTCAAGAGCGGGGAAAACCTGCAATTCCGGCGCTACCTGGCGGCGCACCACCAACGCGTCGAAGCGTTTCAGGCGGTCGCCACCGAAGTGCAAAGGCGCGTCGACTGTACCGCGTGCGCCAATTGTTGCCGGTACTCCATCGTGAGCGTGCGCGGCGCGGAAGTGGCCAGGATCGCGACGTACCTGGGCCAGAGCGAAGAGGCGGTGGTTCATCGCTTCACGACGCCCGACGCCGAATCGCCCAGGGCGCGGACACTGGCCAGCGGCAAGGGCGGCTGTGTGTTCCTGAAGGGCAATCGCTGCGGCATTTATCCGGCGCGTCCCGAGGCATGCCGCAATTTTCCGCACGTGGCGCGGGGTACGCACTCGCTCGGTGGGCGTCTGGCGTCGGTGTGCCGCTGGGCTCCGCTCTGCCCGGTGGTTTTCAATGCACTGGAAGAGTACAAGCACTTAGTCGGGTTTCACACGGGACATATGGGACATAGTGAGTAGTTACTAAGTGCGCTCCTCATCGCTCCCTCACGGTCGCGGCTCGGCATGACGCACACTGCTGCAAACCGAGACACCCGCTATTTCGGGGACAGGCTACATAACCTCGAAACTCCGTTCCGCTGATCGGCTTGAATTTCGAGGTTATGTAGCCTGTCCCCGAAATAGCATCCGAAATAGCATCATCCGAGAGAATCGGACGTTGGGGGAAACTATCGAGCCAGGCGTAGACCGAATCCGCTTGTGTCAGCGCTTCTAGCTGCCGGCTGAGTTTAGCGTGAAATCGCACTGCCTGACCTCGCGCCGCGCCGATAGGCCAGCCAGGCCGATGCCACCACGGCCAACGTCCCCGCCGCCAGTTTTCCCTCGAAGACCCAGACGTTGGCGATGGCTTCCGTCGGCACCAGCGAGCACAAAATCGCCAGAATGGTTATGCCCCATCCGGAGATCGCGCTGATCCGTTTACCGGTTTTCCATGCGCTGGTGAAAATGTACAGATACGGCAGGAAGCCGGTGATCACCATCAGCGACACCATCTCCTGATACGCCGCGCGGAGGCTGTCGCCCAGTTGAAAAATCAGCAGCAGAAACGATGCCACCGCACCGAATGTGACGATGGAAACATGCGGCGTTCCCCAGCGGGGATGCACGCGCGCGAAAGCACGCGGCAGCAGGTTGTCCACGCCGGCGGCGAAGGGCAGGCGGGAGACCGACGTGCCGAAACCGCCGAATTGCCCCACCGCGCTGGCCATCACCAGCACGGCGATCAGCGGCGGTAGCCACAGGGCGCCCAGTGCCAGACCGGCCGATTCGCCAGCCTGCGCCAGCCCGTTCAACTCGCTGATTTTCTCCGGCCGCAAGAGTACCAGGAGGGCCACCGTGGTAGCGCTATAGAAGACCGTGGCGAAGCCCGACGCGATCCACCCGGCGCGCGGCAGAGTGCGCGCGGGGTCGCGGATTTCGGCCCCCATCATGGCCGCCATCTCCACGCCCGACAGGCCGTAAGCGATGTTGGACCAGAAGTTGACCGTGTCCCAGTTCCACTTGGGCAGCACGTGGATGGG
>PLRZ01000246.1:16340-16960 GCA_003164075.1 Bryobacterales bacterium | reverse complement strand
CGGTTGTCGGCCAGGTGGGCGTATTTGGGCCCCAGCGCGTAGAAGCCGGCCCCCATGTAGAACAGCGCGGCGGTGGGCAGCAGGAAGGCGATGCCCATCCAGTAAACCCAGAAACAGAGGAAGCCGTGCCACGGTCCGAAATCTCCCCGGGTCCACGCGTAGAGACCGCCGGCGCAACCGGGATATTTCACGGTCAACGCGCCCACGGCCACGGCCAGCGGCACGGCAAATAGCACCGCGGCGGCCAGCCACAAGGTGACCGAGCCGGGCCCGGCATGCGCGGCGGCGGGAATCCAGCGCGTGCCTACGATGCAGGCTACGGCCATGAGGGTGACGTCGCGCAGGCCGAGTTTCGGTTTCAGAACGGGGGAGGGAATCGCTTCGAGCACAGGTTGCCAGTATATCGAACCTGGTACTGGAACGAACCGCGGCCTAACAGTACGCCGGGTACGCCGTGGCGCTTGTTACAATTCTCCACTTCGGTTATGCTCAACTCGGAACCGGGATACTCTTCCTATGAATACTCTCGAAGAACCTGTAACTTCCAAGGCCATGCCCCTGGAGGAAACTCTGCGCTACGCCACCAGTCTGGCCGAAGTACTCCGCCAACTGCACCGCGA
>PLRZ01000246.1:0-16328 GCA_003164075.1 Bryobacterales bacterium | reverse complement strand
GACGCAGAGCCTTCCCGGCGGAGGACCCGGAGGAACTGAAGAGACAGATATTGGAGTGCTCGCCGCCACCCCTGGAAGGAATCCCCGAAGGGATCTCCTCTCTGTTGAGCGGTTGTCTGCAGAAGGAACGGGACCTCCGCTGGCAGCGGGTAAACTCCATCCTCATCGAATTGAAACTGGCCAATGCTTCGGCCCGGCAAGCCAGTTCGGCCTCGGAATGGAGGGAGAAAGTCACCTCCCTGCGGTCGCAGATCGCGGGACACGACGAGCGGTTCGCGGCGCAACAGACGGAGCAGGAATCGGTGGTCGCGGAACTGCGGCAATCCATCCAGCGGCTGCAGGAAACCATGGCGGCGATGCAAGAAGCGATAGCGGCGTTGCAGAAAGGCGCGCAGGTTCACACTAAGGCTATCGAGGGTCTGCAGGTGGCGGCTTCGCAAACCGACGAAGTGGTGGAACATGTGGTCGAGGCCTTTGGTACGATGCACAAATCCATGGTGGAACGTGGGGAAGCGAAAGTTCTTCTGGTCGCGCGAAACGGAAAGTGACTCCGCACGAGCCCCGCAGGCGCCGGTTTCGCTGGCGGACCGCATCGCGGCTGGCCCGCTGCCCTTGGCGGAAGCGCTGCACTATGCCATCGCGATGGCGGAAGCTGTGCGGGTAGTGCATGGGCGCAGCCGTGTGTACGCTTTGCTCCAGCCCGCCGGCGTCAAGCTTTTGGACGACGGGGTTCAATTTGTGCCCTGCGTTCCGGCGCCGATCTCGCCGTATTTCTCGCCGGAGCAGGTAGCGGGCCGCGAGCTGGATACGCGCAGCGACATCTTCTCGCTGGGCGCGGTGCTCTATGAAATGCTCTCCGGCCACAAGGCTTTCGACGGGGTCACCAAGCCGGCCTTACGCTTTCAGATCCTGGATCGGGAACCGCCCCCCCTGCGAAATGTGCCGCCGGCGGTGTCGCAACTGGTGATGCGGTGTCTCGAAAAAAAGCCGGAAAAACGGTTGCAGCGGATGGAGATTCTACTGGCAGCGCTCAAACTCCAGAGAATTATGGCGACACCGATGGAGGCTCCCCGGGTTTCCGGAGAAAATCGATAGCAGCGCCGACGCCGCCAGAACCGGACTGGCACAGCCACCGTTTCCCCGGCCGCAACGGCCCCCAAAGAAAGTGATGTAGGGACCGTTGCGGGTTCCGGGTGGGACGTCGCCAAGGTTATGTTCGTAAACTCTACCTGGAGCGGGCCGTTGTGCTGGTTACTACCAGGAACGCCGAACAGGTGTTCGTGTGCCGGTTCAACGATTTGACGGATAACTGCCGAGTTCCTCCACCAGACGGTGGGCGGACTCAGGTACCGCAACTCTTCCGTGCAGGATTTCGTCGCGAGTAACATTGGAACCGTACATGGCCTGGTCTCCGCTGCGATCAGCCTGCACGACCGCGCCATCCACACTGGCCCCGGCAAAAATACCTTTGCTGCGCGAGTAACTCAGGATCTCCGCAGTCAGTCTGGCATCCGTGCCGGCGGCTGCCTGTCTGCCCACTGGCCCGGCGGCCACGGTTGCGTCGGCGCCGATCTTGAACTTGTCACCTAGCAGGCTCTGCAATGCATGGTCGTTCATAAACAGCATCACGACATCGGTGAAAGAGCCGCCAATCTGAAAGCCGACGCTCCCTCCTCCGACAGCCACGAACATCGGGGCGCTCCAGCCATTGGCCGTGCGGCAGGTCGCCACTCCCTTGCCGTAATTGCCGCCGAAAATGAAGGCGAGCTTCTCTTCTCCTGGAATGATGGCAACACACTTCGCCTTCTCCAGCAGGTCGCGGGGAATGCCTCTATCGGGCGTTGCCATGATTTCGTGGAAGACACGGCCCGCTTTTTCGACACGCCCGATATCGTCGTCGCGATCCGACGCGAAAGCGGGCAGGACAAAAGCTAAACTGGCTACCGATACGATCAATACGTTCTTGTACATGTATTTCTCCTTAATCTTTCTTGCCTTTTCAGGCGACGCCGTGGGCTGGAACGTTGCTCCACCCGTGTTCCTTCAGTCCGAGCCCGGGCCAGTTTCCTCCGGAGGCCCATCTGGGCGACTGAGGGTGGCTGAACCTGTGAGCGACGCGCCGTTGCAACCTTTGGAAGCGGGCCCTCGAGCTGGATGCGGTTGGAAGCACAACGGCGAATCTCCGGGTTGTTCGTTGCAGTTCATGCGCCAATCGGAAACGCGCTGCCAGGATTTGCGGATTGTCGATCGAACGGCATTGTGCGGACTCCGGATCGGCAGATTCCGCATTGTAAAGTGCAACCTTTGCATCTCGGCTGGCTCGGAGACTCAGTATTCGAATAGCGCAGCTTGTTATGGACCGTCTCGTGCAAGAAGAGATCGATGGCCTTGAGAGTTTAACCTCCTCTTGGCTGGTGCGCTGTCAGGTGTGAGCCGATGCCCGATTCCACACAAGCTCCGTGGCTAAGCGATTACGATCTGTATTTGCTGGGGGAAGGCACGCACTACCACGCCTACGAGAAGATGGGGGCGCACCTGGGCGAGCAGGACGGGCGGCGTGGCATTCATTTCGCTGTGTGGGCTCCCAATGCCAGGGAGGTCAGCGTAATCGGGGACTTCAACGCATGGAACCCGCAATCGAATGGCCTCCGATTGCGCGGGGCAGCCGGAGTATGGGAGGGCTTTGTACCGGATCAGGGGGCGGGTACGCTGTACAAGTATCACATCGCGTCCCGGTACGGAGAGTATCAGGTCGATAAAGCCGATCCATACGCATTTGCCGCGGAAATCCGGCCGCAAACCGCCTCGCGGGTATGGGACCTGGGCACTTACTCCTGGGGAGACAGCGAGTGGATGGCCAACCGCGGAAGTCGAAACGGTCTGGGTTGCGCCGTCTCCATTTATGAAGTCCATCTCGGCTCGTGGAGGAGGATACCGGAGGAAGGAAACCGTTCGCTGACTTATCGCGAAATGGCTGTGCAACTCGCGGATTATGTCCATGATGCGGGCTATACTCATGTCGAGTTTCTCCCCGTCATGGAGCACCCGTTCGATGGCTCCTGGGGGTATCAAGTGATTGGCTATTACGCGCCCACCAGCCGGTTTGGGACTCCCTCGGATTTCATGTACCTGGTGGATTGCCTTCATCGGCGTGGCATCGGAGTGATAGTCGATTGGGTTCCGGCTCATTTCCCCAAAGACGAAGCTGGACTGGGTTATTTCGACGGCACGCATTTGTACGAACATTCGGACCCGCGGCAGGGCGAGCAGCCGGATTGGAACACGTTGGTATTCAACTATGGGCGTTCCGAGGTCCGAGGTTTTCTGATCGCCAACGCCTTATTCTGGTATGAGCAGTATCATGTCGACGGACTGCGAGTGGATGCCGTCGCGTCGATGCTGTACCTCGATTATGGGCGTAGCAAAGGACAGTGGGTGCCCAATCGGTATGGAGGCAAAGAGAACATCGATGCCCTTCAGTTCCTGCGCCAATTGAACGAACAGGTGTACGCCGCATTCCCCGACGCCATGATGGTTGCCGAGGAATCCACCGCGTGGCCGATGGTGTCCCGGCCGACGTTTCTCGGCGGCCTTGGCTTCAACCTTAAATGGAACATGGGCTGGATGCACGACACTCTGAAGTACATGTCGAACGATCCGATTTATCGTCGTTATTGCCAGAATCAGATTACTTTCAGCCTGGTCTACGCGTTCTCGGAGAATTTCGTCTTGCCTCTCTCGCACGATGAAGTGGTTTATGGCAAGGGTTCGATGGTTAGGAAGATGCCCGGCGACGACTGGCAGAAGTTCGCCAACCTTCGGCTACTCTACGGCTATATGTGGGGCCATCCCGGGAAGAAGCTGTTGTTCATGGGCGACGACTTCGGTCAATGGAACGAATGGAACCACGATAGCAGCCTGGATTGGCACTTGTTGGAGCAGCCGCAGCATTCCGGGTTGCGGCGCTGGGTGCGCGATTTGAACACTTTTTATAGGGGGCAACCCTCCGTGTACGAAGTGGATTTCGAACCCTCCGGATTCGAGTGGGTGGATAGCGGCGATTTTGAAGGGAGTGTCATCTCATTCTTGAGACGGGCGAAGAATCCCGGCGACATGACTCTGTTCGTCTGCAATTTCACTCCCGTGCCGCGGCACAACTATCGCGTCGGGGCGCCCGTGAACGGCTATTGGATCGAGGCCCTGAATAGCGACGCTCCACTGTACGGCGGCAGCGGCCAGGGAAACAGCGGAGGTGTGGAAGCCGTTCCCCTGCCAGTACACGGCCGGCCATACTCGCTGGAGCTGACGATACCGCCGCTTGGCATCCTGGTTCTCAGGCCGGGGCCCCCACAGGAGTTGTGACCGGCCCGGCGTTGGCGGACGCCTCTTAGGGACCGCGAAACAATAAGCTGACCAAATGTCTCGAACGTGCGCCATCGCTCCCTAACGGGGTGCCCTCTGGGCCCGACTCCGTCAAATGCGCATNNTGGGTCTGAGTGCACAGGATATTTCTTCGCGACTCCTAAAGCCAGAACTCCTGGTGTCGGCCGGGGATTTCGGATAGTTGGGGAAATTGACGTGAGCCGTGACGTGGCGCAGACACTCGTGTCTGCGGCGCCGAGACTCATCTTGGCGCTCCGGGACGGTGGATGCCGCTCGCCAAGAGGGTCGAGATGAGTCTCGACCCAGCAGNNTTCCACGACGTCAGGAGTTCCTAAGCCCGCGCTTCTTCGGCTGGACGTCAACATACATACCGGCGACAGAACGGCATTCGCCGGCCGCAATTCGGCAAAGTTCGCGTTTCAGGTGCAGGATTTGCATGCCGGCACCACTGCCTGGCACGCTGGCTTAGCGGACTCGCGGCTCCGAAATACCGGCGGGTCTGCTTTGGACTATTTCGTGCTTAAGAGCATAGCCGGATGAAATAGATCGGCGATGAAGACAACTTCAGCGATTCGTTGGAACCAGCCAATTAGATCGTTCTTCTGGTGCGCTTTCATGATATCTTTCGTAGCCTCCGGCGCTGCCGGTCAACAGGCGGACCCGCTGCAACAGATGCAGCAGCAACTGGAGCAACTCAAACAGCAATACGCCGACACCGCTCGCGTGTTCGAGCAACGCATCGCTGTTCTGGAAAAACAACTCGAAAAGCAGAAGGAGGCCGACGCAAAGGCAAAAGAGGGGACGGTCTCGGCGGCGAAACTGGCCGAGGAATCAGTCAAAAAGGCAGCCATCAAAGAGGCAGATGCCTGGGAGCAGTATCAGGGGCGACTGCCTCAGGAGCCTACGTACGACAACCTGGAGGAGGCAGACCAGAAAATCGCGGAGCTGCAGCAAGCCGCCGCCAACTTTGAATTCCATGGATATTTTCGTTCGGGTTACGGTCTGAACAGCGTGGGCGGCCAGCAGGTTGCCTTTCAAGCTCCGGGAGCGGACGCGAAATACCGGCTGGGCAATGAAGCGGAAACCTACGGGGAATTCATTTTTGTGAACAACTGGGTAAACCCCAGCCACGCCACCGACAAGGCATGGTTTAGGACCGAAGTGATGTTGGAGGCCGACACTACAAACTCCTCCACCTACGCGAGTTTCCCCGGGGGGGCCGGTAACGACAACTTCCGTCTGCGAGAAGCCTTCATCCAAGCTGGCAATGTCCTGGAGAGTCAGCCGGACGCCAAGTTCTGGGCTGGCGAAAGATATTACCGCCGCCGCCACATTGAAATCGACGACTTCTATTCGCTGGACATGAGTGCTTATGGCGCCGGCGTCGAGGATGTCAATCTTGGATTTGCCAAGATGGCGCTGGCGTACCTGGCCGGGGCGCGGCCCGACATTGTCACCGGGAGCGGCGACTACGCAAAGAGCAACTTCGACTTGCGCCTGTATGGCATCAAGGGCCCCGGGGGGCTCTGGGGCGGGTGGTTCGATTTCGCTAATGCGAAGGGCGGCACGACAGCAACGGGCACGGCCATTCCCACAACGGATGGATACGCATTCGACGTGCGCCAGACCCAACTCGAGTGGCACGGTGGCTTTCACTCGTTTTCTTTCGCGTACGGAACCGGAGCCGCCAGCAACTTCAGTACTTCGATGGACGATCCCACGCAGTATCTCCGTAGCTCGGCAAAGCTTCTAGCGACAGAGCAGGTGCTTTTTCAGCCCAGCGACAAGTTCGCCATTATGCCGATCGCCATTTATCAGAGGACTAAGGACGGTAATCCACTGCACCCATGGAACCAGTGGGTGTCGTTTGGCGCGAGGCCCGAAGTCTTTTTCACGAATTACCTCTCATTGGCGTTCGAGGGAGGGTTCGATCGCACGGATAGTCCAGGTCAGTACGCAGGCTGGCTGCGCAAGTTCACCATCGCGCCGCAGATCGGAGCGGGTAGAAAGTTTCAGAGCCGGCCGGTGCTTCGCGTCTTCCTGACCTATGCAGACTGGTCGGAGGGACTCCGCGGACTCGTGGGTGGAATTCCGTACTTAAACAAAACGAGTGGCCTGACGTACGGCGTCCAGGCCGAAACGTGGTGGTAGATTGCTCGGCGAACTGAGGCAAGCACAATGGCAACTCGCGAAGTGACTCCTATATCCGAACTGGCGCAAACCATTCCGGATGTTCCAGCTCCCAATTACACACGGCCCATGGCTATCGTCACCACGTTGTTCTTCATGTGGGGGTTCATCACCTGCCTGAACGACATCCTGGTTCCACACCTGAAGGCGCTATTTGACCTGAGCTATTCGAAAGTCATGCTGGTTCAGTTCGCCTTCTTCTCGGCCTACTTCTTCTTCTCATGGCCGTGGTCCAAGGTCGTCAACTGGATCGGCTACCAGAAGACCATGGTGGCCGGCCTGCTCACCATGGCTGTGGGAGCATTTCTGTTCCTGCCTGCCGCGTCCGCGGCTTCGTACCCGTTGTTCCTGACCGCTCTCATGATTCTCGGCGGAGGGATCACCGGCCTTCAGGTGTCCGCCAATCCTTATGTGGTCGAACTAGGCAAACCGAAAACGGCATCCAGCCGCATGGACCTGACGCAGGCGTTCAATTCGCTCGGCACCACCATCGCGCCGAAGCTTGGAGGTCTGCTGATTCTGAGCGCCGTGCCGTTGGCCATTGGACAATTCCAGAAACTTACTCCCCACGCGCAGCAACTGTATCGCGTGCAACAAGCGGCGTCGGTCAAGATGCCCTACACCGCGATCGGCATTGCCCTGTTGTTGTTGGCGGTTCTGATCGGCTTTTCGAAGCTGCCCAGCCTCAAGCGCGCCGCGGACCCTCGACTGAGGATCCCGGATTCGATCTGGAAGCATCCCAGTCTGCTGTTCGCGGTGATCGGAGTTTTCGCCTATGTGGGCGCTGAAGTTTCCATCGGGAGCTTTCTGGTGAACTATTTCGGTTTGCCCGCGATTGCAGGGCTCTCCGCCATAACCGCGGCGGGTTATGTTTCGTTCTACTGGGGTGGCGCCATGATCGGACGCTTTGTCGGCTCGGCGCTGGCACGGCGGATGGATCCCAGACGGCTGCTGACTCTATGCGCGATCGTGGCGGCGGCGCTGGTGACTGCTTCCATGTTACTGGACGGACATACGGCGATGTGGACGATTCTCGCCGTCGGGTTCTTCAACTCGATCATGTTCCCCACGATTTTCACTTTGGGTGAGGCGGAACTGGGGGCTTTGACGGGAAGTGGCTCAGGCATCCTGAATATGGCCATCGTGGGCGGCGCCGTCCTGCCCGTCATCCAGGGCGTGATTGCCGACCATATTGGACTTCACCACGCGTTCCTTCTCCCCGTGCTCTGCTATTTGTACATCTTGTTCTACGCTCTGAGCGGATCGGAACCGAATAGCGAGAGGTACGCGAAAGCGGGAGTGGCATGAAAAGAGCCGATCTTTGAATCGCAAAATTCCGGTTCTGATCTCTCTCATCGGCGTGGTGGTATCGTGCTCCTCCCGAAGAGACGGCGCACCGGAGCCGGAGGCGGTCATCACTGTAAGAATTGGGAACGTCCACCGCATTCACACTGCCCAAACGGTTCCGGTCAGCGGGTCCGTCGTTTCCTGGAAGGAGCCTTCGAATGTGTCCTTCGTGGTTTCGGGCAAAGTGGTTGAGGCCGGACCCAGGGAGGGCGACCCGGTCCAGTCAGGACAGGTGCTGGCCAGAATCGATCCGGCGGATTATGCGCTGGCGGTGGAAGCCGCCGATGCCCAGGTGGCGGCCGCGCGGGCGGTGCTGGATAAGGCCGAGTCCCCGGCGCGCCCGGAGGTGGTCGAACAGGCGCGGATTGCCTGGGAACGGGCGCAGGACGAATACCGCCGCATGAAGCAGCTTTACGATTCCAAGAGCCTCGCCCCCAACGATTTCCATAAATTCGAAGCCGCTTATCAGGTGGCCGCGCAGCAGTACGCGCAGGCGCAGGCGGGCGCGCAGAAGGAAGATCGCGCGCAGGCCCGGGCCGTCTACAATCAAGCGGTCGCCGCCGGGGGCCTGGCCCGCAAACACCTCGAAGATGTGACTCTCCGTTCGCCCTTGAGCGGCTTTGTTTCCAGCCGGACTATTCAGGTTGGTGAAATGGCCTCACCGGGGCGTCCGGTATTCCAGATCGTCGAACTCGACCCGGTGGAAATCACCGTGGGCGTGCCGGAAACCGACATCCATCTGGTACGGCTTGGCCAGACCGCCGCGGTCCAAGTCCCGGCCGCGCCCGGTGAGACGTTCGAGGGCGCGGTCCGGTTGATCAATGTTGCCGCCGATCCCACCACGCGCACTTACATGGTTCGCATCCGCGTTCCCAACCCGAAGCACGCGCTTCGCGTGGGTATGATCGCGGAGGCGCGGATTCGCAGCGACCGCATGCTTGACGCCATGACTCTGCCTGGCGATTCCGTGGTCCACGATCCGCAGGGCGCCACCGTGGTGTTTGTCTATTTTCCGGAGCAGAAACGCGTGTACTCGAAGCGTGTGGAGACAGGCACGGTTTACGGCACGGACATTCAGATCAAGAGCGGCCTCGGGGGCGACGAGTCCGTCGTCCTGGCCGGACAGGACCGGCTTCGCGACGGGGTCGCCGTGGCTGTCGCGCCGGAGGCGAAGTAGACTCATGAACCCCATCAAAGCCTCACTGCGCTATCCGCTTGTCTCGGTCATTCTGGCGGCCATGGCGGTGGCGGTCGGGATCCATTCGTTTCTGACCATGCCGCGAACCGAGGATCCCAGCATTACCATTCGCCAGGGATTGGTGCTGGCAGCGTATCCCGGCGCTACCTCCGAGCAGGTGGAACAGCAGGTCACCAGGAAGATCGAAGAGCACATCTTCAAGTTTCCGGAAGTGCTCAAGCGGAAAACTTACTCCACCAGCCGGCCGGGACTGGTCACCATCAAAGTCGAATTGGAGGACAGCGTCAAGAATGCCGACCAGTTCTGGGCCAAGCTGCGCCTCGAGATGATCGAGACCGCAGCCACCGAACTGCCGGCCGGCGTGCGCGGCCCCATCGTCAATTCCGATTTCGGCGACACCGTCGCAATGTTGCTCGCGATTCACGGCCGGCGTTACGGCTACCGTGAACTGCGCGACTACGTGGACCGCATTCAGGATGAATTGCGGCGCGTCCGCAATGTGGGGAAGCTGGCCACCTACGGCGAGCAGAGCGAACAGATCCGGATCACCAGCAGCCTGGAGCGGATGTCCCAATACCTCACCGATCCGCTGCGCGTCATGCAGTCGCTGCAGCAGCGCAACATCATCCTGAGT
Organism: Bryobacterales bacterium; assembly: GCA_003164075.1. Next base: position 6,576 of record PLRZ01000246.1, on the reverse strand, counting down.
GCCGGAAGCGTGGAAACCGGCCTGGAGAAAATTCCTCTTCGCGCCACCGGACTCTTCACCACCGAAGACCAGATCGGAAGCCTGCTGGTGGATGTTTCACCCAGCGGCCAGCCGGTTTATATCCGCGATTTCGCCAAGGTGGAGCGCCTTTATCAGGACCCGTCTTTCGTGACCCGCTACGATGGCGAACCGAGTGTCCTGCTGTCCATCGAGATGCAGAAGGGCAACAACATCGTGCAGTTGGGCGATGAACTGGGCGCCGTGTTCAGCCGTCTCGCCTCGCTTCTGCCGCCGGACCTCCACGTGGATCCGATCGCCAATCAGCCCGCCGTCGTCAGGACGCGCATCGCCGAGTTGAGCCGCGAATTCCTGCTGGCGATAGGCGCGGTAATCCTGGTCACCATCGTCCTGCTGCCGCTCCGCGTCGCGGTCATCGCGGCGGTTGCCATTCCGGTCACAGTCATGACTTCGCTGGGAGTATTGGACAACATCGGCATCCAGTTGAACCAGGTTTCCATCGCCGCGCTGATCATGGTGCTGGGCATCGTGGTGGATGACGCCATCGTCATTGCGGATAACTACGTCGACTGTCTGGACCGCGGCATACCGAGGCCCGACGCCGCCTGGCAGTGCGTGCAGGAAGTCCTGGTCCCGGTGCTCACCGCTACGCTGACGATTGTCGCGTCCTTCCTGCCGCTGCTGATTCTCACCGGCTCGGTCGGCGAATTCATCCGCGCTCTCCCCATCACCGTGGCAGTGGCGCTTTCCGTGTCCTTCGTGGTGGCTATTCTGCTCACTCCCCTGCTGTGCCGCTTCTTCATTCGCCAGGGGCTCGGCGCCAACCGTGCGGGAGAGCAACCCGGGCGCAAAAAGACCAGCATGCTCGACCGGCTGCAGGCCGCCTATAACCTGCTGATCGTGTTCTTCATGCGACGCAAGCCGCTGGCGGTACTGTTAGGCCTGATGGCGCTGGCCGCCGGCATCCTGATGTTCAAGATTGTTCCGCAGCAGTTCTTTCCCTCGGCCGAACGGAACCAGTTCGTCATCGACGTGTGGATGCCGCGAGTCTCGCGCATCGACGCCACCGCCGACGCCATGGGCCGCATTGAGCGGGCACTTGGCAGCCGCGCGGCAGTAGCGCACTACGCGGCCTTTGTGGGCCAGAGCGCTCCACGCTTCTATTACAATGTGAGCCCGCAGGATCCCGACCCCGCCTACGGCCAATTCATCGTCAACACCAAAGAGGAGAAGGCTACTCCCGCGCTGGTGGCGGAGCTTCGCCAGAGCCTTGCCGCAGTGGCGCCCGAGGCCCTGGTCATCGTCAAAGAGTTGCAACAAGGCATGAGTCTGGAAGCTCCCGTCGAGGTGCGGGTTTCCGGCTACGACGTCGCCGAACTGCAACGAATTGGAACGCGCGTCGAGGAAATCCTGCACCGCGTCCCCTACGCCCAATCGATTCACGACGACTATTTCGGCGACTCCTACATGGTGGATGTCGATATCGACACGGAGGTATCCAATCGGCTGGGATTGACCAACGCCTCGGTCTCGAGCCTGCTGGCCGGGGCCTTCAGCGGCTCTCCGGTCGGCACCTTTTGGGAGGGCAACCGCGCCGTGACCATTCTGCTCCGCCTCGATGCCGGGCGCAGGAGTTCGTTCGAGGATGTCCGCAATGTCTACGTGCCCTCCGCCATCACCCACGCCAGTGTTCCCTTGCGCTCCATCGCCGGGCTTGCGCCGCAGTGGCAGACCAGCCGCATCGTGCGCCGCAACGGCATCCGCACCCTGACGGTGCGCGCCTTTCCACGGGAAGGGCACTACGCCTCGGATCTGCTGAAGGCCATCGCTCCGCGGGTGAAAGCCCTGGCGCTCCCCAGCGGCTATGGTATCGAGTACGGTGGGGAAGCCACCAACAGCAGCGAGACGTTGCCCATGATGACCGAAGCGCTGGCCATCAGCCTGGTTGCCATCTTCCTGGTCCTGCTGATGCAGTTTCGCAATCTCTCCGAACCGCTCCTGGTCATGTGTTCCATTCCGATGGCGCTGTTCGGCGCCGTGCTGGGGCTTCTGCTGACCCGGAATCCATTTGGGTTCACGGCGTTCACCGGCATGATCGCGTTGTGCGGAATCGTCGTGCGGAATGGCATCATCCTGGTGGATTACATCGACGAAAAACTGCGCGAGGGGCACCCGCTGGAGACTGCCGTCATCGAAGCCGGCGAGCGCAGACTGCGCCCGATCTTCCTCACCACCATGGCGGCCGCAATGGGAGTGGCGCCCATGATTATTTCCGGATCGAGTTTGTGGAGCCCGCTCGCGAGCGTGATCGCCGTGGGTCTGATTTCTTCGATGTTTTTTACGCTGATCGTAATTCCCGTCCTGTTCGTGCTGGTGAAATCGCGCGTGGGCAAGCCGGTGGGGGCAGCCGCTGTGGCTGTTCTGCTGGCGCTCGCACTGACTTCGGCGCCGGCCCGCGCCGATACCAGGAAGCTGACCTTGCCGGAGGCTGTCGAGCTGGCATTGCAGCACAACTCGGCCCTCAAAATCGCCCGTGCGCGGGTTCGCGAGAACCGGCAAAAAGAGGTGACCGCGCGGGCCGACTACTTTCCGCAATTATCGAATAGCACCGACTTGTTGGGCCTGTCGGATAAGCAGCTCATAACCATCCCCGCCGGCAGCCTCGGCGTAATTCCCGGTCTGGGCGCCTTTCCTCCCCAGAACGTCGCGCTCGACCAGGGCTCCAACACGGTGCTCGTGACCAACACCACTCTGGGCCAGCCTTTGACGCAACTGTTCAAGATCCGCGCCGCCAATAACGTGGCCTCGGCCGAGCGGCGCGTCACCGAATCGGAGTTGAAGAAGGACGAAGCCGAGGTGGTTCTCGGAGTCCACCAGCTCTACTATGGTTTGCTCGCGGCCCGCAAACAGGTGGACGCCGCCAAAGCGGAAATTGCGGCGGACGAGCAGGCGCTGAAAGAAGCCCGCAACGCGGTGGAAGCGGGCAATGTCCTGGAAGTTGCGGCAATTGGCGCTCACGCGGCCCTGTTACACAGCATGCAGGCGCTGTTAGCCGCCGAGAATCAGATCTCCGATCTGACTGAAGAGATGGACAACGCGCTCGGCCTGCCCCTCGATCTGGAACTGGATTTAGCCGGCGTGGACATTACCCCGGACAACAAGCTCTCTCGCCGGCAGTACCTGGATGCGGCGCTGGCGCGGAATCCGGAGGTACAGGCTGCCAGGGAAACGGTGGCCAAAGCGCGCAGCGGCGTGCGCGCTGCCTTCGATGAGTACATCCCCGACATCGGCGCATTCGCCCGCCACACCTATCAGAGCGGCGTACCGTTCGTGGCTCACAGTTTCGGCACGTTCGGATTCCAGATGACCTGGAACATCTTCGATTGGGGGAAGCGCAAGGGCATGGTGGGACAGCGCGACGCGCTTCTGACGCAGGCGGAAGAAAACCTGCGCCGCATCGCGGACCGCGTTTCCGTGGAGGTGGACAAGGCGTACAGGAAGCTGGAGCGAACCGAACTCATGATATCCGTCGCCGCCGAGGCTCTGGCGCTGCAGAAGGAAAGCGAGCGGCTGCAGAGTAATCAATTCAAGGCGGGCGTTATTTCGGAAGCCAAGAGCGCGATGGCCGCCGCCGTGAGCAGTAAGGCGGAACTCGACGAACTACAGTCCCGGCTGGCGCATGAGTTGGCCCTGGCGGAGATGGAACGGCTGACTGGCATTCGATAGCGTTGGCCATCGAAAGGAATGGCCGTGAATCAACTTGCCTAACGCTCCCTTACGGGCACCCCGTTAGGGAGCGTTAGGTGGCGATTGAAGCCACTCTCAGCGGTAAGTCCCAGTTCGACTCGCGCCGGATATCCGGCAGAAGCAGATTAGCGTTCACGCCGGTCGCAGCGGCATCGCGCTATGATGCAGAGGACGGGCGAAAACTAGAGACAAGTGAAAGACAAACAAGCACTTGCGCGCATTCTCGTGGTGGCGGTCGGCATCGCGGTCGCCACTGCCCTGCATTATCTGACGTCGCCCTCGCTGATCCTCTGGCACGAACTGTTTCAGCGCCTTTGGTACCTGCCGATCATTTATGCCGCCATCTACTTCGGCTGGCGGGGCGGCTTAGTGGCGTCCACCGTTTCGGCCGTCTGCTACATTCCTCACATCCTCCACGCCTGGCACCACATGCCCGACTACGCCATGAACCAGTACGCCGAGATCATCGTCTTTTTCTTAGTGGGAACGGTTACCGGTGTTCTGGCAGATCAGGGACGGAGGCACCGAATGGAATTGGAGTTCGCCTCCGAAAAACTCGCCAAAGCGAATCGCGATCTCCAGGACAGCTTTGAGCAGGTCAGGAGAGCGGACAGGCTCTCCGCAATCGGGCAACTATCGGCCAGTTTGGCTCACGAAATTCGAAACCCGCTGGCGAGTATCGACGGTGCGGCCAACCTCATCGAGTCCGCACAAACCTCTGACGAAATGCGCAGAAGTTCGTTGGCGATCATTCACAAGGAAATCCAGCGATTGAACCGTTTGCTGACCAACCTGCTCGACTTCGCTCGCCCACGGAAACCCGAGTTCGAGGCTACGGAGCCAGGAAGGCTGTTCGATGCAATCATCAATCTGACCGGCCATTCCGCTCAGCAAAAGGGAATCGGCATTTCCAAAGAAATTCCGTCGCCGGTACGCGCGTTCGAGTGCGATCCCGAACAGATGAAGCAGGTGATCTTGAACCTGACGATCAATGCCGTCCAGGCAATGACCGGCCCTGGCGAGGTTGTATTATCGGCTCGACAGGACGGCGCTTCGGTCGTGATCGGTGTTCGCGATCGGGGACCGGGGATTCCCGACGAGAATCTTGACAGAATCTTCGATCCCTTTTTCACGACCAAGGATGCCGGTACCGGACTGGGACTGTCGGTCGTGCATCAAATCGTGACGCAGCACGGTGGCACGGTGACGGCACAGAAGAACACGGATGGTGGCATGACGTTTTCACTGGTTCTTCCGCTGCTGCAGAGGAGAAAAAGTTGATCCGGAAACGAATACTGGTGGTCGACGACGATGAGAGTCTTCGCTGGGTGACTCAAGCCCAGCTACAGCAGAGCGGGTATCAGGTGGATGCGGCGGCCAATGGCAGGGATGCTCTGGCGACGATTCATGAGGCGCCTCCGGACCTGGTGATTACCGACCTGATGATGCCCGGAATGTCCGGGGTCGAGTTGCTCAAGAACATTCGCGCCGACTACCCGGAAATCATCGTTATCCTGGTCACCGCGTTTGGCACAGTCGAGAACGCCGTTGAAGCCATGAAGGCCGGCGCCTACGACTACATCACCAAGCCAGTCAATATGGAAGAGCTGCGGCTAATCGTCGGCCGCGGCCTCGAACACCTGGACCTTTGCCAGGAGGTTCGGAACCTCCGCAGCAGCCTCGATAAGAAGTACGGCTTCGAGAACATTTTGGGGCAATCGAAGGTTCTGCTTCATGTGCTCGATATGGCGTCGCGCGCGGCCAACGCTACCTCAACGGTGCTGATTCACGGCGAGACTGGCACGGGAAAGGAGCTCCTGGCGAAGGCCGTCCACTTCAACAGCCGCCGGAAGGATAGGCCTTTTGTCACCATCAACTGTGGCGCGATTCCGAAAGATCTTCTCGAATCCGAGTTGTTCGGCCACGTCAAAGGCTCATTCACTGGCGCCCTCGCAAATAAGAGAGGCAAGATTGAATTGGCCGATGGCGGAACGTTATTCCTGGATGAAATCGGCGAGATGCCGCTCGAATTGCAGGTGAAACTGCTGCGCCTCATCCAACAAGGTGAGATTGAAAAAGTCGGGGTTGCCGGCGTGACAAAGGTGGATGTGCGAATCATCGCCGCCACCCACCGCAATTTGCAGGCGATGATTGAAGACGGGGCATTTCGTGAGGACCTGTATTACCGGCTGGCAGTGATCCCTCTCGAACTCCCCCCATTGCGCGAGCGAGCCGACGATGTTCCGGAGCTTGTGCAGCAGTTTTTCGTGAAAGCCAAGGAGAAACAAGGCCGGCCCGAACTCGCTCTTCCACCTTCGTTGCTGCCGTACTTCAGCGCCTATCGGTGGCCTGGCAACGTCAGGGAGTTGGAGAATGTCATCGAGCGGGTAGTGGTGCTCTCGCGCGGCGACGACATCGTTTTGAACGATCTGCCTGAATTTCTGAGGCGTGAACGGCCCGCCACGGAGGAAGTCCGCTTCGAACTGCCCGCGCAGGGCATCAGCCTCGAAGGATTGGAGAAAGATCTCATCGTCCGCGCCCTGGAGAAATTCAACTGGAACCAGACACATGCGGCGCAATACCTGGATATCAGCCGGAAGACGCTTATCTACCGCATGGAGAAGTTCGGTCTGCGAAAGGAGCAGCCGGTGGCCGAGGACCACCGGGAGGCCTGACGTTCAGAACTCCCGATGTCGTGGAATTTGCAGTGAGGCCGCGGGTGGGGCAGGCGGTGCTCGCCTGCCCCACCTGCGAAGCTCTCGCCATAGAAAGGAATGGCTCAGCCCATTTTCCCCGCCAAGCTAAAATTGC
>PLRZ01000743.1 GCA_003164075.1 Bryobacterales bacterium | reverse complement strand
GCGGCGTCCTGACCGGGGCGTTCGACGCCAGAGTGGAGAACTGATCCTTTGCACACCATTCGAGACAAGAGCGTTCTGATTACCGGCGCCGGCCGGGGCATCGGAAAGCGCCTGGCGCTGGGATTCGCCGAAGCCGGAGCCCGCGTGGGCTTGCTGTCCCGCAGCCAGGCCGAACTGGACCTGGCGAAACTGGAGATCGAGCAGGCCGGCGGCAACGCGCTCCGGCTGCGCGCCGATGTGCGCGATCTGGAACAATTGCAGGCCGCGGTAGATCGCATGAAAGTGGTCTTTGGCGGGCTCGACGTGCTGATTGCCTCGGCCGGCGTGCAGGGCCCCATAGGGCCGCTACTCTCCACCAAGCCCAAGGACTGGAATGAGACCATCGAAGTGAACCTCATCGGCGTGGTGAATTCGTGCCGCGCGGTGCTGCCTCACATGGTGGAGAAGCGGAGCGGCAAGATCATTCTGGTGGTGGGCGGCGGGTCGGGCCATACGCGTCCGAACTTCGGGGCGTACGCGGCGTCAAAGGCCGCGGTAGTGCGCTTCGCCGAAGGACTGGCGATTGAAGTGAGCGATCACAACGTACAAGTGAACTCGATTTCTCCCGGCAACGTGTACACTCACATGACCGACGAGATTCTGCACGCCGGCGAAGACAAGGCAGGGCGGCGGGAAATCGAAGAGGCCGAGCAGGTGCGCATCACCGGCGGGATTCCGCCGGAGAAGCAGTTACAACTGGCGCTGTTTCTGGCGTCGGACCGGTCGAATCACATCAGCGGCAAGCTCATTCACGTGAACGACGATTGGAAACGGTTCGAGCAGCAGAATATGAAACCGGAGTTATACACCCTCCGCAGAGTGCAGAAGATTTAGGAATCGGTCAAGAATAACTTCGCGGCAAGCGTCGTGGCGTAGACACGGAACTCCCGATCTCGACCGGCCATTTCGGGTGGTCCGGGAAAATGGGTCGAGCCGTTTCTTGCTTGGTGGGGCAGGCGGTGCTCGCCTGCCCCACCTCCGGGCTCACTCGTCACGGCACTCCGAGAACCGCACTGCAGGCACGAGTGCCACTTCGAACGGAGAATCTCCAGGAACTGAGCGCGCTTGCCGGGTTTGGTTTTATAGGTTCGCATCTCGACGATCATAGATGCCATCCTCTACCCCGCGCTGCGCTTCAACTGCCCGCACGCGGCGTAGATATCCAGACCTCGCGGCTTGCGCACAAAGCACGGCGCCGCGCGCCGCACGATCTGCTGGAAGCTGGCGACGCGCTCGGGCGCCGGAGTCTGGTAAGGGATCTCGGGGCCGGGATTCAGCGCAATCAGGTTCACTTTGCAATTCAGATTTGCCAGCAGCTTCACTACGCGGCGGGCGTCGGCGTCGCTATCGTTCACGCCCTTCAGCAGCACATATTCGAACGTGAGCTTCTCCCACGGACGCAGCGGGTACGCCTTGCAGGCGGCCATCAGGTCCTTCAAATGATACTTGCGTGTGATGGGCATCAGTTCCTGGCGCGATTCCTCGGTGGAGGCGTTCAGCGAGATCGCCAGCTTGGGACGCACCGGCTCGCGGCCGAGTTCGGCGATCTTCGGCACGATTCCCGCGGTGGACACGGTGATACGCCGCGGCGAGAGGGCGAAGCCCGCGGGGTCGAGCAGAATGCGCGTGGCTTTGACGACATTCTCCAAATTGAGCAGCGGCTCGCCCTGCCCCATCATCACGATATTCAGCCGGCCGCCATCCTGCCGCAAATGATTGTCACGCGCCACCAGCAACACCTGGCCGACGATTTCGCCGGCGGCGAGACTGCGCTCCAGGCCGAGCAGAGCGGTCATGCAGAACTTGCAGTCCACCGGGCAACCCACCTGGCTCGAAATGCAGATGGTGTGGCGCTCGCCTTCGGGCATCAGGACGGTCTCCACCGTGCGGCCGTCGTCGAGCCGCAGGAGGTAGCGGCGCGTGCCGTCGGCGGAATCGTAGATACGCGCGATTTCGGGCAGACCGAGGGAGTGGCGGCCGGCCAGGTCCTGGCGCAGACCTTGCGGGAGCGTGGTGATTTGGACAAGGTCGGAGGTCTGGCCGCGGTACAACGCGTCGTAGATTTGTTTGGCCCGGTAGGCCGGTTGTTCGGGACCCAGCGCCTGGCGGATATCGGTGAGTTCCATCCCCACCAGTGGTTGCGGCATGCTACTGCCAGTGTAGCGGATTGGGGCTCGGTCCCCTGAAGGGTGCGTCTAACGGAAAACAGCGAACGTTGGCCTTCTTCCTGAACTTGTTACTGAGCCCCGACCGCCAGGGAGGGGTTTTGCCGGTACGGGTGATAGACTTGAAGTTAGAAGGTGCGGTATGAGAGAAGATAGCCGCGGTCCGCAGATCAACGTATCGAAGATAGTGGTTGGCGGGGGCATCGCTGGAACGGCTTTCACCGTCTGCAGCATGGCGATATTTCTCATCGGCATACCTGCGCTACGGTATATGTTGCCTGCCGCCATCGTCTTAGGCAGCGGAATTGCGCTCATTCTTCACTTCATACGGCATGAGACTCCAGGGGCGCCCTGGATTCTTTCCGCCACGAAGAAATAGACCATCGATCCGCACATTTCGGCCTACGCCCCGGGCGTGCCTAAACGGTTTCGGGATCTTGGCCAGGAACCGCTTGCTGGCGGCTGCGACGGACATCGGGCCCCGCGCCGTCCGCGCCGTAATTCGATGCGGCATGGGCAGCCCGAGACAAATTGTGCCCCTGCCCCCCACGGGTTGATATGGGAGTGGGTGGCCCCGCTTGGCCAGCTCGGCGGCGATCTGCGTGGGGAGGTCGAGCGCTTCCCCGCCGTACATGGCTGTGAGGTAGTCTGGCGAACTGCCCCACTCGCCTGTCTGCATGCGGAGCGCGTCTACGATGGTGTGGAGCTCGGCGTCCGTGAACGCGCCCCATCTGGCTTCTCTGCGCGTCATGGTCTTGGCCTCCCGTGGAAGGCGCGCCATAGCAGGCGCGCTCCTCCGAGTGTGATTGCCATGGGCAGCGCTGGCAGTATCGCGGCGCTCTGTGCACCAGGTGCGCGGCATGGCTGCGCGGCCGGCTTCCCCATCTCCGGCCAGTGACCGCGAGTTGCACGAACGGCGCGCGGGCGCTTCGCGGCCTGGCTCCCGTGTCGCTGGTACTAAGTGCTCTTACCCAGTTGGCGTGGTGGGGGCGTAAGTGGTGGAACTGCGGGGCCTGTTTCCGATTTCAGCCCCGCGCTGCTTCAGTTCGCTTTGTCTTCGAGCCGCTCAATGCGCTCTTCGTGGGCGATGATGATGTTCCCCAAGCGGGTCATCGTCTCCATCAGTTGCCCCATGCGTTCGTCGTTCTTGATTTGGGCGTGGGCGATGAGTTCCACCGTTTGGGTGAGTGCTTCGAGGCGTTCGTCTATGGTCATTTCCGGCTGGCTCCTTTGGTCGGGTGTGTGGCTCCCCTTTGGTCTGATTGTCTCACTGTGTGGGGGGGGGCAGGCCCATACTGCACATGCCGATTCGACGGAGATCGGGCGGACGCCAGCGACTGCCGCGGCTCAGATTGGCGTTTTCAGTGTTCGTAAGTGTTTACAGAGCTGGGCAGAGGGCACCCCGCGAGGGAGCGGTCGTTCAGAGACGTGCTTCCCGAGGACGTTTACGCACCCCTACCCCCCGCGACCGCGCCGGAAGTGTTACAAAAGAAGTAGGCCGCTTTCCGACCCTTCCAGCATGAAATCAAAAGCCAGTCCCACGCGGGACATCGAAATGACCACGCTCGCCAATGGCGTCCGTGTGATTACCGAGACGATGCCGCACGTCCGTTCCGTGTCGGTGGGAATTTGGATCGGCTCCGGCTCGCGCCGGGAAAACGCCGAACAGAACGGCATTTCGCACTTCATCGAGCACATGCTTTTTAAAGGCACGACCAAGCGGTCGGCCGAGGACATCGCGCGCTCGGTGGACTCTATCGGCGGCAATCTGGACGCCTTCACGGCCAAGGAATTGGTCTGCTTTAACACTAAAGTACTCGATCAGCATCTCTCCCAGGCCTTCGACGTGCTCGCCGACCTGGTGCTCCATCCCATGTTCCGCCACGAGGATATCGAAAAGGAAAAGGGCGTCATCCTGGAAGAGATCAAGATGGAGGCGGACAGCCCGGATTACCTGGTGCACGAGCTTTTCTCCGCCAATTTCTGGAAGGGCCACTCGCTGGGTAAACCCATCCTGGGCACGCGGGAGAGCGTGAAAGCGTTCGACCGTCCGCGCATCCAGGGCTATTACAAGAAGGTCTATGCGCCCGCCAATATGGTGGTGACGGCGGCCGGCAATATGAAGCATGCCGGCCTGGTGGCGCTGGTGCGCCAGTACTTCGACGAATTGGAGCCGGGGCCCAATGCCGCCAAGGATCCCGTTCCCGGCACCCACGCGCGCATCGACCTGCGTAACAAGAAAGCGCTGGAACAGGTACATCTCTGTCTGGGCGTTCCCTCGTACCCGCTGCCCCATGAGAAGCGCTTCGCCTGTTACGTGCTCAATACGCTATTGGGCGGCGGCATGAGCTCGCGGCTGTTCCAGAACATTCGCGAGCGGCAGGGACTGGCGTACGCCGTTTTTTCGGAGCTGAGCCCCTACCGCGACACCGGATGCCTGACCATCTATGCGGGCACGTCGCTGGGGTCGGCGCGCAAAGTGGTGGATTCCATCCTCAAGGAATTCCGCGATCTCAAACAGCAGCCCGTCGGCACGGAAGAGTTGCGGCGCGCCAAAGATCATTTGAAGGGCTCGTTGATGCTGGGCCTGGAATCCACTTCCAGCCGGATGTCCAACCTGGCGCGGCAGGAGATGTACTTCGGCCATTTCTTCTCGCTGGACGACCTGGTGGAAAGCATCGAGGCCGTCACGGCGGACGAAGTGCAATCCATTGCGCAAACGTTCTTCGACCCCAGGCAGATTGCCGTCACGGTGCTGGGCAACCTGGAGAAATTCAAACTGAGGCGCGAAGATCTGGTCTGCTAATTTCGGGGACAGGCTACATAACCTCGAAATACCGTCCTCGAATTTCGAGGTTATGTAGCCTGTCCCCGAAATAGCCGCCGGTTCATGATAGATAATTTCAATTCGGCCCATAGAGGAATCCGCTTGCCCGGCAGCCAAACGGCTGCGTGATACTGGTAGCGTGACCAAGGGTCCCAAGAACCTGCAATCCACCGGGAAGTGGCGCGCGATCGAAGAAGAATTTCTGGCTACGGGCGACGCTGCTCAGGTCGAGAAAGCGCTCACGCTGGCTCGCGACGAGTCGGTGGTGGAGGCGCACCGGGCGGTGCTCGAGCGGGCCTTCCCGCAAGGGGTGGCGACGCTGGCCGGCGGCGCGTACGGGCGCGGCCACACGTTTCCCTACTCCGAACTGGACATCGTACTGCTTCTCGATTCCGACAAGCAATCCGACGAGCTCAAGGAAACGCTGCCGGAATTCGTCCGCCTGCTGTGGAATGCCGGCCTCCGTCTGAACTCCGCGGTACTCACCATTGGCGAGTGTCTGGAAGCGGTAGAGCGCGCCAGCGTGCCGGCGTTCAGCCTATTGGACCGGCGCCTGCTGGCGGGCGATCGCGCCGTCCACGATCAACTCGAAGCCCGGTTGCCGCCCGCGCTGGCGCTCCATCGCGAGAAAATGTGCCAGCGCCTCTGTCAAACCGCGACCGCGCGCCACGCGGCGCATGGCAACACGCCTTACCATGCCGAACCCGACGTGAAAGAAGGGCCCGGTGGCTTGCAGGACGTGCGTCTGCTGGATTGGCTGGCGCTGCTGAAAGCGGAGCGTCGGGAGCGCGGCGGCGAGTTGGGCGAGGCCGTGGCGTCGGTCGCGTCGGTGCGCTGCTTCCTGCATTACAGCGCCGCCTGTGACCACAACACGCTGGACTTTGAGTCCCAGGAGAATCTGGCACGCCAGAAGTTCGCCGGCGGCAAGACTTCCGCCGACTGCATGCGCCGGTATTTCCAGTGCGCGCGCACGATTTTCAACGAGGCGAGGCGCGCCATGGAAGAGGTGGAAAGGAGCCAGAGTTCGCTGCTGGAGAATTTCCGCGAATACCGCTCCCGGCTCTCGAACCAGGAATTCACGGTCGCGCGCGAGCACCTGCTCTTGCGCAATCCGTCGCAACTGGCCGCCGATCCCTTGCTGGTATTGCGCATGCTCGAGTTCATTGGCCGCCACGGCGTTCCACCGTCGCCGGAAACGGAGCGCAGGCTGGAAGCGTCGCGGGAAGCGTTGGCGGCTTGGTGCGCCCAGCCTGGACCGCTTTGGGCCAGTCTCAAGACCATACTCGGGGATCCGCATGCGCCCGTGGCCCTACGCACTCTGCAGGCCACCGGTTCGATGCGCGCATTGTTACCCGAGTGGGGCGCTATCGAACACCTGGTAATCGCGGATTCGGAATACCGTTACACCGTGGACGAACATACCCTGCGGACCGTGGAATGCGTTCTCGATCTACGCGCCACGGCCCGTGGGGAGCGCCTGCCATTCGCCGCATTGCTTTCCGAAATCGACGAGCCGGCGCTGCTTCTGTTCGCGCTTCTTTTTTGTGAGATGGGACCGGGCGCCGCCGAACGGGCGCACGCAGCCGCAATCCGCATGGAGATGCCGGACGAAGAGCGCGACACTGTGGAATTCCAGATTCTGCACCAGTCGGACCTCTCCGACGCCATGAGCGGGCGCGACCTGGACGACCCCGCGACGGTCCGCCTGCTGGCCGACCGCGTGGGAACCATCGAGCGGCTGAGACTCCTGGCGGTGATGGCTTACGCCAGGATCGTGGCCCTCAGCGCGGAGGACAAGATCGCGTGGCGCCTGGATCGATTGTGGCGTGCGTACAGCGTCACCCAGCATGAGTTGATTCGCGAACTCGAGACCGACCGCATTCAACAGGTGCCGGAGGACCTTCCGGGCAACGCCGAGTTCGTCAAAGGATTTCCGCTGCGCTATCTGCGGGCGCACACATCGGCGGAGATACAAGGACATTTGCAGTTGTTCGAGCGGAGCCGGCCGACCGGTGTGGCCGTGAAACTGGACCCGCTGGAGGGCGCCTATCGGATCACGGTGGTGGCGCGGGACAAGCCGTCGCTGTTCGCATCGCTCGCCGGGGCGATCTCCAGCTTTGGCCTGGACATTCTGAAAGCCGAGGCCTTCTCCAACGCCACGGGAGTGATTCTGGACACGTTCGTGGTGGGCGATCCGAAGCGCATGCTGCAGCTCAATCCGACGGAAGCCGACCGCTTGAGCGACCTGATTCAGCGCATCGCGCTCGGCCGGACGGATGCGCACAAGCTGATGCGCGGACGCGGGTTGCCGGACGCCACCAAGCGGACCCAGCCTCCGCAAGTGCAGTTCGATTCCGAAGCCTGCCCCACGGCGACGCTGGTGGAGATCAATACGGAGGACCGTCCGGGACTGTTGTACAGCCTGGCCACGGTATTCTCGTCGAGCGCGTGCAATATCGATATCGTGCTGGTCGACACCAAAGGGCATCGCGCCATCGATGTGTTCTATGTGGCGCACGATGGGCGCAAGCTGTCGCCGGAAATGCAGGCGCGG
>PLRZ01000098.1 GCA_003164075.1 Bryobacterales bacterium | reverse complement strand
CTGCCAAGAAGTTCCTGACCGACCTCGATACCTGGACCCAGAAATACGCGGAAACGGACTTCAAGGATGTCCGAATGATGTATTACGTCCAGGCATATGCCGCCAACAACGAAGCAGGCAAGGCCATTGATGCAGCAAAGCCGCTGGTCGACAAGGGAATCGACGGTCTCAAGGAAGGCCTGGACAATGACGGCTCTATCCTCAACCTGCTATTCCTGACCTCGCGTGCCTCGGCGGCGTTGGCCGCCACCGGCAATCCGACCCCGGATGAGCTTGCCACCGGCACGAAAGCGGCGCAGTTGCTGGCGGACTTCGGGAAAGCCTACTTCACGCCGGAGAAAAAGCCGGCGCAGATGTCGGCGGACCAATGGGCGGCCGGTCTGAAACAGATTGAGGACCAAGCCCAGGGAACGCAGTTCCAAATTGCGTTGTATCCCGGCGTTTCCGCGCTGAAGGCCAATCCCAACGATCCGGCGGCCAACGCTACTGCCGAAGCGGGGTTCCGGAAAGCCATGGAGCAGTATCCCGACTCCGGTGCGTTGGCGGCTCAATTGGCCGCGGTCAGCCTCAAACAGCAGAGCGCCACGCCGGCCAAGGCCCAGCAGGCGCTCTACTATTATGCGCGCGCCGTATCGGTCCCGACAGGCGGCGTTGGCAGTCTGGAACCGGCCAACCAGAAGAGCCTCGACGACTACCTGAAGAGAATCTACACGGTCTACCATGGCAGCGATGAAGGTCTCGTCCAGCTCAAGGAACTGGCAGCCAAGTCTCCGAACCCACCGGCCGATTTCAAGGTCAAGACATCCCGCGAGATTGCCACTGAAGCGGAAGAAGAATTCAAGACCAAGAATCCGCAGCTTGCAACCTGGATGGGCGTCAAGGGCCAGCTTTCCGACACCAACGGACAGCAGTATTTCGACAGCCAGTTGAAGGACAGCGATATGTCAGGCCAGAACGGAGCCAAATTGCTGAAAGGGACCCTGATGGAAGCCAAGCCGGCCTGCCGGCCCAAAGAACTGCTGGTGGCCATCCCCTTGCCCAACGCGACGGGCACACCGGTGGTAGAGATCACGCTCAAGCTGGATGCACCGTTGACCGGCAAAGTAGAGACCGGTGGGGACATTCAGTTTAATGGCGTTCCGTCGGCGTTCACCAAGGATCCGTTCATGCTGACCATGGACACGGAGAAGGCTAAGATCGATGGCTTGACCATCACTCCCTGCACGCCGACTCCGGCCAGGAAGGCTGCTCCTCCGGCGGCCAAGAAGAAATAGCTACCATTGACCGTATGGGGTGCGGGCTGACACGGCTCGCCCCCATACGGGGACGTGGCTGGAGCGATCACGTGCGGGGTAGGTGAGGGGCGAGCTGCTTGGGGCTCTGCTCCGACTGGCTACTTGCCAGTACCACGCTGTAGACGAAGCGCTCCACGGGACCGAGTGAGCCGACGGTGGATTGCATGGCGTGGAAGTAGTGCCGAAAACTCCGCGCGGACGTTACGATCCTGGAATACCCCGAGGTATCCACGGCGGCCGTGAGCGCCAGCCCCGCCGCCAGGATCCCGATGATATAAGGCTTCCGTTTCATCCCTACCTCTAAGACGATCTCCGGGGCGCCTTGGTTAGCGCGCCTTCATATTTTGTCTATCTCCAAGTATTGCAATCACTTGCGTTTGAAGCGCCAGCCCGCGTCAGATGCTGATACAATATAGGGAGTGAAGTTGTCGATTTTTTCCCGATAAGTTATGCCGATTTACGAATATAGTTGCCACGGTTGTGGTCAGAGGTTCGAGGTCCGGCAGAAATTCGCTGACGAACCTTTGAAAGTTCATGCAGAGTGCGGAGGCGAGGCGGAGCGGCTGATTTCGGCGCCCTCACTGCATTTTAAGGGCACGGGATGGTACGTCACCGATTACGCCAAAAGCGGCCAATCTCCGTCGACGTCCGGGTCGAACGGCCATTCGGATTCGAAGAGCGAGAGCAAGAGCGAATCCAAGGCCGAAACCAAAACTGAAAGCAAGACGGAGTCGGTTTCCGCGCCAGCTAAGAGCTAGCTTAAGATCGCTCCCTCACGGTCCCTCACGGTCGCGGCTCGGAATGAGGTCGCATACCGCGCCAGGGTCACAAGACGCGTGAAACCTCTTCACAGCAAATCATGCCGATTTGCCTTTTCGAGCGCCTTCACGATGTCACCAACCTGCTGCGCCCGGTCGCGGGTGGCTACCAGCAACGCATCCGGCGTGTCCACCACAATCAGGTCTTTGACGCCCAGCAGCGCCACAACCTTGCCCCGCGCATCCACGAAATTGTCGTGTGCCTCCATGCAGACTGAGCCGTTAGCCACCACATTGCCACAGCTATCGCGGCCCATCAGCTCGTAGACGGCGTTCCAACTCCCCACGTCGTTCCATCCGAAATCGCCGGCCGCAATCCCCGAAACCTTGCCGGCCTTCTCCAGCACTGCAAAGTCGATGGAGATGTTGTCGCACAGCGGAAAGGCCTTCGCCAGGCGGCTGGCAAACAGACGCGAGCGGAATGGCGGCAACGCGGCCAGAATGGTCGCGGTCTTGGGCAAGTGGCGGCGTAGCGCTTCCAGCAGCACGTCCGTACGCCAGAAGAACATGCCCGAATTCCAGTAGAAATTGCCCGCCGCCACATACCGTTTGGCCTTCGCCGCCAGGGGCTTCTCGTGGAAGTGCAGCACCTCCAGCGGATCGCTGCCGGGTTTGGTTCCGCGCGGGAATTCCACATAGCCATAACCGGTTTCAGGCCAACGCGGCTCAATCCCCACCAACATCAGGTTTCCGGCGGCTGCGGCCTTCAGGGCGGCGCGCACCACGGCTCGGTACGCGCCCTGGTTGCCCACCACGTGATCGGCCGGGAAAACGCCCATCACCGCGTCGGGGTCCTGCGATTGCAAAATCTGCGCCGCCAGCCCGATCGCCGGTGCGGTGTTGCGCTGGACCGGTTCGGCCAGCACCTGCCGGCGGGGAATCTGCGGAAGCTGTCGCACGATCTCGTCGCGCAGATGGTGGTTGGTGAGGATCCACGTGCGCTCGGGCGGTATCACCGCGGCTAACCGGTCCACCGTGCCCTGGATGAGCGAGCGCTCGCCCATCACCTTCAGCACCTGTTTGGCGGAGCGCTGGCGGCTCAGCGGCCAGAATCGCGTCCCGCGGCCTCCGGCCAGGATCAGACCATAGTGATGGCGGTTCATCTAGTTGAGGGGGTACGGGTGTATCAGCCGGAAGGTCCGCTTCCAGCGCGTCTTGGTGGGGAAATGTTCCAACAGATCCAGAATGTGTTTGGGACTGATGGCGGAATTGGTGAGGTCGTCGGTGGGCGCATCGTACGACCAGTAAACGATCAGCGGCTTGCCGATGATGTTAGCGCGCGGCACAAAGCCCCAGTAGCGGCTGTCGGACGACAGATCCCGATTGTCCCCCATGGCGAAATAATAGTTTGGCGGCACCACTACTTCGCCGTTCACCACGTGGTTGCGCAGCATGTCCGAGGCCGGCGAAGGGATGTGGACATTGGGCAGCGGGAAATCGTCGCGGTACGGATCGAAGTACTCTGCCTTGTGAACTACGTACGGCTCGCTGACGGCCTTCCCATTGAGGATCAGGTCTTTATCCATCAGGTGGATACGGTCGCCGGGAACTCCGATGCAGCGTTTGACGAACGTCTGGCTAATGTCCACGGGGTATCGAAACACGATGATGTCGCCGCGGCGCGGTTCGGTGTACGGCAGCAAGTGGCTGCCGATGGCCCCGCCGGGCGGCGCGTACGCCAGCTTGTCGACCAGCAGATGGTCGCCCACCAGAAGAGTATCCTCCATGGAGCCCGTGGGGATGACGTATGCCTGAATGAGCGACGTAGTGCCGAAGATCAGCAGAATGACAGTGACGGTCCACTCGGCGATAAAGCTGCGCTGCGGCGGTCCGGCGGTTGGCTGCTCCTGGATTTGAGGCTGCGGCGGCGCCTCTTCCTGTTGCTCGGGCGTGCCCTCAGCCTCGATTGCGTTGTCCTGATCCACTGATACTCATTTTAGCGGAAAGCCTGCTATTCTGTTTTGAGACCACCAAGGCCCGGCACACGTGAGTACCAATCCTGTTAACCCCGTATCGCAACCGCATTCTGCCTCTGCGCAGCGGCGCTCCGCCATTATCGTGGCGTCTTGCACGATTCTCGGTGCGGCCGCGCAGATCCTGATTAAGGTAGGGATGAGCCCGGCCCATCTGGATCCCGCGGTGCATGGCCTGATTCCCCTGGTGCTGGCGCTGGTCGCCGATATTCCGCTGGTCGCCGGCTATTCCTTTTATGGATTGATGACCGTGGCCATGGTGATGGCCCTCCGCGAGGGCGAACTGTCGAAGCTGTTCCCGATTATCGCCCTGACTTACGTGTGGGTGACGCTGCTCTCCTACTGGCTGCTGAAAGATACGCCGAATTTGTACAAAAACGCGGGCATTGCGACGATCGTGCTCGGCGTGGCGATTCTGGGGCAAGGGGGAGAACGCAAGTGAGTCCGTTACTGCTGCGGTCGATGCTGTTGGTCTTCTTTGCATCGGTGGTGGGCTCCTTCGGGGCGGTCTTCCTGAAGCTGGGAGCGATGAAGATCGGCAAGAGCGTGTGGACCTTCGTGAATTCGCGGCTCATCTTAGGAGTGGCGCTTTATTTGGGATCGTCGCTCATCTATGCCTTGGGCCTGCGCGGCGGGCAGCTCTCGGTTCTGTACCCCATCGTCTCGCTGGGATATGTCTTTACCCTGCTCTGGTCGAAGTTGTTTTTTAATGAGCCCCTCACGCGGTACAAAGTCGCGGGCGTGAGCTTGATATTAGTGGGCGTTTTCCTGGTGGGGATGGGCGGGCGATGATCTCGCGGAATTAGTGGTCAAGCCCGGAGGCGGGGCAGGCAGCGCTCGCCTGCCCTCGATCCTGACGGTTGGTTTACGGTAGTGGCAGGCCGGCGGCAGGCGCGGTTTCCGGCATGGTCTTTCCGCGATGGCAGGTGTAACAGGTGACCACCGTCTTCAGGCTCGCACCGGACATCTTGGAATTGATGTCATTCACCATCACGATCATCATACGGGCGGTAACCTTTTCAGGTTTTTCGTCGCTCGCACGATCACCTTGCACGTGGCAAAAATTGCATCCACCGGATTGAGCAACGCCCAGGGCTGCGACATATTGGCCCATCACTTGACGGACTTCTTCGGGTTTGAGCACCTTGAGGTTCTTCGGGGCCCCACCACCACCGCCCTTCTTCTGGGCAGGATCCTGCGCGGCGAGCGGCAGGAGGACGATCAGCATCGTAACTAGAAAACGCATGGGACTAGCATACACGAAGAGAGATCAGAATTGCTATTTCTGCTATTTCGGGGACAGGCTACATAACCTCGAAACTCCGCGCTGCTCACCGGTTCGAATTTCGAGGTTATGTAGCCTGTCCCCGAAATAGCCCCTCAGGCCGATTCCCGCACCACTAAGCGGCATTCCACCAGGACGTCGCGGGCCGCGCGATTCGGGTTCGCGATCCGGCTGAGCATGGTTTCCATGGCCGCCTCGCCGATCTCCCGGCATGGCTGCCTGACGGTGGTCAGGGGCACAGGCAACAGGCTGGCATACTCCACATCGTCGATCCCCACGATCCGCAGATGCGCCGGCACGCGATATCCCAGCGCCAGCACCACTTTCATGAACTCGCCGGCCGTCCGGTCGTTGGCGCAGACAAACCCATCGCCCGGCCGGAAATCCTGGAGCAACGGGCCTACGCTGGCAGCGGTAATCTCATCCACGCGGTACACTTCGCCGCGCTGCCAGCATTCCCGGAATCCCGCGATGCGCGCGTCGATGGTGGACGCTCCGCCGGAATAGGCCAGGAACGAAATCTGCCCGGCTCCCTGTTGGGCCAGGTATTCCGCGGCCAGGTACGCGGCGCGCCGATTGTCGATGCCCACCAGATCGTGCCGCGAGCGGTGGGGATATGGCGCCACCGGGCGATCCAGCAACACCATCGGAATGCGCGCTTCCTCCAGCCGCGAAACCACGATCGAATTGGTTTCCCGCGCCGCCGCGCCTCTTTCCAGGGGCGCGAAAAAAACGCCCGCCACATTACTGGCGATGAATTGATCGCATAATCCCAGCGCCTGCTCTTCCGGCGCCTGCTCGCCGGCAGCCACATGTCCCCACAACAATCCGTGGCGGCTGGCGGTGGGAGCGGCCGAGAGTCCCTGGCAAATGGGCTCGAAGATTTCGCTCGTGCCCAGGTCGGGTATCAGCAGGCCGAACAAAAGGCTGTCGGCGGAGACATGTCCGCGGCCCACATAGGTGCCCGACCCCGCCACGCGCTCCACCAGTCCGCGCTGGCTCAACTCCCGCATGGCGCGCCCCACGGTAATCCGCGACGTTCCGAATTGCTGCACCAGGGCGGCCTCGGAGGGGAATTTCTGGCCCGGCGCGTATTTCCCCGAAAGGATCTCGTGCGATAGCTTTTCGAACACCTGGCGGTATTTGGGGACGTTTGGCAAAACCTTGATTCTACGGCGGTTCATGCCTGATATTACAGCTTTAAGCCTGCCTATAGCAACTAATCCCGAGGGCGGCACATCCAAGAGATCTGGAGGACTTCTATGCCTACGTTCGAAACCCGGGCCAAGGAACATCTATTCGTCAGCGATTTTGACCAGACCCTGAGTTTTAACGACTCCGGACTGGTCCTTAGTGAACTGATCGGAGCGAACGGCTTCATGGAGAGAATCCGCGGACTGGCGGACATCCACCTGGTGCAGCAGGGTGGCGAACTGGCCTACCTGTTGTTGCACGATCCCGAGTACCGTTGCGTCCGCCGGGAGCACCTGCGCGAGGTCGGCAGGCGCATTCGTCTGAAGGGCAACATCGCGCTTCTGTTGGAATTGCTGGGCGATCTGGACGGCCACCACTTCTCGTTTTACGTGGTCTCGGCGGCGCCCCAGGAGGTCATTCAGTCGGCGCTCGAAGGCATCATTCCGGCCGACCACATCATCGGCACGGAATTCCGTTACGCGCCCGGCACCGGCGAGATCGAGTCCATCGCGAGGGTTCCGGCGGGCTACGGCAAAGTCGCCGTGGTGGAGGGGTTGCGCGCCGCCCTGCCCATCAGCCACAATCGCATCACTTACGTTGGCGACGGCAGTTCCGACGTCCACGTAATGTTGCACGTCAATCGGCTGGGCGGGCTGACCATCGCGGTCTCCGAGAACAAGTACATCAATCAGATTGCCCGCCGGACAGTGCTCAGCGACGATGCCCTCAGCGTGCTGGTGCCGGTGATGGAGAGCATCATGGGCTGGAACCCGGCGCGCATCAGGGAGTTCTTTGAGGCCCATGGGTTCGCGCTCCGCGAATGGGACAAGGTGCAGACCGATTCGCTGACGATTTGCCCGTTAGCCGAGACTGTGCCCGCGTTCGCAGCGGAGGCGTAAAGCGAGCTTTTGGCTCTTGGCTTTTGGCTACTGCTCTTTCCAGAAACTGCTCGTAAGTTCAGAACTCCTGATGTCGGCCGGGGATTTCGGATAGTTGGGGAAATTGACCTGAGCCATGACGTGGCGCAGACACTCGTGTCTGCGGCGCCGAGACTCTTCTCGGCGCTCCAGGACGGTGGATGCCGCTCGCGAAGCGG
>PLRZ01000583.1:210-3019 GCA_003164075.1 Bryobacterales bacterium | reverse complement strand
TCGCTCCCTAACGGGGCGCCCTCTGGGCCCGGCTCTGTCAAAGGCGCATGCCGAGCCGCGCGCGCGGCTTCCAAGAGGGGCACTTGCGGTAGACCGACCGCGTCCCGGCGCCAGTCTCGGCCAGCGTCCTTGATTCCGATCGTGCCGGCGGGCCCTTCCTTTTGTACCGTCACACGCCGGAGGCCGCTGCCNNGCAGGCTGATCCCCAACATTTCGGCGGCGAGTTTGCGATTGCCGCCCACGTGATCGAGCGTGAGCTTGATGTAAGTCTCCTCGAGTTGCCTGAGCGATTGGCCAGGCCGGAGCATTCGAGTGCCCTCGTCGCCGGATGAACGCCGGCCGTACAGGTCCGGACTCAGGCCCAACACGGGGCAGGCAAGATTCGTCACATGAATCAAGCCCTCGCCCGCCATGATAGCGGCTCTCTCCAGAACATTGCGCAATTCCCGCACATTACCTGGCCAATCGTACCGATCAAGAAGACCTAGCACTTCGGCATCCACCCCCGCAACGCGGGTGCCGTGCTTCTTGTTCAGATTCTGTAGCAGGACGTCGGCGATGAGCGGAATGTCTTCCTTGCGCTCGCGCAGCGGCGGAATCACGATCTGAAAAACGCTCAACCGATAGTAGAGCGCTTCTCTCAAATGCGATCCGATTTCCTGACTGGTCGCCGCAAGTACTCGGGCGTCAACCGCGATTTCGCGCTTAGCGCCCAGCCGCCGCACCCGCAAGTCCTCGAGAACGCGCAGCAGCTTCGGTTGTGCGGACCGCGGCATCTCGCCGATCTCGTCGAGAAATAAAGTGCCGCCGTGCGCCTGTTCAAAGCAACCGGCCGAGCATTCCAAGGCTCCCGTGAATGCGCCTTTCTCATGGCCGAACAATTCGCTCTCCACCAGCGTCTCCGGTAAGGCGGCGGCGTTGACCGCGACGAACGGACCATTACTGCGAGGGCTGCACCTATGAATTTCCCGGGCAACCAGCTCCTTTCCCGTGCCGCTCTCTCCACGGATGAGTACGGGGGCCGAGGTGGGCGCAACCTGTCTGATGAGCGAGTAGGTCTGCAGCATGGCTGGGGAGTTTCCCGCCAGGTCGCCGAGTGCGCCGCGAAGACTCGGTTCGCGAATGGTCCCGTCAGCCTTCTGTAGACTTCTTTTGTGGCGAATCGCGCGGTCCAGAAGGATTTTGAAGGCGTGCGGTTCCACCGGCTTCTCCAGGAACGAGAATGCTCTGAGGCCATGGATGGTGGAGAGCGCCTTGTCCGTACTTCCGAACCCTGTGAGCGCGATGGCCGGAGTGGGGTCGCCGCGTTCCTTCAGGTGACGAAGAAGTTCAAACCCGTCCATGCGCGGCATGGCCAAATCCGCAACGATGACGTCTGCATGGAAGGCGGTGAGCCGTTCCAGCGCTTCCAGCCCGCCGGCTGCAACCTGAGTGTCAAAGTCACGCTCGGGAAGCATGGCGGCCAAGGCGCTACGCTGCCGTTCGTCGTCATCGACGATGAGGACCCGGCCCGAAACCGCGGATAGCCGGGGCATCATGAAACCTGCCAGGGGCTTCCGGAATTCGTGGACACCAATGGATTGTGCCATGGCGAGAAATCCCTGTAGGCGCGGACGATTCTCTCGACCAGAACCGAGCCGAAATTCTCCAACAGTTCGATGAATGTCTGAGTCCGTTCCGGCGCCCGCAGACGGGAGAGGGCTGTCAGTAGATTGGGATCCGCGAGCGTTTCAGCCGCCTTTTCCACGGCGACGATCGGAACGCTGGCATAGCCGAAGACACCATCGGAATTCCACGGACCCATTTGGCGCACGACAGGTCCGAATCGTTTTTCGAGACGCTTCAGTTCATCGTCGGACAAGAAAATCGCTTCCATTTGGTTCTCTCCACGAAAGCTAAGTTCCGGTTGCAGCCAGACGCCCGGTTCCACTGGCGGACTTCCTTTGTATAGTGCCGCTGCGATAGACGCCGTGAAAATCTTGCCAATGTTGGGAGGCGATACCGACAATGCGGATCAGTTCGTCCGCGTCAAACGGCTTCAACAGCACGTCCCACGCTCCCAGATTCAGGGCTTCCGCCCACAACCGTTCATCCGCCATCCGGGAAGACACGATGAAGAGCGGGGGATGGGGAAGAAGCGAGATGTGGTCCAACATCCCGTGCCAGGAACCTGACGAGGAATCGCAATCGTAGATTACGATCGGAATCGGAGTTTCCCGCAACACGGACAGGGCCGATGCAACTGTGTAGCTTGCAATCGTGGTCCAGTCGGAGTTTAAGATACTCTCCAGAGAGGCGTCGTCCTCATCATTGGAGCTGACAGATAGAACAGTATTGAAACCGGTCCGGAGTCCGAGCGGCGTCTTCATGCCGTTTCATCCTTTAGTTTGCGATCGGCTCTCTGCCACGTTCCCTCCAATCGGAGTTACCAGTCCCGCGTCATGCGGGAGCAATTAGGAAGAAGTGCAGCACACGTGGCTAGTAATTGACGGCGTGGGTTGGCATTTTGGACGCCCTGCCTGACGCGTCCAACACAAACTACCCCGCAGGCCTCAACTCAGCAGCGGCCAGGAGATCGCTACCAGGCGATCCGCACGGCGCTACTTCCGCCTCCGGTTTGAATACAATATAGCTGTTCTTTTTGATATTAGAGCGGGCTAAGGAGGATTGGAACTAGGGGGGTGCCTAGGTGATTTCTGTCGCAAAACTCCGACCCGCGACAGGTAGGCTCAGAACTCCTGATGTCGTGGAATTTGCAGTGAGCCCGCAGAAGCTCACGCCATGGAAAGGAATGGCTCAGCCCATTTTC
>PLRZ01000583.1:0-162 GCA_003164075.1 Bryobacterales bacterium | reverse complement strand
GCATACCGCGCGCGCGTTACCGGCGTCCCGCGGAACATCGCGCCGAATTCCGCCTCCGTCAATTCGGCCAACTCCGGGAGCCTGGGCGCGAAATGGCGCGGTGCGAACGCCGCATCCTCCGTCATCGGCGCGCGACCGTTCCACGGGCACACATCCTGGCAG
>PLRZ01000739.1 GCA_003164075.1 Bryobacterales bacterium | reverse complement strand
TCGAATTTTGCAAGTTCCTCTTCAGCCTGCCCCACAATGAGACGTTTCTATGTCCATTTTGAGTGGTATCCATCCCGTGGCCGAGGCCCTTCGGTCGAATCATCCGCTGGATCGCGTTCTGGTGGCACAAGGCGCCGGCGGACCCCGCTTGCAGGAAATCATCGACCTGGCGCGCCGCGCTTCGGTGACCGTCCGCTTCGAACCGAGGGCCGCTTTGGACCGCCTGGCGGGCACTTCGGCCCATCAGGGAGTAGTCGCCATGGGAGCCGCGAAGCAGTACGCGGCACTCGATGAGGTCTCCGCCTCCGACCTGGTGGTGGTGCTCGACGGCGTCGAGGACCCGCACAACCTGGGGGCCATCATCCGCACCGCCCATGCGGCCGGAGCGGGCGGGATCGTCATCCCGGAACGGCGCGCGGCGGGGATTACCGACGTGGTGGGAAAGGCCGCCGCGGGCGCGCTGGAGCATCTGCCGGTGACGCGCGTGACCAATATCAATCGCACCCTGGATGAGCTCAAGGAAAGCGGCCACTGGATCTATGGCCTGGACGAGCGCGGCACCGAAGATTACGACCATGTGGAGTATTCCCTGCCCACCGTGCTGGTGCTGGGCGGTGAAGGCAAAGGGCTGCACGAACAGGTGCGCAAACATTGCGACGTGCTGGTGCGCATTCCCATGGCGGGCAAAATCTCGTCGCTGAACGTCTCGGTGGCGGCCGGAGTAGTACTGTTCGAATGGCGGAGGCGACGTTTGAAGCGGTAGTGCAGTAAAATCGAGTTCTATGCGCCGCACATTGTCGATATTGCTGTTGGCGGCCGCCATCCCCGTTTGGGCCGCGCACCCGGTGCGCGCGCGACACGGCATGGTGGTCACGGTGGAGCCGCACGCTACCGCCGTCGGAGTCGGGATTCTGCAGGCCGGTGGAAACGCCGTGGATGCCGCGGTCGCGGTGGGCTTCGCGCTCGCCGTCACGCACCCCGGCGCGGGCAATCTCGGCGGCGGCGGATTCATGCTCCTGCGAATGGCCGACGGGCGCACCACGTTTATCGATTTCCGCGAGCGCGCGCCTCTGGCAGCAACGCGCAATATGTATGTGGATGCCGCAGGCAAGGCGACGCGGGAAAGCATGGTGGGCTATCGGGCCTCGGGCGTGCCGGGCACGGTGCGCGGGATGGAATACGCCTGGCAGAAATTCGGAACGAAGAAGTGGGACGAACTGGTGGGGCCGGCGGCGGAGCTGGCATCCAAAGGCTACGCGCTCACCGACGCCGAGGCGACTTCCATGCAGGGCGCTGCCCGCGGCCTCAGTCCGTATCCCGATTCGAACCGCATTTTCCTGCGCGGCGGAAAATACTACGAGATGGGCGACACCTTCGTGCAGGCCGATCTGGGGCGCGTCCTGGAGCGCATGGCACGGCTGGGCGCCAAGGATTTCTACGAAGGCGAGACCGCCGCGCTGCTCGCCAAAGACCAGAAGGAGCACGGCGGCCTCATTACCCTGGAAGANNTCGGCCACGGCGGTCCACTATATGACGGAAGCCATGCGGCATTTCTTCGCCGACCGGTCTGAGAACCTGGGCGACCCGGATTTCGTAAAGGTCCCGGTGACCGCCATGCTGGACCCCAAGTACATCCTGAAAATCCGCGGCTCGATCGACGCGGAGAAAGCCACTCCGAGCAGTCAAGTGAAGGGGACGGTGTTCCACGGGCACGAATCGGAACAGACCACCCACTACTCCATCGCGGATTCGCAGGGCAACGTGGTGTCGGTGACTTACACGCTGAACGACCAGTACGGCAATAAGATCACGGCCGCGGGGCTGGGCTTCCTGCTCAACAACGAAATGGGCGACTTCACGTCACAACCGGGAGTGGCCGACGCCTCGGGCCGCATTCTGGGTGAGGCCGACGCGATTGCGCCGCGCAAGACGCCGCTCTCTTCCATGACCCCGACGATTGTGCTGCACGATGGCAAGCCGTTTCTGATTCTGGGGTCGCCGGGCAGCCAGACCATCATCAATACGGTGCTCGAAGTGATGGTAAACGTGATCGACTGGAAAATGAACGTGCAGGACGCCGTGAACTGGCCGCGCTTCCATCATGCGTGGATGCCGGACGTGCTGCAGATGGAGCCGGGATACTCGCCGGACACCATCGCGATATTGGAGAAGTGGGGTTATACGGTGAGGTCCGGGGCAAGGCAGGGCGACTGCGCGGCCATCCTGTTCACCGACGGATGGCTCGAGGGCGCTGCCGATCCGCGCACCGGCGGATTGGCGGAAGGATATTGATCAGCAGATGAATCACGTACTGTCGACGCACCTGTTCCTGAACCACCGGCTCACATCGGCGTTGCTGACCAGAATCCAGGCGCTGGGCATTCCCGCCGTGGAACTTTTCTGCGCGCGCCAGCACCTGGACTACCATGACAAGGCGCAGATCGCCGAGCTGGGCCACTGGTTTCGCGACTCGGACTTGAAGCTGCACTCGCTGCACTCGCCGATGTTCAACGACGAGATCTGGGGACGCTCCGGGCCGCACGCCGTGATTACCATTACGGAGCCGGTGAAATCCAAGCGCCTGCCCATGGTGGACGAGATCAAGCGGGCGCTGGAAATCGCCGAGACGATTCCGTTCCGCTACCTGATCCAGCACATGGGAGTGCCCGGCGAGGAGTTCGACATGTATAAGTTCGATGCGGCGTTCTCGGCCATCGAACAGTTGAGCCTCTTCGCGCGCCAGCGGGGGGTGGAAATCCTGCTGGAGAATATTCCCAACGACCTGTCCTCCGCCTCGCGGCTGCAGACGTTCCAGGAACTGACCCACGTGGGCCTGAATTATTGCTTCGATACCGGCCACGCCAACCTGGGCAAGGGAGTGGAGGCGGAGTTCCAGTTGATGAAGCCGCGGATCCGCTCCACCCACGTGCACGACAATAACGGCAAGGACGATGCTCACATTATGCCGTTGCTGGGGACCGGTGGCACCATCGACTGGAAGAACACCATGCAACTGCTGCGCAGCGGGCAGGACCAGTTTCCGCTGCTGCTGGAAT
The DNA here is from genome assembly GCA_003164075.1 of Bryobacterales bacterium. The sequence continues at coordinate 3,026 of PLRZ01000739.1, read as the reverse complement.
TGAAGGACCAAAACGACCGGGCGCATCCGCTGGACAGCGTTTTGGAAATTTTCGACCGGCTGGAAAACCTCTAAACATGATTCCGCGAATTTCAATTTCTCAAGCCGGCCAGCACGCCGGCGAAACCGTGCAGATAGCCGGCTGGCTCTACAATCTGCGCCGCTCCGGCAAGATCGCGTTTCCGATTGTCCGCGACGGCTCCGGCACCATGCAGTGCGTAGCCGTGAAGAGCGCGCTGCCCGAAGAACTGTTCGAGACCATCAAGAATCTCACTCAGGAATCCTCCCTCATAGTGACCGGAAAACTGCGCGCCGAACAGCGCGCGATGGGCGGCGTCGAAATGGACGTGGAGAGCCTGGAAGTACTGCAGCGCGTGCCGGAATCGGACCCGTACCCGATTACGCCGAAGGACCACGGCACCGATTTCCTGATGGATCATCGCCACCTGTGGCTGCGCAGCCAGCGGCAGCACGCCATCATACGGGTGCGCCACGAGATCATCAAAGCGGTGCGCGATTATTTCGATTCGCACGGCTTCACCCTGGTGGATACGCCCATCTTCACGCCGGCGGCCTGCGAAGGGACCACGACGCTGTTCGAAGTGGATTACTTCGAGGATGAAAAGGCCTACCTGACGCAATCGGGGCAGCTCTATAACGAAGCTACGGCCATGGCGTTCGGCAAGGTGTACTGCTTCGGGCCGACGTTCCGCGCGGAGAAATCGAAGACGCGGCGCCATCTGACGGAGTTCTGGATGGTGGAACCGGAGATGGCTTTCGCCGGGCTGGAAGACGTGAAGCGCGTGGCCGAAGAGATGCTGATATTCATCGTGGGCCGCGTGCTGGAGAACCGGCGCGAAGAATTGAAACGGCTGGAGCGCGATGTTACTAAGTTGGAGGCTATCCAGTCGCCGTTCGGACGGATGAGTTATGACGATGCCGTGAAGCTGCTGCAATCGAAGGGCAGCGAGATTCAGTGGGGCGGCGATTTCGGGGGCACCGATGAGACACTACTCACCCAAGACCAGCAGCGTCCGCTGATGGTGGATCGCTACCCGACGGCCATCAAGGCATTCTATTTCGAACCGGATCCGGAACGGCCGGATGTGGTGCTGGGCGTGGACGTGCTGGCGCCGGAAGGGTACGGCGAGATCATCGGCGGCGGCCAGCGCATCCACGATCCGGAGCTGCTGTTGAAGCGGATTGAGGAGCACAAGCTGCCGAAGGAAGCCTTCAACTGGTATATCGATCTGCGTAAGTACGGTACAGTGCCGCATGGCGGTTTCGGCATGGGAATCGAGCGCTGTGTGGCGTGGATCTGCGGGCTGGAACATATTCGCGAGACGATTGCGTTTCCGAGGATGTTATATAGGTTGCGGCCGTAAGATTAATGGCCACGGATGAACACGGATTAACACGGATAAAACGACTTCTTATGTTTTCTTATCCGTGTTTATCCGTGTTCATCCGTGGCTAATTGTCTTGCCTTTTTATGCCACATTCACAGATCGCCATTATCGGGGCGCCGCTGGACCTCGGACAGGGACGGCGCGGCGTCGATATGGGGCCTTCGGCGCTACGCGTCGCCAGCCTCAATGCGCGCTTGAAATCGCTGGGGTATGAGGTGGAGGACCTGGGAAATATCGCCGTCGAACAGGCCGAGGCGTGGCCCGAGGGCGATCCGCAAGCCAAATACCTGGCGCAGATCGCCGCGGCGTGCGATCAGCTCGCGTCGCAGGTGGAGGACGCACTTGCGCGCGGCGCGATGCCCCTGGTATTGGGCGGCGATCACTCCGTCGCCATCGGTACGGTGAGCGGCATCTCGCGGCATTTCCGGGAGCGGAACCAACAGGTGGGGCTCATCTGGCTGGACGCTCACGCCGACATGAACACGCCGGAGACCAGCCCCAGCGGCAATATCCACGGGATGCCGCTGGCCTGCCTGGTGGGGATGGGACCGGCCGAACTGGTGGACCTGATGGGCTACCGCCCCAAGATCGCGGCGCAGAACACGGTGATCGTGGGGCTCCGCGAGGTGGATATGACGGAGCGGCCGCAGGTGCGCCAATCGGGCGTCCGCGCCTTCACCATGCGCGATATCGACGAGCGCGGGCTGCGCGCGGTGATGGAAGAGGCTATCCGCGCGGCCTCGGACGGGACGGCGGGGTTCCACTGCTCGCTCGACATGGACTTCGTCGACCCCAAGGACGCTCCGGGCGTGGGCACGGCGGTGCGCGGTGGGGCCACCTATCGCGAGGCGCATTTGGCCATGGAAATGATATGCGATTCGCGGCGCATGACGTCGATGGAAGTGGTGGAAGTAAATCCCGTGCTCGACGAGGCTAACCGCACGGCCGACCTGGCGGTACAGCTGATCATGTCCGGATTAGGAAAACGAATTCTATGAAACTACGGGTAGCCGTGGTGTATGGCGGCCGCAGCGGCGAGCACGAAGTGTCGGTCCGCTCGGCGAGGGCCGTCCTGGACGGGATGGACCCGGCCAAATACGAGAAGATCGAGTACTTTATCGATAAAGATGGCAAGTGGAGCCCCCACGCGATCGGGCCCGAACCGGGGGCGCATCCCGAAATCGACGTGGTGTTTCCGGTGCTGCATGGGACTTTCGGCGAGGACGGTACGATCCAGGGCCTGTTCGAACTGGCCGACCTGCCGTATGTGGGCGCGGGCGTGCTGGGATCCTCCGTTTCCATGGACAAGGAGATGATGAAACGTGTCTGTGCGGAACGAATGTTGCCGATTGTAGACTACGTCACCGTCACGCGGGAGAAGCCCGACCTGGAAAAGATCTGCGAGCACCTGCCGTTTCCTATTTTCGTGAAGCCCGCGAACCTGGGCTCGTCGGTGGGAATCTCGAAGGCGCACGACGCGCGGGAACTGGAGGCGGCCGTGGCGTTGGCCGCGCAATACGACCGCAAAGTGATCGTGGAGCGCGCGATTGTGGGCCGCGAACTGGAGTGTGCCGTGCTGGGGAACGATCGGCCGGTGGCTTCCCTGCCCTGCGAGATT
>PLRZ01000355.1:5066-15539 GCA_003164075.1 Bryobacterales bacterium | reverse complement strand
TCCATGATGGCTTTCTCAACTTTGTCTTCGGATGAGAAGCGGTGCTCGGTCATGGTGCCCGTACGCAGGCTGCGCATGCGCGCCTGAACGAAGCCGCGCAAATTGCCGGGCGTGCGATGCGTCATGGAAAAGATCGAATACAGTTCGCTGTTGAACTTGATGATCATCCCCGGACGCAATTGTGTCGCTGAGATCATGAAACTCCTTACAGTTATGTTGACTTGACCCTACGGGCGTCGAAACATTCAGTATAGCTCAGTGCTCCACCCTCAATAGGCCAGCAGGCGTTCCATCTCCGCCGCCAGGTTTTCGGTTTGCGGCAGGATGGCGGCTTCCAATTGCGGATGGTAGCCCACCCAGGTATCCAGCGCGCCCACCCGCCGAACCGGGGCGTCCAGGCGATGGAACAATTCGTCCGCGATGCGCGCGGCGATCTCCGCGCCGTAGCCCCAGGAAACGCAGTCTTCATGGGCCACAATCACGCGGCTGGTCTTCGACACCGAGGCTTCGATGGCGGCCCAATCGTAAGGCGCCAGGCTGCGCAGATCGATAATCTCGATGCTGGCGTGGGCCGTGCGCTTTTCCACCTGGGTAGCCGCCAGCAGCGCCTTCTGCACCAGCGCGCCATAAGTAACGACGGTCAGATTCTGGCCCGGCTTCACCACCCTGGCACAACCGAACGGGATGGTGAAATCTTCACCGGGGTGCGGCGACCGGTTGTAGGGCTCGCGGTAGAGGCGCTTGTGCTCCAGGAACAGCACCGGGTCGTCGGAGCGCAGCGAGGTACGCATCAGGCCGCAGGCATCCAGGGCGTTCGAGGGGAAGACCACGCGCAGTCCTGGAATGTGAGTGAACGCCACTTCGCCGCACTGGCTGTGATAAATGGCGCCGCCGTTGAGATAGCCGCCGATGGGTACGCGCAGCACGGCGGGGCAGGCGAACTCGCCGTAGGAGCGCCAGCGCATGGTGGCCAACTCATCGCGGATCTGCATCATCGCCGGCCAGATGTAGTCGAAGAACTGGATCTCGGCCACGGGCTTCAGCCCACGCAAAGCCATGCCGATGGCGCGGCCCACGATGGATGCTTCGGCGATGGGGCTGTTAAAGCTACGCTGCGCGCCGAACTCGCGCTGCAGACCGCCGGTCACTTTGAAAACGCCGCCCTTGCCTTTCACCTCGGCCAGGTTCTGCTCGCGGCTGCAATCGGCCACGTCTTCGCCGAAGACCAGGATTTTGGGATTGCGCCGCATTTCCTCGCGCAGCGCGGCGTTGATGAGGTCCACCATCGTCATGGGGTCGCCGTGGAAGCGGGGCGCCACTGCGAGTTCGACGGACGTGGGGTCCACCGTCTCCGAATAGAGATGGCGCATGGCCGTGTCGGCGGCCGGCGGATCGTCCTGCAGCGCGCGGTGGGTGGCGTCATGCACTTCTTCGTCCACTTCATGGGTAATGAGCTGAAGCCGCCGGCGATCGAGCACTCCCTGCTCGATCAGCCATTGCGGGAAGCGGATGACGGGGTCGCTTTCGGACTCCGCCTGGCGTTCGGTCCTGGTCTTGTAGAGGCGTTCGTCATCGGAGAGCGAGTGCGAATAGAGGCGCACCACGTGGGCGTGCACCAGCGCCGGACCGCGGCCTTCCCGGCACCAGGCGGCGGCCTCCCGCATGGCGCGGTAGGAGGCCAGGAAATCCGTGCCGTCCACTTCCGCGCGGTGCAGGCCGGGAAAGCCCGCGACCAGCNNAGGCGCCCCAGGCAAGCGGCGTTGAGCGCTTCCCAGAACTCGCCTTCGCTGGTGGCGCCCTCACCTGAGGTGACCAGGGTAATTTCGTCCGTCCTTGAGCCGCCATAGCGCGACGCTTCGGCGCAGCCCACCGCCTGGTTGTACTGCGTGCCGGTGGGTGAGGAAGAACTCACGATGTTGTACTGGCGGTGGCCCCAATGGGAAGGCATCTGGCGGCCTCCCGAAGCGGGGTCGGCGGCCGCGCCCACGGCCTGTTGCAGCATTTCGTAGGGGGTGACGCCGAGCGCCAGGCAGAGAGCGCGGTCGCGGTAGTACGGAAAAAGCCAGTCGTGCCCCGGCCGCAGGACCATCCCGGCGGCCACCTGGATGGCCTCATGGCCGGCGGCGCTGATCTGGAAGAAGATGCGATTCTGGCGCTTGAGTGTCACCTCGCGGTCGTCGAGGCGCCGGGAGGTGTGCATCAGGCGAAAAGCGCGGACGAGTTGCTCCGCGTCGAGGCCTGCGAAGAGGTCCGAGGCAGAGGCTGGCGCAGAAGTTGACGGAAGCGTAGAGATGAGCGGATCCCCCCTTGACTAGTTTAAATGAGAACGGGGCGTGGGGCCGTGGTGGGGAGTGCCTGAAATGTGGGTTGATTGCAGCTTGTAATGAAGACGGGCTGCTGGCCAGTGATCCAGCCTTGGCTGACACTGAGGACCGTCTTTAGGCGAATAGTGCCTCTGTGACTGCTAGGCTCTCAATTTCCCTCTCAATTGCAATTATCTCAGCCTCGGTCTTTCCGGCGACTTTGAGGATATCCCGATATGCGATAGGGATTGAGCCCCCGTTCGGGTCCTGCCACTCTGGAAGGTCATGGGTAAAGTCAACGAGTTCCCACCTTCCCTTCGCTCCGTGCTCCGCAAAGACGCCGTCGATAACGGCCTCTTCCGCCCTCGACAGTTCATCGTCCCCTGGGGGTTGAATCAAGGTTACCTCGAAGTTTTCTGGAGGGGAGATGTGTTTCCGCCAAAACGTTGGACCACTCGGAGGGTCGTCTTCGGTGACCAAATCAAGGATCTGGCTGACGACTGGCCCCTTTGGCATCGAGACATGCCGACCGGTAGTGATTGTGCGACCATGGCTTATAATGGACTGCCTGTCAGCAAGGTACAGCAGCTTTATGAGCTTCATATAGCTCATTCTTCCGCCGCGTAGCTCCAGCAACCGGGAAGCGGCTTGTGTCGCCTTGACTTCGTTGAAGCGTGGCCGCATTTCCGTTCATTGTACCGCCAAGTCTTAGAGAATTGCAAGGCTTTTGTTTTCTTGCGACTACCTTCCATTCGCCCTCCAGAACTCCCGACAGTATCTCTCGATTTTCTTCGGCGTATAGGGAGAGGCGAGAATTCCATCCTGTATGATTTTCAGTGTGGCATGCGAACAAGGTTGGTGAGCGATAGCCGACCCCGCTGCCACGTCGAGACGGTCAAAGCGGCCAGCAGTACGATAGCGCCCAGGAGTAAGGCGCCAAACAGCGGACCATGTGTAGGCATGGTTCCTCCGGTAACCGCCAGACGCTTCTTCCCGGCCAGGCTCCCTGCGATGGCGAGTGCCGGAATGATGACCAGGAATCGTCCGATGAGCAAGGGTCGACCCGATTTGGGAACTCCTGACGGATCTTCGCCAATTCATATCGTAAGTCCTTTCTTTTGTGCGCCGCACATGACTACAGTAGTCATGTAGCCGCGTGCAGAATCAGCAACTTGCAATTAGAATTGGCGAAGATCCGCCTGATGTCGCCCCGCGATTTCTGCCTGACGGGGAAAATGGGCTGACCCATTCCCCTGCCATGACGTGGCGCAGACACTCTTGTCCGCGGGGTGCCCTCTGGGCCAGAGACTCATCTCGGCGCTCCCCGACGCCCACTGCCGCTCTCGAAGAGGGTCGAGAAGAGACTCTGAGCTCCTGATGTCACCGGCATCCCGGAACTGCCGAGGAATCGGACCGAGCCACCGCTCCGGACTCGAAGAGAGTACTCTCACTCCACGACATCAGGAGGTCAGAGTCTCGACCCAGCAGGCAAGAGTACCAGCACCACGGAAGCGGGGTCAACCCAAATTCCGCGACTTCAGGCGGTCTGGATTTGGGAAAAATCAATTGGAAAAGAAAGGTTTTCATTTGACGGCACTTGTTTGCGAGTGCCCCTGAACGGGCTCAACCGCCCGGTCCGCCTCTCAGCTTCTCCCGCTCCGAGGATTAGCCGGTTAAGCACTCCCCGCGCGATGGTTTACGCTTTGACCACTACTTCGCGAAGGCGGTCCTTGGTGAGGAAGAATTTCACCGAATCGGAACCCGCAAAAAGCTTTTCCAGGCTGCGGTTGTTGAAGAGTTGGACCGGCCGGCGGGTACCGTGCTGCAACACTTGCAGATTCTTCACGTCCAGGATCCGAAAAGCGTAGTGGGGGACGGACTCCAGCTTATCGTCGGCGTGGAAGAATGCCAGCAGATAACCGCCCGGCCGCACGATTTTGTGCAGCCGCTCCACCACGGCCGCAAGCAGCGCCGGCGCCATGTGCTCCAAAACGTCCCAGACCAGAATGCCATCGAAATGGCCTTCCGGGTAATCCAGAGTCTGGCGCAGGAAGTATTCGATACGGCCCGGGTTGGACTGGTCGGCCACTCCATCCGGCCCGACCGTTTCGCTCAGAATCTGCAGAAAATTCTCGGAGTAGAGGCGGTGTCCCAGATCGGTGATGAAGCTCACGTTCTGCTGCGTGGCGCCGCCCAAATCCAGGAGGGTAAGCCCGGACAAGCCGTGGATATGGTGGAAGAATTCTTCCAGACCGCGGCTGGCGCGCGTACTCGATCCGTCCTGAGCAGGGACAGTGCGCGAGGAAGCCGGCTGCCGTCCGGGACCGCTATCGCCCGGCGGATCGCCCCGTGAACCCCACCTGGAGCCAGGAAACCACATGGGTTCACCGCTGGATTATCGCCGGTTCTCCGCCATGGGAGCCGGAGCCGCGGAAGTGGGAGCCGCAGCGGCGGCAGCCGGCTTGGCGGACGCTTTTACGGGCTCGGGTTTGATGATGTCGATGCTGCCTTTGAAATAGGCGCCGTCTTCGATGACGATGCGGGCGGTACGGATGTCGCCCAGCAATTTGGCATCCTTGCGAATCTCCAGGCGCTCGAAGGCTTCCACGTTGCCCTGTATGGTTCCCAGGACCAAGACTTCGCGCGCCTTAATGGAGGCCTGTATGGTGCCATGCGGCCCGATGGTCAACTTGTGTTCGGAAGCTTCCAGCGTGCCTTCCACCGTGCCATCCACGAAGAGATCTTCCTTGCTGAAAATCTGGCCCACCACTTTGACCGATTTTCCGATTGAATTGGCGCTATTGGCTGGCTCGAATCTTGATACGGGCGTGCTGGACACGGATGTTATCTCCTTTTTCACGTCCACCGGATTATGCGTTACCGGAGCGGGCGCGCTGGCCGCGGCGGGCGTAGCGGCTTGCGATACCTGAGGGGTGAAGGGTTTTGGCGGATCCTCGTCTCGGCGCTTATTCCACATGCTGCCGCCCTCCTGCGAATATGAATACGTTATACATGATGCTGCTCTCTAGTCTAAGGGTCGTCCCCGGAAATGGCAATGTCAATATGTTATGGTTTGCGCGCTGAGCCCTTGGCTCGCGTCTCGATGAGGATGGGCGTGCCGCGAAATCCGAACTGCCGGCGGATCCGATTGGCCAGGTGGCGCTCATGCGAGAAGTGCAGCGGGCCGCCGCGATCCACGAAAACGGCGAACGCCGGAGGCCGGATGGAGTGCTGGGTAATGTAAAAAATCTTACGTTCTTCGAATTTCAGGTGCTCCACGAAGCGGTTCAATTCGCCGGTGGAAATGCGCCGGGAGGCCGATTCGTAGCATTCGCGGATCAGTTTGAAAAGCGGCTCCACGCCGGCGCCGGTAAGGGCGGATAGAAATACGATGGGCGCATAGTCCAGGAATTTGAATTCGTCGCGGATATTCTGCTCGAATTCGCCCTTTTTCTGTCCCTTCTGTCCCTTGACTTCGTCCCATTTATTCACGCAAATAATCACCGCACGGCCGCCTTCGTGGGCGTAGCCTGCGATGGTGGTATCGAGCGCCACCACGCCTTCGGTGGCATCCAGCACCAGCAGCACCACGTGCGCCATGCGGATGTGGCGGCGCGCCATCACCACGCTCAGTTTTTCGGCCATATCGCGAGTCTTGCCCTTGCGGCGAATGCCGGCGGTGTCCACGAAGACGTAATCCGCGCCGCCGCGGGTGATCTTCTCGTCTACCGCGTCGCGGGTAGTGCCGGCGATGGGCGAAACGATGGCGCGTTCCTGCCCCGTGAGGGTATTCAGAAGCGTGGATTTCCCCACGTTGGGGCGGCCGATGATGGCCACCTTGATGCCTTCGGGTACGTTTTCGTTGCTGGGAGTGGCCGTCACTTCTCCCGCGGGGAAACCGGCGGTGACGCGGTCCAGGAGCGCATAGACACCGGTGCCGTGCTCGGCCGAGAGGGGAAATACGTCCGCGATTCCCAGGCCGTAGAATTCGTTGGCCAGCCCTTCCCGGTCCACGGTATCCACTTTATTGACCGCCAGGGAGACCGGTTTGCCGAGTTTGATCAGCATGCGAGCCAGGTCGCGGTCTGAGCCGGTGATCTCGGCGCGCCCGTCCACCAGGAAGATGATGTGGGCTGCCTTGCGCAGGGCCACCTCGGCCTGGTGGAGAATCTGGGCCGGGATGTACTCCTGATCTTCGACGACGATGCCGCCGGTGTCTATCAGTTCGAAGTGGCGGCCCTCGTGTTCAGCCTGCCCATGGAGGCGGTCGCGGGTGATGCCGGGCTCATCGCCGACAATCGCGCGCCGCTGTCCTGTAATTCGATTGAAGAGTGTGGACTTTCCAACGTTGGGCCGGCCCACAATGACCACTGTGGGAATAGCATTGGACATGTATCTTTAATGATAGCAGGGCGGGAGTTTAGGAAAACAACGTACTCCACGAGCGGTCCAGCGGCAACCAGCGTTGCGTCTTGAACGAGATTGCCGGAATCTCCGGGCGGTCCAAACGGGCAACCTCTGGTGGCTGTCCCGATCCCGCGACCCTGCCGTATGGTCAGCAGTAAGATATGGGCATGGCGACATCCCTTCACGAGATGCGGTTGGCGCTGCGGCGTCTGCGGCACAGTCCCGGATTCACGGCCGCGGCGCTGATCTCTTTCCATGTTCCACGGTTTGTCCAAGCGGCCCACGTGACGCCGGGATTCTTTGCCATGAGAGTGACATCGCGGATGATGTGATATCGTAGGCGATGTGAGATTGGTTTTGGATACCGATGCCGTAGTCGCCGCCATGCGGAGTCCAGCGGGCGCATCCGCCGCCATTCTCCGGGCAGTGCGGCTCCAGCAGGCTACGATGTTGCTGAGCGTGCCTCTCGCCTTGGAGTACGAAGCCGTCTGCCGCAGGTCCGAGCACCGGGTGGCGGCCGGGCTTTCGGAAAAGCAGGTGGAGATCTTCCTCGATGCCATCATCGCCATGGGAGAGCCTGTGCCAACACATTTTCTGTGGCGCCCTCAGTTGCGCGATCCGAACGATGAGATGGTTCTGGAGGCGGCGGTCAACGGCAGGGCCGATGCTGTGGTGACATTCAACGTGCGGGATTATGGAACCGCCCCGTCCCAATTTGGCGTGGAGGTCCTGCTCCCGCGAGAAGCGATAGCGAGGATGAAGCGATGAAAGAGACCCAGACATATCCCTTACGGTTGCCGCGCTCGCTCAAAGAGGCGGTGGAGCGGTTAAGCCGGGAAGACCGGACGAGTATCAATCAGTTCGTTGCCACGGCGGTGGCGGAGAAGGTTTCGGCACTGGAGACGGCGAAATATTTCGCGGATCGGCAGGCGCGGGCGGATTTCAAGGCTTTCGACAAGATCATGAAGCGGAGGGGCGGAAAGACACCCCGGAAAGGTGATGAAATGCCGGCGTAGGCCCAAGAGGAGCGCGGGCTGAGCGGCAAAGATGGGCCTGGCTGGCCACTGCGGATAGCTGGATCGGCGGACGCCTCAAGGGAGCCTCTACTCGCTTTTCCGGAACGCCATCCCGGCGAAACTTACCACGCTGCGGTCGTCGATGTTCCACTGCTCGTAATGGAGTAACTCGCCGCGAGCTTCCGGCGCCGTCTTCAGAAACGTATAGAACGGCGACGACCCGCACCATTTCAAATCGTCGTGGCGCTCCTGCACCAGGTCCCAGAAGCCTGGCGCGTCCATGGCGTTGATGCGCGCGATCCGCTGTTCGTCGCGTCCGGCGACATCCTCCATCACGCCCTGGCCCGCGACAGCCTCGAAATTATCCTGGTACCGCGCGCCCATGTGGGCCATATCGACGCCCAGAATCCAGAACAGGCGGTCGCCCTCGCGGTCGCGCAGTTCCGTCAGGGCGTCGAGGAAACGCTTCACGCCGTCGTTGTCCTCGGGCTTGCCGCCCCGATAGATGCTGTGCGCGTACGATCCGCACAGAATCGGCAGCACCTTCACGTTCGCCCCCATCAGGTGCTGCAGGAAAATCATCTGCAGCTCTACGGTGTGCTCGAAGGAGTGGCAGTAATCTTCCATCGCCACCGAGCTGCCGCCGCGTTCCGCCAGCCAGTCCACCATCCGCGTATCGGTCCGGCTTTCCCCCAGCGGCGTGCGGAAGTTCTTGCGCGTGAGGCCGAATCTCTCCGGCTCGCCGTAATGCGACGTGGCCAGAATCACGAACGTGCGGTCGCGATGCTCGGGCCGCAACATGCGATACGCGGCCTGGTAGGATTGCCACCCGCCCGACGGGCTCACGTGCGGTGCGGCGATGGCGAACAGGCCGTCCACCGGGGCCGCGTCCGGGGCGCCGCCGCCATCCGCCATGTATTCCGCCATCGTCCGGCGCAATTCCTGCGGATCCTCGGGATATGCCGACCCCGCATGCGACGGCTCGCGCACCGGCTTTTCGGCGAACTCGCGCCGCTTCTCCCGCTGCATACGCGCGAAGGTCTCATCCTCCAGAAAGCCGGTCGCCGCCAGAGTCTCCACCAGGTGCCGGGCGATTTCCCCGGTCTCCAGCCGGCCGGTGATGCGCGCCAAGGCGGCCCGCAGGTCCAGATCGCTGTGGCGCCCATCGAAACACTCCAGGCATTCCACCAGCGGCGGCGGAACAATCAGCATGGCATCCGAGAAGCGGTACGGATCGCGGATGAAGAGCCCCGGATCCTCGGGGGACGGGGAGGGCATGAAGTCGAGGGTCATGCGCAGACGGGGCAGTGGTTGGGACAAATCCTATCGTATCGCAGGCTACCGCGCCAGTTGGCGGTACTTGCGCAGCAGCTCGTACATCACCACGCCGCCGGCCGTGGCCACGTTGAGGGAGTGCTTGGTTCCCAACATGGGAATGCGCACGTAGGTGTCGCACAGCGCCGAGATCTCCGGCTGCAGGCCCTCCACTTCATGCCCGAAGGCCACGCAGACGGGGAAACGCGGCGCCCAATCGTACAGGTCCACGGCGTGCATGCTGGTCTCCACGGCGGCGATCTCGTATCCGCGTCCGCGCAGGCTGCGGATTAACTCCACCGGGTCCGAAGTATGCTCCCAGGCGACGGTCTCTTCCGCGCCCAGCGCCGTCTTGGAAATCTCCTTCCTGGGCGGCCGGCCGGTGATCCCGCAGAGGTACAGCTTCTCGATGGCGGCGGCGTCGGCGGTGCGGAAGAAAGCGCCGACGTTATACATGCTGCGGACGTTATCCAGCAGTACGGCCACCGGCAACTGCGTAATGGCCTGGTACAGTGCGCCGGCGCTGGTTACCTGAAACGGAACGCGGTCCATGATGTTAAGCTAAACAATTGGCTGCCATGCTGTCGATTGTTATCCCGATTCACAACGAGGAGCACTCCATTCTTCCGTTGTACGACCGCCTCACGCTGGTGCTCGATCAGCTTCAGCGGCCCTACGAAATCCTGTTTGTGGACGANNACGGCCGCGCTTTCGGCGGGCTTTCACGAAGCCAAGGGCGACATTGTGGTGGCCATGGACGGCGATTTGCAGCACGCCCCCGAGGATATTCCGGCGTTGCTGGCGAAGATGGATGAAGGCTTCGATATCGCCAGCGGCTGGCGCCAGCATCGCATGGATAACGCCATCATGCGCAAGTTTCCTTCGCGCATCGCCAACTGGTTGATGGCCAAAGTGTCGGGCGTGAACCTGCGGGATTTCGGCACCACGTTCAAGGCGTATCGCGCGGAAGTGCTGAAGGACGTAAATCTGTACGGCGAGCTGCACCGCTTCATCCCGGCGCTGGCCAGTTTCTACGGCGCGCGCATCGCCGAGGTGCCCATCCGCAACACACCGCGCGCGGCGGGCGACTCGCACTATGGAATCGGCCGCACGTTCGGCGTGGCCATCGACATTCTCACCATCAAATTTCTGCTGAAATATTTCACCCGGCCGATGCACTTTTTCGGGACGCTGGGGCTGGCCGGCACGGTTTCCGGCGGCGGCATCATGATTTTCCTGGCTGGCGAGAAGCTGGTCTATCGCAACGACATCGTGGCGGACCACGGTCCCTTGATGTTGTTCGGAGGCCTGCTGCTGCTGGCCGGCCTGCTGATGTTCTCCACCGGGCTGATTGGCGAAATGATGATGCGGACGTATTTTGAGAGCCAGGATCGCCGCATCTACGCGGTGCGCGAAATTCTGACGCGCAAGCA
>PLRZ01000355.1:0-5039 GCA_003164075.1 Bryobacterales bacterium | reverse complement strand
CGCCTGCCCCACCTTCCCTACAAGCTTCGCCCTCTGCGCCAGTGATCTTCGAACAGCCCTTTCATGGCCTCGCCCATGCCTTCGTGATGGAATACCACGGCCGTCCAGGTGGGGCGGGTGATCACCGGGTCGAGCAGCGCCACCATGCCGTGCTGCCCGTCGAACAGCGCCATCTTCATGGGCAGGGATTCGGCCAGCCGCACTTCCACGCCCGCTGTCACGTATTCGGTCAGCCGCTGATGGTGCTCGTCGTCGAGGGAGGCCGCTTCCAGCAGAAGCCGGCAAGCCACACCGTTCGCGCCGGCCTGCTTGACGAGCTTTTCATCCAGCGGATCCACGGCGTACGGCGGACGCGAAAACTCCAGATATTCCCAGCGCACCTCAGCCAACATGCGCCGGTACTCCGCGGCCGTCTGCGCGGGCTCGGAGACAATCCGCAGGAAATCCAGCGTACCGCGGCCGCCCTGGCCTTCCGAATAGAGCGATTTCAGATCCTCGATCAGCGCCCCGCCGGCGCGTCCGTTGTCGGTCAGTTCCTGTTCCAGGATCTGCCGTTTCCGCCCCAGATAGCCNNGCGAAGCCCTTTTCCACCAGGCTGTCCAGCACCTCGTAAATCTTTTGCCGCGGCACGTGCGCGCGCGCCGCCAGTTCCAGTGCTTTGAACTTGTGGTGGCCCAAAAGTACCAGATAAGACCGCGATTCGTAAGCATTGAGCCCAAGTTGTTGCAGCCGTCGCCAGAACCGTTGAAAGTCGACTTCGGCCAATTCTTCGCTCATAATCATTTCACCTTAGCAAAGCCCGCGTCCAAACGTGAGGATCCGGCCGTCCCCGAAACAGCCGGGATAACCGAAGTGAGCAGGTTTATCCCTGAATCGATTTGACTTGGTACTATTAGGACTTTACAATAACCCTAGCGGAAACGTATGTCTGACAACAACACCGCCTCAGGCGGGCCCCAGCATGGTGTGGGGTTACCAACGGGGTCGAAAATTCGAATTGTCGTAGCCGACGATCACCCCATCTTTCGGGATGGGCTCTGCAAACTGCTCGGTCTGGAGGAAGATTTTGAAGTAGTGGCGCAGGCGCAGGATGGCCGGCAAGTACTGGATGTGCTTCAGCAGTATGCCCCGGACATCCTCCTGCTGGACCTTAAGATGCCCGGGTTGGATGGTTTAGCCACCCTGCAGCGTCTGCAAGCCGTGAAAAATAAAACGCGGGTCATCGTGTTGACGGCGTCCGACGATAAGAATGAATTCGTCCAGGCCATGAAGCTTGGTACTTCCGGCATTGTACTCAAGCAGACGGCCACGGAACTGCTCATCAAGAGCATCCGAAAGGTCCATGCCGGCGAGATCTGGCTGGATTCGCACACTACGGCCGCGGTGATCCGGCAATTTGTAGCCGCCGACGATAACCCGCCGCCTTCGGCGCCGCAGGCGTCCCCCCGCGAACGGGAGCGCTCTCCGCTCAGCCAGCGCGAAAGGGAGATTGTGGCGCTGGTGGCGCAGGGATTTAAGAATAAGGAAATGGCGGAAAAGATGTTCATCAGCGAGCAGACGGTGAAAAACCACCTGCACAACATCTTCGACAAGTTGGGTGTTTCAGACCGGTTGGAACTGGCGCTCTACGCCATCCATAACAACCTGCACACCGGCCGGTAGGTTCCCTGGGGCTGGGCCCACCGCGGGCGTTTCAGGAGTTCGCCAACGTATTGCTGCCGGATCGCTCCCTTGCGGTCGCGGCTCGGTACGAAGTCCCTTGAAATCACCGCTGCGTTACCGAGCCGCGCGCGCCAGCAAGCGGTTCTTGCTATGTGAAGTGAGTTTCGCGGCAGAAACCAGCTAGCGCCGGAGGCGCTTCAAAAGAGCCAAAAGCTGCACTTACGCTCCCGCCTCTTCTTCCTTCGCGGCGCCGTACTCTTTCAGCTTATTGTGTAAAGTCTTCAAGCTGATGCCCAGGATCTCGGCCGCCCGCGTCTTATTATTCCGGGTGTGCTCCAGGGTGCGCAGAATCAGCCCCTTTTCGGCCTCCTCCACCGTGGTGCCGACGGGAAATCGCACCGACTCGGCATCGTCATGCACTGCAGGTGACACCACCAACCCGGTTCCGGCAGCGGCCGCCACCACTGCGCCGTTCAACAGAAACGCGGGCAGATGCCGGCGTTCGATGGCCCCTTCGCCCGCCAGAATCACGGCCCGCTCCATGACGTTGCGCAGTTCGCGCACGTTGCCCGGCCAGTTGTGCCGTTCGAAGGCTTCGAGAGCGGCCACCGAGATCTCCGTGACGCGGCACTCATGTTTGCGGTTCAGATCGGCCAGCAGCGCCTCCGCCAGGGCGGGGATGTCGGCTTTGCGTTCACGCAGGGGCGGCATGTGGACGTGGAAAACGTTCAGCCGGTAGAACAGATCCTCGCGCAGGTGCCCGCCGCTCACGGCTTCCTCGGGCACCTTGTTGGTGGCTGCCACCACGCGCACGTCCACTTCGAATTCGCTCTTCCCTCCCAGGCGGCGCACCCGCGAATCCTCCAGGATGCGCAGCAATTTCGCTTGCGTCTGCATGGGCATCTCGCCGATTTCGTCCAGCAGCAAGGTGCCGCGCTGGGCCACCTCGAAACAACCGGGCCGCCGCTCGGAAGCTCCCGTGAACGAGCCCTTTTCGTGCCCGAACAATTCGCTTTCNNGCCACCAGTTCCTTGCCGGTGCCGCTCTCGCCGGTAATCAGCACGCAGGCCTTGCTGGGAGCGGCCTGTTGCAGCAGCGAGAAGATCTCCTGCATCTTGGGCGAAGTGCCCACCAGGTGCCCCAGTGAACCCTTATAGCTCAATTGCCGCTCCAGGTTGCGCTTGTCCGCCAGCAATCCGGCGTGGCTGCCGGCGCGGCGGATCAGCACCTCCAACACTCCCGGCTGGATGGGTTTATCGAGGAACCAATAGGCGCCCAACTCATGCACCGTCCGCACGGCCTTTTCGATGTTTCCGAACGCTGTCAGCACGATGGTCGGAGTGGAATCGCCGGCATCGCGCAGGCGCTGCAGCAGGCCGAAGCCGTCCAGACCGGGCATGTTGAGATCGGTCAGGATCACGTCGGCCGGAAAATCCGCCAATTTAGCGAGCGCTTCCTCACCATCGGCGGCGGTNNCCCTCCCGGGGGTTATTTCATACCCATTTTACAGCCCACACGTCTGAATCGGCGGGAGAGTCCGGGGTCCAATGGAATGAATGGGTCCTGCCGAAAATGCTAGGATGGAGAACAACTCACAAGGGAGAATTGTGCTGACCCTGGTCCACCGGGCGAGACGGCGTTTATTTCACAACCAACTCTTCAGCCAGGGTGCGCACGCCGCGGCGGCGATTCTGGCCGCCTTCATCCTGGTGCTCCTTTTCGGCACCCAGCTTCTGGATTGGCGCTGGATGCTGCTGGTTTCCGTACTCGCCATGGGCGCCGCGCTGTATCGCGCCCGCAAACGATTGCTGTCGCCATACGCCGCGGCGCAGGTGGTGGACCGGCGCATGGAACTGGCCGACACGATTTCCACCGCGGTCTACTTCCAGGACGGGTCAAGGCCCGTTTCACAGTCCATCCGTCAATTCCAACAGGAGCGGGCCAGCCAGGTGTGCCAATCGGTGGATGTGCGCCAGGCGGTGCCTTATGCCGTGCCTCGCGGGGTCTACCTGATGGCGGTGCTGGCGCTGGTGGCCGGCAGCCTGTTCGCCCTGCGCTATGGCCTGATGGGCCGATTGGATCTGCAACCGCCTCTGGCGCACATGCTGCAGCAACAGCTCGGATGGCAAGAGCGCACCGAGGTCGCGAAGAATAACCGCAAGCCTCCGCAGGCGCCGGAACGGCAGGACGATGCCGGCGCCTCCGTGAACGACCCCGACCAGAAGGAATCCATGCAGCCGGACACCAGCGCCAATGACGGTTCCGACACGTCCACCGATTCCAGCGCCGAAAAGGGCGATTCCAGCAAGGGCGACTCCAGGAAGGAGGGCAACCGCGCCAGCAAGTCCGCCGATGGCGAGCAGGACGCGCAGGCGGAGAGCAACCCTTCGCAATCGGACGATAAATCCGGCCAGCAAGCCGGCAAGCAGGATCAAAAGCAGCAGTCCGGTGGCAAGCCCGAGGCCAACAATTCCGGCGAGAATTCCAGCCTGATGAACAAGGCCAAGGACATGCTGCAGAATCTGCTCTCGAGCCTCAAGCCGCCGAGCGGCAATCCCGGCAACCAGCAGCAGAACAACGATCCCGACAAGCAGGGCAAGGGACAGCCGAAGCAGCAGAACGACAAGAACGGACAGCCGCAGAACAGCGGGCAGAAGGGCGACCAGTCCGAGGGCCAGCAGGGCGAGCAGGGGCAAGACCAGCAGGACTCGAAGGAACAGGGCAACGGCAAGAACGATTCGCAGCAGGCCAACAAACAGCCCGGCAGCGGGGCCGGCAATCAGGATGGCGATAAGCGCATCAAGCAGGCCGAGGATCTGGCGGCCATGGGCAAAATTACGGAGATACTGGGCAAGCGCTCGGCCAACCTCACCGGCGAGGCCACGGTGGAAGTGCAGTCCACCAGCCAGCAATTGAAGACGGCCTACGCGCCGGGCGCGGCACAGCACGGGCAAAGCGGGGGCGAAATCAATCGGGATGAAATTCCGGTGGCGATCGAGCCCTTCGTGCAGGAGTATTTCAAGCAGGCGCGCAAGGCGCCTCCGGCGGCGGTTAAGAAGCAGTAGCGGCGGGCGGATCGGATGTGGGGCTCCCGGCGGCTCTTAGGTGCTGGAGGATGCCGGCACACGGCTCTCGCGGGATCGAAATGCGGAGTTCCGCGTTCTGGACTGTCAGTACTTTCAGAACTCCTGACGTCGTGGAATTTGCAGTGAGCCCGCAGGTGGGGCAGGCGGTGCTCGCCTTCGCTCGATCCTATTCGAACAGCGGGCCTAATTCAGTGCGGGCGGGCAGGCGGCACCGCCTGCCCCACCTGCGAAGCTCTCGCCATCGAAAGGAATGGCTCAGCCCATTTTCCCCGCCGGGCAGAAACTGCGGGG
>PLRZ01000572.1 GCA_003164075.1 Bryobacterales bacterium | reverse complement strand
TTCCTTCGACGGTCATATGTGATCGTCACCTGGTTTTGAAGTCGTGGCCGGCGACGACGAGGAGCCGAGCAGCTTGGGCCTTCGCGCGCCCGGTTACGGCCCACTCCTGGACCCCGCGTGTGCTCCCTGAGAAACTGGCGAACATTTGGATTTTCCGAAATAGGTTCGAAACAAAATCTCGATAGAGTATGACCCAACCGACGGAATGTTAGGGAGGTAATTCAGAACTCCTGATGTCGCCCCNNATGGCGAGAGCTTCGCGGGTGGGGCAGGCGGTGCCGCCTGCCCTCGATCCTATTCGAGCAGCGGGCCCAAATTCAGCGCGGGCGGGCAGGCGAGCACCGCCTGCCCCACCTGCGGGCTCACTGCAAATTCCACGACATCAGGAGTTCTGTAATTATGATACTCAGATCTGTTTCCTTGGTTCTAGCCGGCCTTTGGTTCGCAGCGGCGCCGGTTCGCGCACGCGCACCCAGCGCCCCGTGCGCACCAGTACCGCATCGCCCGGTTCCACCTTGAAGCCGACCTTTTTCTCCCAGGCTTCCAGATCTTTCGCGTAGATCGCCTCGTTGTCTCCCAGAAACTGCACGCCCTTCAGCTTGGGGATGTCGAACAGCACACCGCGGGTGAAGACTCCGTTTTTCATCCCCAGGACATCGTCTTTGCCCGCACCGCGATCGGTATAACTGCTCTGCGGATAGCCATTGTAGATCTGCCCTTTAAAGTACAGGTGGCTGGGAGCATCCAGGTGCGTGGTGTTGTTGCCGTGGTAGGAAACCGCGATGGTGTCCACCACGTATGCGGCCACGTCGCGCGGTTCGGGCCCCGGCGGACGGCTCGTCAGGGTCCAGGTGGCGCGGTTCGCCGCACTACCACCCTGCTCGCGCGCGGCGGGCGTGCCGGCGGGCACCATGCCGGGGAGCGGTCCCGCGGTGGATCCTTCCTTGGGCAGATCGGCATCGAGCGACATCGAGACGCTGACGCCTTCCCGCACCAGTGCCGCCGCGGCCTTGCGTTTGGCGGGGGTGATCAGGTTGATGGTCCCCGCCTGGTCGTCTTTCCCCCATTTTCCCCTGTTAGAGAGTTCGGTCATCCACCGGTCGACATCTTCGTTGGTGCGGCCGCCGCCAGCATGGTTCTTCTCGTAATCGGCTCCATGACGAAATCCTCCTGCCGCGGCACCCGCGCGCGCCGGCCGAAGCCCTCACTCGCCGTACAGATTGGCGGCAATCTGGCCGGCCGTCAGGCTCAGCGCCGCCAGGATCGCTTTCGGCTGCTCGCCGCCCCCTGCCCGCGCTTTCGGCAACGAGAGGCTGACCGCCGCTTGCACAGTTCCCGCGGGACCGAAGATAGGGACCCCGAAGCAATGGCCGTCGGAGACGGATTCCTCCAGATCGGTGGCGAACTTCTGCTCCCGCACGCGCGCAAATTCCCGCTCCAGTTCGGCGCGATCCGTAATAGTATGCTCCGTGAACCGGTAAACGCCGCAGCTCCGCAGCAGCTTTTCGCGCCGCTCGTCGCTCTGAAAGGCCAGGATCGCCTTGCCCAGGGAACTGGCGTTGGGAGGAAGGATGTGGCCCACGATGTTGCTCATGCGGATCGGTTGCGGGCTCTCCACCATGGCAATCACTTCCATACGGTTATCGAACAGCGCTGCCATGCTGATGGTCTCCCGGAACTGCCGGCTCAACTGCTGCATCAGGGGAATCGCCACGCGCAGCAGCCGCGCCACGGTTTGCGTGGCCACCACCGACTGCACGCCCGGCGCCAGCGAGTATTTGCCCGAATCGCTGGCCGTCAGACAGCCGGACGATTCCAGGGTTCGTAGCAGCCGGAAGGTGGATGTTTTCGACAACTGGAGGCGTTGCGCCACCTCGTGCAGGGCCATGGGACCGTCTCCGGCCTGGAGCACTCCCAGCATCTCCAGCGATTTGGCGACGGCGCGCGAGAAATACTGATCCTTGCCTCGGGTTTTCGGCGCCGGCGCTGGCGGCTTGGAGCGCGCGCCGCGCACCTCTTCCACTGACTGCCCACGTTTTGTGGCCACGTTTCATAATATCGAAATTGGTTGCGATAGTTCCAAAGTATGACGTTAATTCCGAAATGAGGGCCGGATTCGGTAGTATGATGGCGGCATGAGATCCGTCCTGCTCATGATTCTGGCCGCGGCCCCGCTGGGGGCGCAAAGCCTCCAGTTCGATCTCGCTCCCGGCAAAGCGGCGCCGGGGTTCCAGAAAGTGCCATCGGGGACGATGTATTCCGAGGAGGCCGGCTACGGCTTCGAAGACGCCGCCACCGAACCACCGTTCTATTTCTCCGTCCGCGTGCCCGAAGAGGGCAATTATCGGGTTACAGTGACGCTGGGCAACCCCGCGGCCGACTCGGTGACCACCGTCAAAGCCGAGTTGCGACGGCTCATGCTGGAGCGGGTGCGCGTTCCCGCGGGCAAGACCGAGACCCGATCGTTCCTGGTGAATGTGCGCACCCCACAAATTCCCGGCGGCGGCGAGGTGAGACTGAAAGATCGCGAGAAAACGACCGAGGCCCGGGCCTGGGATAACCGGCTCACGCTGGAGTTCACCGACGCGCATCCCGCGGTGCGCANNTTCAACAGTTGGGGGCAGATGCTGCCGCGCTTTTTCAGGCCCGAGATCGCCATTGCCAATCACGGCGAATCGGGCGAGTCCCTGCGCGGATTCCTGGGCGAGAACCGTTGGGCGAAACTGTTGAGCGTGATCCGGCCCGGTGACACCGTATTGATTCAGATGGGCCACAACGACCAGAAAGAGAAAGGCGAGGGCGTGGGCGCGTTCACCACCTACAAGAGCGATCTCAAACGCTTCATCGCCGACGCGCGCCAGCACGGCGCCACGCCGGTCCTGGTGACTCCCATGCACCGCCTGACCTTCGACGCCCAGGGCAAAATCATCAACAGCCTGGGCGATTACCCCGAAGCCGTGCGGCAGGCTGCCAAAGAAGAGAACGTGGCGCTGATCGACCTCAACGCCATGAGCAAGTTGTTTTACGAGGCTCTGGGCCGGGCGGACGCGCACCTGGCCTTCGCCGGCAGCGACACCACGCATCATGACAACTATGGCAGCTACGAACTGGCCAAATGCATCGTAGAAGGCATGCGGGATGCCAAACTGCCGGTGGTGAAATACCTGTACGACACCCCGCGCTTCGACCCAGCCCATCCCGACCCAGTGAGCAAGTTCGATATCCCCGCCGAGCCCTCGGGCAATGCGCCGCGGCCGTATGGTCAGTAAGAGAGCTATGCCCAACCGCGCCACCTTGATCGCGAGGTACTCATCCGGTCAATGAGATCGTTGCGAAGATCCCTCTCGTGGGATCTGATCCCAAGGAAATGACTCCCGGAGTTGAAGACCGCCATGACAAGCCGCACTGCCTCGCCGGCGCCACTCCTGGGCTTGATGGCCGGACTGTCGACTCGCCAATCACGCCGACAACGAAGCAGTTTACTCGGATCGCCCGGCCGAAGCGTCCGTTTCAGAGTGGGCCCATAAACACTCCGCAAAGGGCGCCTGGCGGCCATCGCCCGTTACTTCAAGTCGCCGAAATGCACCGCTTCGGGAACGCTCGGCACATCCAGTAACTGAATAGTGGTGGAGGGTCCCAGGTCCACCGGATTCCCCCACGCGCGCAGAGCCCACACAATTTTCTTGTCGGGCGTGATTTCCAGCGCCTGAACGGGAGCCGTGGCGGGATCCGCCGGGCCATTCCATTGATTGAACCAGGTGTTGATGAGGGTGTTTCCGTTGGGCAAGCGTTTGGCAATCTGCATGGAGTTGAACAGATATTCCGGCACGTCCGTGGGGGTAAACTCCCAGACCGGGGCGCCGGCGGGGTTCACCTCGCGAACCAGTTTCGCCCCGGCGATGAGGGTGTTGCCGTTCTTCAAACGCTCCGCCGACCAGGTCGCAGCTCCGGGTGTGTTCGACCAGAGTTCCTTACCGGTGGAATCGTATTCCACCACTTTATTCAAATCCATGTGCGCCACCAGCAGGGTGCCTGCCTCGGTAAGCCGCGCGTGACGGAAGTGCCCGTGTACGCTTTGCGGATTTCTCACCGGGAGCACAAACTCGCGCTCGATCTTGCCGGTGGCGATGTTCACCACCACGCACTTGGCAGGGTCGCCGTTTTGCAGATAAAGCACCTTGTCCTTGCCGATGGGCTGCGCGGTGTGGATTTCGGTTCCGGACGGTGCGTCGTAGTTCCAAAGCACTTTCTTGTTATGGTCGATCAGCTCCACGCCGAACTGGTGCGCGAACAGCACGTTGCCGTTCGAAAGCAGCACCGCATCGCTGATTTCGCCCTTGCCCGCAGGATCGTGAAACTCCCATGCGACCTTGCCTTTCCGGACGATATACATGTCCTCAGTCTTGGCCTCTCCGGCGTAAAAGAAATCGTGCTGCGCCAGGCCTTTGCCGGGCAGGACGCGGGGGAAGGCCGGCGCCGCGGCCGCGGGTTTGGCTTCCTGCGCCGCGCCTGGCGCGAGGGTCCACAGGAATCCAGCGGAAAGGATCAGCGGAATGAATAGCGTTCGTTTGTTGTTCATAGTAAATGTCCTCCCGATGCGCCGAATCGTCAACGATAGCGGTACAGCTTGACCTTCTGAATGGTGTAGCGGTCGCCGCCGAAATAGAGAGCTTTCCACGCCGGAGTCTCATCGCCGTTCAACCGGCGGCCGGGAACCCAGCGGCCGTTGACGTATTGGCCCTCTTCCACCGTAGCCAGCCCCACACTTTGCGAGGCGTCCGTGGCCGTCTCGAAGTTCACTTCCATGCTTCGGCCGACAATCACGTAGTCGTCCGGACCCAACTGGATAAGCAGGGCAGCTACCCGGTCCACGGGACCCGCGACGGGGGCATTCGGGTCTTGGCTGCGCGGCGCGAAGCGGGCCTCGATGGTGTAATCGCCCAGCCGCACCTTGGATCTCGGCGTTTCCTTATCGACCAGCACGGCCGTAATCTTCCCNNGGCGAGTAGCCGATGCCGTCGTACTTGCCGGCCGTGGCGATGGCCTGCGCCACACCGCGAGCATCGCCGCGGGACTCGGGGATGAACAGCGGGTTGCCGGATTGCGTGTACCAGGTGCACCAATCGTCGTAGTTCGGAACGTGGACGTCGGGCGAGAGAATGTCGATGGCGGGCCCTCCCGCCCGCCAGGCGTCTAGAACCTGCGGTAGCGGGCCGCCGCTCGGATATCCGCCGGGCTTGTCCTCAGTGGGTTTTTCCGGCCCCTGGCGCAGCCAGGTATTTACGAACATAGGCAGCGGATATTCGGCTTTGCCGGCCGCCGCCACATGGCCCACGTAGCGGGCGTAATTCCATGCCATGAACAATTCGTCGGTTTCCATGCCGGCGCCGAAGACCTCCGTCCAACTTCCGGAGGTCTTGAAACCGGCAGCTTCCCAGCGCTTGTGTAACTCGGGGATCAGCGTCTCCTTGTGCTTTTGGAGGTAGTCCAGGAATTCCTTCGGCACGGGAGCGGCGAACGCCTGGTTGGCCGCGGGCGAGTGGTCGCGCGCCGGGCCAAGAACGCCCACTTCGTTCTCCACCTGCATCATGATCACCGTGTGCGCGTCTCCATCCACTTCGCGAATGTGCCTCATCAGGGCAGCAAAGGCGCGCGCATCGGCATCCCGGTTGACGTCGCTGAGCGTGCTGAGTGTGGGCAGACCCTTGCCCTTCTCATCCTGGACCAGCGGAAACCGCTGCTGGTTGGTTTTCACCCACACCGGCTGGTACGTGGACTTGCCGTTTTTCCAGCTTCCGAACCAGAGCACGATCAGGCGCAGATTGTAACGGCGGGCATCCTGAATCAGCCCGTCGACCAGGCTGAAATCGAACCGGCCCTCCTCGGGCTCCAGCAATTCCCAGGAGACCGTGGCCAGCACGGTGTTGAGGTTGGTGGCCGCGATTTTGGGCCAGAGCGGCCGCATGTACTCCATGCTGGAGCCGCTGGAGTTGTTCAATTCCGCGCCCAGCACCAGGAACGGNNGACATCAGAATTGCCGCCACAATCAAAGTTCTCAGCTTCATTTCTTTCGCAGCTCCTGCTTTACTTCGCTGGCGAGAAGATCGCTAAGGTCCAGCCCGATGGCGCCAGCTTTAATCGCAGCGCGTCCGACGGTCGGCGCGCCACGAGTCCGGAACGCCGAACCGGCTTCTATTCGTACCGGTAAACTACCACGCGGAGAATGGTATTCGGGCGGAGGGTAAGAATTTCGCCCTGGCCGATATCGTCGCCCCCGAGTTGCCGCACCACCACCCACTTGCCGTCGACGAACCTGCCTTCTTGCACAATGCCCAGCCCCACAATGGCCGGCCCGGGTGTATTGGCCGTAAATGCTACCCGGAAGCCGCCACCGCCCATATAGTATTCATCGGAGCCGTTGGCGATGAAGATCGCAGCCGCTTCCGCGGGCGCCGGCGCGCCACCTCCACGGCCGGTTTGCGCGGGCGGAACCGCCGGAGCTTGTGGCCCCCGTCCACCTCCCGGCGCCGGTGCAGGCTCGGGCGCAATCGGCACCCGGCCTCTGCCGGTATAGGTGAGTTCCAGCGTGTACTTCCCCAGTGCCACCCGTTTCGGCGGGTCGCCCTGGTTCATCCGCACCGTGGCGATGGAGTCCTTGCCCTGGTGCGCCGCAATCATAGGCGCCATTTGCGACACCAGGCGGTAGACTGCGGCCAGATCGCTCTCCGCGGTGACGCTTCTCTCGATGCCGAAAGGCGAATAACCGATGGCGCCGTACTTGCCGAACGCCGTCAGGACGTTGCCTGCGTTCGCCCCGGTTTCCGGGATGAAGAGCGGGTTGCCGTTGCGTGTGAAGCGCTCGCAGACCTCGTCGAAATACTGCAGATAAAGGTCCGGCGCCAGAATGTCGATCGCCGGCGCACCGGCGCGCCATACATCATGCACCTGCGGCAGAGGGCCGCCGCTGGGATACGTCCCCGGCCACGCCATGCTGGGTTGCTGCAGCCAACCGTTCACGTACATGGGAATGTTGTATTCCGCTTTGCCCTCGGTGACTACCTTGCCCACGTAGCGGGCGTATTGCCACGCCATGAAAATCTCGTCCACCGGCCAGTGCAGTTTTCGCCAGCCGGTCTGATACTCTTCCTGGCTGAGCGGCGGGCTATTGGTCTGGATCGGCATATCCACGCTATCGGGCTTGCCGGGGCCGAACACTTCCTCCCACGTTCCCGATGTCTTCGACCCGTTGGCGCTCCAGACCTCGCGGAGTTCCGGGGCCAGCG
>PLRZ01000737.1 GCA_003164075.1 Bryobacterales bacterium | reverse complement strand
CGCGTGAGCAAGCGGTTGGGTCTGACTGCACAGGATATTTCTTCGCGGCTTCTAATAGACCCGAATTCCGACGTGAGTAACCCGTCCGACCCTCCCGACACCAAGCGCTCCAACTTTAGATGGATCACATTGGCCGCGACGGATGATACAGTCCGCGAAGAGACAATCCCATGAAATTGAGACGCGCGAGTGTGTGGGTGGCAATGTGGATGGCGGCGCTGGCGATCCGGCCGGCGCCCGCGGCTTCTTCGAATTCCAAGGCCCCGTTCTATCTGGGCGCGGACATCTCCAGCCTG
Source organism: Bryobacterales bacterium (assembly GCA_003164075.1). The sequence goes on along the minus strand of PLRZ01000737.1, from coordinate 6,287 downwards.
GCCCAGGTGGAGGCTCGCACGGTGTATATCTGGACGACGGCAAACCGGGGGACGCCATCGCCCTCTTTATGAAGCACGGGTGGACGTGCTTCCGGTTGCGCATCTGGGTGGATCCGCGTAACGGCGCCAACGGGCTCGAATACACCACCAGGCTGGCCAAGCGCATCAAGGCCGCCGGCGCCAGTTTCATGCTGGATTTCCATTATTCCGACAGTTGGGCGGACCCGCAGAAACAGCCCAAACCGGCGGCGTGGGCGAAACTCGATTTCGACGCTCTGGAGAAGCAGACGGAAACCTACACCGCGGACGTGATCCGGACGCTGAAAGCCGCCGGCGCTACTCCCGATTTTGTACAGATTGGCAATGAAATCACGGGCGGAACATTGTGGCCCGATGCCCAGGTGAAGGTTCCGCTGTCCACGGTGAAGGTTTTCGCGGGGGATGTGCGAGTCATCGCGCCGCCCGAGCCATACGACGACGACAAGCAATGGGGCCGCCTGGTCCGCATTCTGCAAGCGGGCATCCGGGGCGTTCGCTCGGCGACCGTGCCTCGCGATCATGTCCGGATTGTCATTCATATCGACTGCGGCGGAGACTGGCCGGTCACGAAATGGTATTTCGATCATCTGGCCAAGGGCCACGTTGCCTACGACGTTATCGGACAGAGCTTCTATCCGAACTACCACGGCAACCTGCAGAACTTACGAGAAAATCTGCGCGAGACCATCAAGCGGTTTCGCAAGGACGTGATGGTGGTGGAAACGGCCTACCCCACGCGCGGGGCGCCTCCTTCGCCGGGGGCTGCGAAGAACATGGTGTGGCCTCTGACGCCCGACGGCCAGAAGCAGTTCCTCACGGAATTAATCCAAGCCGTGAAGGACGCTCCCGGCCACCACGGCATCGGCGTGAATTACTGGCATCCGGAGGCGACTTTCGTGCCCGGCGCGACGGGCGGACGCGGTGGCGGTCCCGATGCGAATTCCCTGTTCGATTCCAAAGGCAGCCCGTTGCCTGCCATGGACGTGTTAGGGCTCGATAAGCGTTAGGCACGTGGCTCGAGACTCCGAGCTCCCGGAGGTGGGCCCAAACGCTCCCTAACGGTCGCGGCTCTGCTTGAGGCCTCTTTCAGAGCCGGGCCCAGAGGGCACCCCGTTAGGGAGCGTTCGGGAGTTCGGGGTCTCGACGCGCAGTTCCGTCCGCACGGATGCCGCGCTGGAAGGCATCGAAAAGCGCGCCCGGACCGCCCTGCAAAATCCTACTCGCCCGAAGCGATCCCGTGCCGGATGGCGTATGCCGTCAGGGCGGCGTCGGTGTGGACGCCCAGCTTCTCGGTAATCTTCTGCTTGTGAAACTCCACCGTCTTGACGGAGACGCCCAGAATCTGGGCTATTTCTTTGCGTACGCGTCCTTCCGCCACCAATTGGAGCACTTCGCGTTGCCTGGAGGTGAGACCGGCGGAGAGATCTTTCGTCCGCCGCAAGAACGCGTGAGCTTCCGCGCCGAGGCGTTTCAGGATCAGCGAACTGATGTAGCGCCGGCCACTGTTTACATCGTGGAGCGCCGTGACCAGTTCGGTCCCCGCCGACTGTTTCAACACGTATCCCGATACCCCTGCCTCGAACGCCGCGCTCACAAAACTGAGGTCCGCATGCATGGTGAGGATAATCATTTTCGTGCCGGGATTCGATCGGTTCAGCCGCCGCGCGGCTTCGATGCCGTTCAGTCCGGGCATGGAAATGTCCAGTAGAATGAGGTCGGGCTGGTGTTTTTCGGCCGCTACCAGCACCGCCCTGCCATCGCCGGCCGTCGCCACTACCTCAAATTCCGGTTCCAACAGCGCCTTCAATCCTTCGAGGAGAATGGTGTGGTCGTCGGCCAGCAACAACCGCGGCTTCTTCATGCTGTGCCCGATTCCGTAGCGAGCGCCGCCGGGTTTGTTTCGAGGGGTATGCGGATGTCGATGCGGGTGCCGTTGCCGGGTTTCGGCGCGATCGAAAAGGTCCCGCCCAGGTGCCGTACGCGTTCCTCCATGCTGATCAATCCAAGCCCTTTCCCTTTCACGTGGGCCAGGTCGAACCCATGACCGTCATCCCGGATGGCGACGTGCAAGGCATGATCGTTGCCTGAGATCGATACCGTTGCGTGCTTGGCAACAGCATGCTTGGCGACGTTCCCCAACGCCTCTTGGACCACACGATAGACACACAGGGCCACTCCGGACGGGATTGTCCCGGGTAGGGCACGCGCTGTCAACCGCACCTTAATCTTCCTTAGATTGGAGAACTCCTCGCAGTACGCTCGCAGGGCTGGTTCGAGGCCGAGATGCGTCAGCATGAAGGGGTGAAGGTTTCGGGCAGTGCGGCGGAGATCCTCCGACAGCACCTCCATCTGTTTCTGCAACTCTCCCAGTTTGCGGTTCAGTTCGTCGGGCGAGATTCCGTGCGCCTGATGCAACACTTCCAACTGAATCGCCAGCGCCGCCAGCCTCTGGCTGATGTCGTCGTGAAGCTCCTGCGAGACGCGCCGCCGCTCTTCCTCCTGGGCCTCCACCAGGCCGGCAGTCAGGGTCCGCAATTGCTCCTGGCTGTGCCGCAGGATCTCGGTTTGTTGCAACGCCTTTTCCACCAGCCTGGCCTCGGTGACGTCCACGCCGATCCAGACCAGGTGCCGGTTGGCGTCCTGGGCCTCAGTCACCAGCGTACTGGACCAGGAGATCAAATGCTGCCGGCCGCTCCGGTCCACCCAATGATTTTCTTGTTCTCTTGCGGAACGGCTCTCCGCCAGTTCCTTGTACACCTGTTTGCAGGCTTCAATCTCTTCGGGGGGCGCCAGCACGTCCCAGACGGGCTTCCCCTCAACCTCCTCGAAAGAGTACTCGCTGAGCCGGCGGCAGGCCAGGTTGAAGCGGGCAATATGACCCTCCAGGTCGGTGACCATCACCAGAGCGGCGGCCGATTCCAGCACTGCCGCCGTGAAGGTCTGCTCGCGCTGCAATTCGAGATGGATTCGCTTGGCGGTATCGATGTCGATAAAGGTCATCACCGCGCCGTCAATCTTATTGTCCATGGTCCGGTAGGGCCGGACCCGCATGGAATACCAGCGGCCTCCCAGGTCCTGGACCTCCCGCTCGCGCACACTCACGGTGTCGACCACCTCGGTGACCAGCCTGGCCAGGTCCGGCACATCGATGTTCGGCCGGAGGTTGACGAGGGGCCGCCCCACGTCGCCGGGCAGCAGGTTCAACAGTTTTTCGGCCAGCGGGGTGAAACGCCGGATGCGCCAGTCGCCGCCCAGCATCAGGATGGGGATGTTGACGCTACTGAGCAGGTTGGTGAGATCGTCGTTGAGCTGCGCCAACTCGAAGTTGCGGTTCCCTAACTGCTCGTTGACCGTGACCAGTTCTTCGTTGGTGGACTGCAACTCCTCTTTGGCCGTTTCCAACTCTTCGTTGGTGGATTGCAACTCCTCGTTGCTGGAAAGGGCTTCCTCGTTGGCGGATTTCAATTCCTCGTTGATGGCTTCCTGTTCCTGGATCATCGACTGGAGGGATTCCTTGGTGGCCTGCAAATCCCGGCGCAACCGGGCGTCCTCCTGCGACAGCGGTCTGCCGCCGGCCGGTGCTGGAGCCGCCGCTTCCGGGCCGGCCGGTTCGCGTACCGGCATTTCCTGGAACAATACCAGAAAGAAACGCTCGCCCAGATCGCTTTTGATCGGAACCACCTCCAGGCAGACGTCCCAGAGGTGGCCATCGCGCTGGACCCGAATGCCTTCCCTGCGAACGGCAATCTCCTGTTTTCTCGCGTGGTGAAGGGCCGTGCGCAGTTCCACCGCGAATTCCGGGCGCACCATGCGGAGCAGGCCCAGGCTCGCCTCGCCCGGCGGAGGGGAAAGGTAAGGGCTCGATTGCCCGCGAAAGTGGAGGATGTGAAGGTTCTCGTCGACGACGAGGCCGGCGGGGGCGTATTGGCTGAGGACAATCCGGTCCGCTTCCCTCTGCACGTCGAACCGCGACTGCGTTTCCGGCTTGCCGGCGGCTGCTCCCATGGCTCTCTGGTAGCCCGCGGCGACGGACAAATCCGGAATCGCTCTGGGTTCGCCCGGCTTTTTCGAAGAGATCTTGGCCTCACGGTCGATCACCGTGAACAGGTCCGTGAAGCCGCTGATCGATTCCGACTTTCCCTGCATCAGGAACCCGGTTGGCTTGAGAGCGTAGTGGAAGATGGCCATGACCTTCTTCTGGAGCACCGGTCCCATGTAGATCAGCACGTTGCGGCAACTGATGAGGTCCAGCCGCGAGAACGGAGGGTCCTGGGCGAGATCCTGCCGCGCAAAGACGCACATCTCACGCAACGATTTCGCGATCCGGAAGCCTCCTGCCACTTTGACGAAGAAGCGCCGCAAACGCTCTTGGGAGACATCGCCGAGGCTGCTCTCGCTGTACACCCCCGCCCGCGCTTTCTCGATCGACACCGCGCTGATATCGGTGCCGAAGATCTGGATGGGCATGTGGCTGACGCGGTCGCCCAGGCATTCCAGCAGCGCCATGGCGATAGAGTACGCCTCTTCTCCGGTGGAACAGCCCGGGACCCACACGCGAATCGACTCGCCCGGCGGCTTGGTGTCGAGAATCCTGGCGAAGACCCGCTCCGCCAGCGCCTGAAACGCTTCCGGCTCGCGGAAGAAGCCCGTCACGTGAATGAGGATATCTTCGCACAAGGCCGCCGGCTCGGCAGGGTCGTCGTGAAGGAACTGCAGGTACTGCTTTAGGCTTTCGAGCTTGTGCAGAACCATCCGGCGGGCTATCCGCCGCTTGATGGTGCTGTATTTGTAATAGGCGAAATTCACGCCGGTCACCCGCTGGAGGACGGCGAAGATCTTGTGCAGTTCGTCATCGCCCTCCCCGGCCTGCGCCGCTGGCTCTATTCCCGGATACGGCTCTATTCCCAGATAGGGATGCCGGCCGATGCGCGCCAGTTCGGCCGCGATACCCTCCGGCGGCAGGACGAAATCCACGCACCCGGCGGCGATGGCGCTACGCGGCATGCCGTCATACTTGGCGCTTTTGATGTCTTGTGCGAAGGTGATGCCGCCTTCGGTTTTGATGGCCTTCAGCCCGATGGTTCCATCGGAGGCGGTTCCGGAGAGAATCACGCCGATCGCGCGAGTGCCCCGGTCTTCGGCCAGCGAGGTCAGGAAGTAATCGATGGCCAGGTGCTTCGCCGCCGGCTCCCCGCGGGCCATCAGGTGGAGCGTCCCGTTCCCGATCCCCATGGTCTTGTTCGGGGGGATGACGTAGACATGATTCGGTTCCACCGTCATGCCCTCTTCCACCTCCGCGACGGGCATGCTGGTGGCCTTGGAGAGCAGCTTGGCCAACAGGCTCTCATGTCCGGGATCCAGGTGCTGCACCAGTACCAACGCCAGGCCGGTATCCGGCGGCATAGCCTGCAGGAGTTCCCGGAACGCCTCGAACCCCCCCGCCGACGCCCCCACGCCTACAATAGGGCAAGGTTCTTCCGGGGTCGATGGCTCAACCGGGTGGGGAGCGGTCTCCGGTTCGACCTTCCGGCCAAGCTTTCGCCGAGGCGCCGCCGCGGGTGAATTCTTCGCCTGAGGCCGGGTGTTCGTTGCGGGCTCCGCCGGACCCTTTCGAGCCATAATCTCCCTCCCTGGGAAGCGAACAGTTCATGCAAGGCCGCCGCCCTGTTGGGGGGCATGCACCATATTTTCTCATACCAGCGGAGACATGGTCGGTGTTTCGCTGAACCGGTGCTGTAATAGCTCTACTAGGCACCTTCCTAGTTCCAGTCGCCCCCGCCGGGAGTTTATCATCAGGAAGCAATAAGCCAGATGAATTGCAGGCGGAGCGGCAGTATCGCTCTGTCCATCGCTGGATTGCTGGAAAGAGCAGCTTATGAATTTGTCAGGACTCATGGAGGAGCTTCGCTCGGAGTTGCAGCACATCGAAGAGGCCATCCGCTCCCTGGAACAATTCAATCCGCTCAGTACCGGGTCAAGCGGCGCAGGGGGCCGATCCGCGATCGAAATCAGGAGGGTTACGGAACCGGACGGTAGTTTAAATTCCACGGGCTTACCGTTTGCAGGACGGGAAAACTGACGAGCTGGTTTCTGTCACGAAACTCACTTCAAATGGCAAGAACCGCTTGCTGGCGCGCGCGGCTCGGAAACGGTTCCATTGATTTCATGGGACCTCGTACCGAGCCGCGACCGCAAGGGAGCGGTTCTGCCGTTACGAGCCGGAGTTTCGCGACAGAAACGAGCTGAGT
>PLRZ01000603.1:21336-29291 GCA_003164075.1 Bryobacterales bacterium | reverse complement strand
GACTCATCTCGACCCTCTTCGAGAGCGGCATCCACCGTCCCGGATCGCCGAGAAGAGTCTCGGCGCCGCAAGACACGAGTGTCTGCGCCACGTCATGGCGCAGGTCAATTTCCCCAACTATCCGAAATCCCCGGCCGACATCAGGAGTTCTGATCTTCCCGTTTTCTCTGTGCTCTCTGCCTCCTCCGTGCCCTCAAAACCCGAGGAGCCGTGTCTCCGTGGTGAACATTGCATTTCCCCATTTGCCGCGAGCCGGGTTGGCCAGCCGCGGCATACCGCGCTAGAATGCCTGAGTGCAACTTCCCGCCAGAATCGGCAAGTACGAACTCGAAGAATTCCTGGGCGGAGGCATGTCGCACGTCTACCGCGCGCGCGACACCGTGATCGGCCGCACGGTCGCCCTCAAGATCCTGACCGAGGCCGGCTGCGAGGATGCCGAAGCCAAAGAGCGCTTCCTGGCCGAAGCCCGCATGGCCGGCAATATCTCGCACGACAACGTCCTCAGCATCTACGATTTCGGCGAAGACGAGCAGCATCACCCGTTCATGGTGATGGAGTTCCTCAAGGGCGAGGACCTGCGCCACGCCATCAAGAACGGGCGCACCGGCGAGCTGCGCGGCAAGCTCAAAATCGCCGTGCAGGTGGCGCGCGCGCTGGCCTACATCCACACCCAGAAGATCATCCACCGCGACATCAAGCCGGAAAACGTCAACCTCAGCCCCACCGGCGTGGTGAAGCTCATGGATTTCGGCATCGCCAAGACCGAGGGTCTGCAGATGACCCGTGCGGGCTTCGTGCTGGGGACGCCGTATTATATGGCGCCCGAGCAGGTGACCGGGCAAAACGTCACCGAGCAGGTGGACGTCTACGCGTTCGGCGTGCTGCTGTTCGAACTGATGACCGGAGTGAAGCCCATCGCCGGCGATACGGTGGAGCGCATCTTTTACAGCATCCTCAACGAGCCTTTGAACCTGGAGCCCATGCGCCAGGCCGGCGCACCGCAAGCGGTGTGCGACCTGGTGGCGCGCTGCACCATGAAGAGCGCCGCCGAACGGCCGCAAGGTTTCGACCCGGTGATCGCGGAACTGGAGCGCATACTCGCCGAACTGGATGCGCCCACCATGTACTTGCCGGCGGCGGAGCAGGCCCCGGTCCAAGAGGCCGCGCCGCGTCCCGCGTGGCTCATCCCTGTCCTGCTGGTAGTGGTGCTGGGGCTGGGGGCCGGTCTTTACTTTGTGATAAAGCCGAAGAAACTGCCGGAGACGATCGCGGCGAAATCGGGTGAGATGGTACTCGTGCAGGCGGGGCACTTCAGATTCGGCGAGAAAAAGGAAGATGCATCGCTGCCGGGTTATTATGTCGACAAGACAGAAGTGACGAACCAGGCATACGCGGCTTTCTGTGCCGCTACCGGGCACGCGGTGCCGCCCGATTTCCCGCCGGACAAGCCCACTTATCCCGTAGTCGAAGTGACCATCGACGACGCCAAGGCCTTCGCCACCTGGGCCGGCGAGCGGCTTCCCACCGCGCGCGAATGGGAGAAGGCCGCGCGCGGGACAGACGGCCGCCTGTTCCCGTGGGGCGACCAGGCGGACGCTTCGCGCGCCAGCCTGGGGCCGAATGGAACGCTCCGCCCCGCCGCCGATTTCGCGCGGTTCGCCGGGCCTTTCAAGACCGTGCAAATGGTGGGGAATGTGTGGGAACTGGTGGACGACCGCACCACACCCAGCGACCGCGCGATTGCCCACTTCGGCACCCTGATGCAGCCCCCGCCAAAACTCGACGATGCCTGGTACCAGATGCGGGGCGGATCGTACATGGAGCCTTTACAGAGCATCTGGGATTGGGCGTCCGTGCCGGAACTCTATAAAGACGCCAATATCGGCTTCCGCTGCGTGAAGGACGCGCCGTAGCGCCGCCGCGTGTAGTCCGGACTCAAGCTTGAGTCCGCGTGACCCACGGAAACGCCGTTGGGTGCCTAACCGTTTTGGGGATTGCGTCGCACAGGCGCGGAATACGGTGACGGACCTTCCCCAGATCGGTTACGCACCACGGAAACGCCACCGTCGCCTGAATTACCGGCTCCTATGTTGGCGCTCTACGTGCTGGCATCGTAGCCGTGTCTCGATCCGATTCCGCCCGTGGAACGCCGCTTAGCGCAAACTGGGGAAAACTTGCTGTAGCCCTTGGTCTGGCGGCCTATTTCCTGTGCTTCAACTGGGGCAGTTTGCGCGTCCATTTCGCGCTCGACGACCTGGGGAATATAGGCCATTATTACGAATACTCGCCGTGGCAAGTAGCACTCTCGAACTTTCTGCCGTGGCGCGGCGACTACCGGCCCCTTGGCGGCCTGTTCTATCTTCCGATTTACCGTTTTGCCGGACTGAATCCCCTGCCGTACCAGGCGGTGCTGCTGGCCTTACTGTTGGCGAATGTCTACTGGGTCTACCGTTTCGCGCAGGAACTGGGCGCGAGCCGGCTTTCCGCGGGGCTTGCGGCGATGGTAAATTGCTATCACGGTGGAATCGCCAATTTGTATTACAACGCCGCTTTCGTATTTGACGTGCTGTGCTGCTTCTTCTATCTCGCCTCGTTTGTCTTTTACCTGCGCATTCGCAATCGCGGCCGGCTCTTGAGTGCCGGTCAGACGCTGGCATTTCTGGGACTCTTTCTGTGCGCGCTCAATTCGAAAGAGATGGCAGTATCGATCCCGGCGATGCTGCTGATCTATGAATGGATCTACCATCGTCCGCAGAAACTTGACGCCGCGGCGCTGCTGGCCTGGGTGCGCGGCCCCGCCCGCGTCTCGCTGATAGCCGCCGCGCTCGACCTGGTGGATATCTACGGCAAAATCGCCGGACCCACGGCCCTGATCCACGCCGAATCCTACCACCCGGTGTTCACATTGGCTCGCCTGCGCGACTTCCAGAGCTTGTCGATGCGCGATCTATTCTTCTCATGGGCCTGGACGCCGGGGTGGGGCGAAATCCTGGCGCTGTGGGCCGTGCTGGCATTGCTGGCGTGGTGGAATGCGGGCCGCCCGGTGCTGCCTTTTCTCTTCTGGTTTCTGGTGGTGGTCCCGCTGCCGATCGAGTTTCTGATTGGCAAGAGTCATGCCTGCCTGGTGCTGCTACTGGTCGGCGGAGCGATATTCGTAGCGGTGGTCTTTGGCGATATGGTACAGACGGCGGCGCGCTTTCTGGCGCGGGGATTCCGGCTCCCCTCGGCCGGGCGCCGTCTCGTGACGGGAGCCATGATAGCCGCGGCGCTCTTCGTGTGGGTAGACGACCAGCGCCGTCTCCGGCTGCTCATCGGGCAGGTGCAAATGCCGTCACTGGGCTTCGAGACCTGGGACTTGATCGGAGAATTGCGCCGCAGTAACTTCCACCCGCGCCACGGCAGCACCGTGGCCTTCGTGGAGGACCCGTTCCACACGCTCGACATGTACTTCCTGGCGCGCCTGTGGGTGGACGATCGCAGCGTGAGGGTCCACGTGCCTTGCCAAGGCCCTCTGACGCCACAGGAATTGGCGCAGGCCGACTACGTCTTCGCCTTCCGGGACCGCCGGCTGATTCGGCTAAAATAGAGTGCGGGTGCGAGCGGCGGCCGCCCCCGGGATTTTGGCTAGCTAGTTTCTGTCGCGGAATTCAGTTCAAATGGCAGGGACCGCTTGCTTGCGCGCGCGGCTCGGAAAACGCCGCGATGATTCCACGGGACTTGTTGCTGAGCCGCGACCGCAAGGGAGCGGTGCTGCTCCGCCGCGCAGCAGTTTCGCGACAGAAACTAGCCAAGCGCCGCTTGCTGGCGCGCGCGGCTCGACATGCCCCACCCCGGTTAGACGGACAAAAAAGAACAGCGGCCTTTCCACGCGTTTCCGATGGAAAAGGCCGCTGGGTATGCAATGCCTTTTGAGTTACTTCTCCCGCTTGGCGGTGAATTCAGTGGTGGTGGGGTCGCCGCCGCCGCGTCCGGGCCGGGTGACCTTCAGCTTCATTTCGTCGCCGCTCACCGTGCCTTCGTACTTGGTGATCGACTCGCCATTCTGAGTGGTCCGCTTCACTTCGAAGGAAACCTTGTCGCCGTCCACTTTGCCGTTGGCGATTGCAGAGGGCTCGCCAGGTGCGCCACCGCGTCCCATGCCGGGAACGCTACCGGTCAGGCTGGCGCCGTCGGCCTTCAGGGTAATGGTCACCGGGATGGGATCGCCACCGCCGCGGCCAGGTTGTTGATAGGTCCATTTGCCGGATACGTCAGCCGCAAGCGCGACGAACGCAACGACAAACAAAATCGTCGTTACAAAAAGCAGCTTTTTGGTCATAGTAAAACTCAAGGCGTACGTCGGATACCGGATGGTTACAGGGCNNTCGTAGCGCTCTTTGGCCTCGCGGTCGGAGCAGAAGACCAGCGTTTTACCGTCCGGGGAGAACTCCGGAAATGAGGTAAATCCCCCGAAATCAGTTACTTGCTCAAGGCCGGTGCCATCCAGGTTGATCTTATACAGCTCGAAGTGCCGGCTGTCGCATTCGTGCTTGTTGGAGGAGAAAAGGATCTGTTTTCCATCCGGCGTGAAAGTCGGAGCAAAACTGGCACAGCCGAAATTGGTGATGGTGCGGGCGTTGCTGCCGTCGCCATTCGCCACCACGATCTCCATTTTCATGGGAGTGGTCAGATTGTCGGCCAGCAGCGATTTGTAGGTGGCCATCAGGGCGTCGGTCTGAGGGTAGTTGGCGCGCCACACCAGGTGGCTCCCGTCGCGCGAAAACGTGGCCCCGCCGTCATAGCCCGGTTTGCTGGTGATCTGCTTCTTTTCGGACCCGTCCGGGCGCATGGTCCACAAATCCAGGTCGTGCGACGCCAGGGATGTGTACACGATAGTCCCGGTCTTCCAGTTGACGGTGGCTTCCGCGTCATATCCGGGGCTGTCGGTCAGGCGCTTTTCGATCTTGCCGTCGTCGGTAGCCAGGAAAATATCGAAGCCGGCGTAAACGGCCCAGACGTAGCCGCGGCTGCGGTCGGCCGGAGCGGGGCAAGCGGCGTCGGCCAGATGCGTGGAGGCATAGACGATGTGCTTGTTGTCGGCCAGGAAGTAGGCGCAGGTGGTGACCCCTTTACCAGTGGAGACCAGGTGCTGGCCGCTGCCGTCGGCATTCATGATGAAGATCTGGTCGCAAGTGTATGGCGGGCGCGTGGTCTGGAAGATGAGGCGCTTGCCATCGGGAGCCCAGTAGGCTTCCGCATTCTGGCCGCCATGAGTGAGTTGGCGGATGTCGGTGAGGTGGGCGGGTTGGGCCACGGCCAGCGCGGCTGCCGCCAAAGCGGAAAGAAAGATCTTGCACATAAGTGTGATTGTGCAAGTATAACGGACCGGCCTAACTCGCGCCGCCCCGTATAGTAATGCCGACCAGCGCCAACGTCAGCCCGATCATGATAACCACCGTCGCCCAGGAGGCCAGATTGAACCAGCGGGGATTGACCCAGTCGCCCATCAGCTCGCGTTTGTTGATCAGAATCACCATGAAGATCAGGATGAACGGCAGCAGCACGCCGTTGGCCACCTGCGAGAGCAGAATCATGCGCACCAGCGGGAAGCCGGGAATCAGCACCACGCCGGCGCCCACCACGATCAGCGAGGTGTACAGGAAGTAGAAAACCGGCGCCTCGCTCATACGCCGGTTGACACCCGCTTCGAAGCCCAGACCTTCGCACACCGAATACGCCGTGGAGAGCGGCAGAATCGACGCCGCGAAGATGGACGCATTCAGCAGGCCGGCGCTGAACAATAGAACCGCGTATTGGCCGAAGGGTTTCAGCCCCAGGGCGGCCTCCGAGGCGTCGTTGATGTCCCTGGGCGCAACGCTCCAGATAGCGCCGGCGCAGGCCACGATGATGAAGAAGGCGATCACGTTGGTCATGATGCAGCCCACCGTCACCTCCAGGCGCGATGCGGCGTAGTCCTTCGCGGTGATCCCCTTTTCCACCACGGCGGATTGCAGATAGAACTGCATCCANNGCTTCACCAGGATGCCGGAAATGATGTAGGTGACGTAAATCACGCTGGCGAACAGAAAGACCTTCTCGACGCTGGTGTAATTCCCCTTGACCACCAGGAGCCAGACGCCGATGGCCGCCAGCGGGACCGAGATGTAGCGGCTGATGCCGAAAATCTCCAGGGAGCTGGCGACGCCGGCGAATTCCGCCATCACGTTGGTGAAGTTGGCCAGCACCAGCAGGGCCATCAGCAGGAAGGTGATCCGCAGGCCGAATTCCTCGCGGATGAGGTCCGAAAGGCCCTTGCCCGTGACCGCACCCATGCGCGAGCACATTTCCTGGGTGATGATCAGGACCACGGTGATGGGCAGCAGGGTCCATAGCGGCAGATATCCATACTTCGCGCCGGCGGCCGAATAGGTGTAGATTCCGCCGGAATCGTTGTCCACCATGGCGGTGATGAACCCCGGTCCCAGGACGGCAAGGAAGACCAGGATATGGTAGCGGAAGCGCTCCAGGGTTTTCCGCATCCGCTATTTCTGCCTCAGGATGGAGATGATATCGTCGGCGGTGATCACGCCCGCGAGCTTGCCTTCGTCGTCGACCACCGGCAAGGTGAGAAGGTTGTACTTATCGAAGAACTCTGTGACGCGGTCCTGGGTTTCGTCCACGGTGACCTGGAGCAGGGTCTCGGAGGCCAGTTCCTTGAGCCGGCCGTCGCCCCGCGCCAGGAACAGGCGGGCCAGCGGAATGGCGGCCGTGAGACGCTCCTCTTCGTCGATGAGGAACAGGGTATTGAGCGACTCCAGCAGTTCCTCGTTACCTTTGAGCGCCGCCATGGCGTCGGTCACGGTGGCGTTGTCGTGAAGCACCACGTACTCGGTATTCATCAGGCCGCCGGCGGTGTCCTCTTCGAACTCGAGCAGTTCCTGCACGTCGATCTTGGGCTCGGAATCCATCTCGTCGAGGATCTCTCCGGAACTCTCCTCCTGCATCTCGGAGAGGATATCGGCGGCCTCGTCGGGGGCCATTTCTTCCACGATGTCGGCGGCCTTTTCGGGCTCCAGGGATTCCAGGATGCTGGCCTGCATCTTGGGATCTTCCACTTCGGTAAGGGCGTCGGCGGCCGCTTCGCTGTCGATGGAGTCGAAGATGGCCTCGCGTTCGGCGGGCGCCAGGTCTTCGACGATGTCGGCCAGGTCGGCGGGGTGCATGTCCTCCAGCTTTTCGTAGGAGATGTTGAGCCGCAGACGGCGCAGAGGGTCGGGCTCCACCACGTTGGCGAATTCCCAGCGGATGGAGTTGGGGGGGATTCGGTGCTCGATGCGCCGCACCCAGCGCCACGGCAGCACCCCCTGGAACAGCCGCCGGAAGATGCTGCGGACGCCGATATCCACCTCCAGCACGGTGAGGATGTCGCGCTGGCCGTCGTGGTGAATCCCCATGGTGACGTCGGTGACGCGCACCACTTTGCGGCCGGTTACATCAATGATTTGCTGGTCCAGCAGGTCGCGGCCGATGCGCAGCATGTACTCGTCGTCGTGGTAAGGCAGGAGCTGCTCATCGCTGAGTTGGATGCCGCGGTCGAGGGTAATGGAGCGGATCTGGTCGAAGCGGACAGTAAGCCAGGTATCGCCGCCGCCCACCAGGAAACGGTCGATGCGGGCGGCGTGCTCGCGGGGGACCAAAGCGGCGTCTTTGGCCCTGCCGATGCGCCGGCCTTTGAGGTCCAGCACCGGCATGGACAGCAGTTCGGTAAAGTACAGGAGGTTATCCGCCATCGAAAACGCGCCGGCGCCAGACAGCTCGAGCACGAATCCGGATAGTCCCGACTTGTCTCCCGCACTTGTGCTCTACACAGCTCTTCCGTCGCCAATTCCAATATGGCGCATCGGGTTGCGAAGAGGCAAGGGGAAAAGGAGATTATCTTTGGGTTCCCCTGGCGGATCCTGGGACAAGCAGAGGAA
>PLRZ01000603.1:7093-21330 GCA_003164075.1 Bryobacterales bacterium | reverse complement strand
TGTCCTACCGGCGCGCGCCGGTCCCGGTGGTGACTAAGGCGCCGGTCGCCAGGTTGAATTGCGCCGCGGCTTCCGGAGAAACACTGGGATCGAAAGAACCTGGAAATCGTGCTTGCGACTGAACTCAGAACTCCTGATGTCGTGGAATTTGCAGTGAGCCCGCAGGTGGGGCAGGCGGTGCTCGCCTGCCTTCTATCCTGTTTGGGCAGCGGGCCTAATTCAGCGCGGGCAGTCGGCACCGCCAGCCCCACCTGCGAAGCTCTCGCCANNCGGGGCGACATCAGGAGTTCTGAAACTGGTCCGATCCGAACCCGCACCCCCGCACATCGTTGCCGGTTACGTCTGGTAGGTCCTTGCTGCGCCCTGCTCGAGCGATCCGAAATCGCGTCAAATGTCCAGCTTGTTTATCCGGCTCCCCTTAGTGCTGGCCGAACATTTCCTGCGCGTGCTTGCGCAGCAAAGCCTGGCTGTCCGCGCGACTGTAAAACATGTGCCCCCCGGGATACTCGCGCACGGCCACTCGCGTGGCGTCCCCCATCACCGGCATCAGGTCTACCGTCAACACCGAGCCCATGAAAGGACACGACAGATCGTTCCAGCCATGCGCAATCAGCACGCGCAGCTTCGCGTCGGCCGCCACCGCCTGCCGCAGGTCGCCCACGGCGCCCGCGCGCAACGCGCCACTCTCGAAGTCCCATTGCGAGCCCACCTCGTAGCTGAGTGTGTTGTACCGCGCGTCGGTCTTCCAGCCCACCACCCGCGTGACAAAGTCCACCATCGCGGTGGTCGTCGGCGCAATGATGCTCTCCAGCAGAGGGTCGTTGGTTCGCTGTGCCGGCGCGAACGGAAACGGATCGAACGCGGTCACATTCGAGTCGTACACGCTGCCGATTTTACCCTGCTCGCGGAAGACTTCGCGCAAATATGCGCCGGTCTCCAGCCGGCCGCCGGCCCTCCGCACAAATTCCTCCTCCAGGCCCGTCATCTCGGTAACGCGTTTCACGATCCGCGGCGTGGCCTCCGCGTCGGAGCGGCCTTTTAACAGGTCCGTGGCATACTCGCCGCGCGTATACGCCATGACTTGCGCCATCGCCTCCGGCGTCAGCTTGTGAAGACGCTCCAGATGCGCCGCCGTAATCGACGGCAATGTCAGCATCCACGGAAGGGGAGAAACGTCGCCATTCTCGTCCAGCGTCGGATTCAGATACGGCGACACCAGGACCACTCCGTTCATGGCCACGCCGAGCTGCGACTGCAGATAATGCGTGATCCGCGGGCCGCGATAGCCGCCATAGCTCTCGCCCACCAGATATTTTCGGGAATGCAAACGCCCGTTCTTCACCAGCCAGTCGTNNTTGGTCTCATCCGCCGCTACCAGAGACCGGCTGAAGCCCGTGCCGATGGGATCGATAAACACCAGGTCGGTAAAGTCCAGCCACGTGCCTGGATTGTCCAGCAACGTCGCCGGATCGGAAGGACTGTCTCCCTCGTCGCCGAAACGGACGCGCTTCGGCCCAATGGCGCCGAGATTGAGGAAAACGGAAGCCGCGCCGGGCCCGCCATTCAGTGCGAACGTCACCGCCCGGGCGTTGCCCTCCATGGTGTACGCGGTAAAGACCACTTCCCCGCTCTTCTTGCCGTCCTTGTCGTAGACCGGAAGTGTCCCGACGGTAACGGTATAGCTCAGCGGCTTGCCTTCCAGTTGGATACTCTGCGCGATATGCGCGTCCGCGGGCAGGGGCGCTTCCTTGTCGGCGGTTTTCGCGTCGGCGGCCGCGGCGGGAGGCGTGGGTTTTGCTTCCTGGGCCACCGCGCCGACGGAGCCCAGGATCGCTACCAACACAGCAAGAATTCCCGCAACCGGACTTTTGCGGGAAGCATGCAGTCTAACGGAGGTCATTAGGTTACGATACCGTAAAAGCCACCGGTTTATGGAAATCGCAGGTCCTTGGAAAATGCGCGATCATTGATCCGTGGGCCATCACTTCACCCTCAAGGCGCTACTGCTGGCGGCGGGATGCGCGGCTATCCGTGCGCAGACCCCTGCCGTCGATGCGGCCTTCCGTCAGGGGTCGGAGGCCTACCGCGCCGGCAATTGCCCCGAGGCCATCCGCCAATTGAGCCAGTCCAAAAGTACGCCGCGCGGGTTTCTCATGATGGGACGCTGCTACCTGGAAATGGCGGATTTTTCCAAGGCCCAAGCAGCGCTCGGGCAGTACAATCAGGCCGTCCCCGGGGACGAAGAGACCGCCATCCTGTGGGCGCGGGCGGACGAAGGGGCCGGCGCCACGGCACAGGCGGTCGCCGCGCTGGAGGAACTGCGCAAGCAGACGCCCGCGAGCCTGGCAGTGCAGGACGCGCTGGCCGACGCGTACGTGAAGTCCGGGAAACCGGCGCAGGCGGCGCCGCTCTATCGCGCCGTGCTGGCGGCGCAACCGCGCGATATAGGCGCGTTGTCCGGTCTGGCGGAGATTGCCGCGGCAGCGTCTCAATGGGCCCCGGCGGCCGAGCAATACAAGAAGATACTGGAGTTGTCGCCCGACAACGTGGCGGCGAACATCGGAGTGGGCCGGGCGCAATTGCAATTGGGACAGGTGTCCGGCGCGATCCCCTATCTGCTGCATGCGGCGCGGCTGCGGCCCGACGATTGGGCGCTCGCGAAAGTCCTGGCGAATTGCTATATCAAGACCGCCAGGTGGGCCGAGGCGATCGAGGCGCTGGAGGTCGATTCCGTGACCCATGCGGAAGACGAAGAGGCCACCGGTTGGATGGTGCAGGCGCTCGGCCACGCCGGCGATGCGGCGCACGCGGAGCAATACTATCGCGCGGTCTTGCAGCGAGCCGCGGGGAACTTCACGGCGCGCATCACCCTGGCCAACCTGCTCTATGACGCCAAGCGCGGGAAAGACGCCAAAGAGCACTACATCCTGGTATTGCAGGCCAAGCCGGACCTCTTCGAGATCGGCGACCGCGTGGGCCAAATCGCCGAGCAGGAAAACAACCTGCCCGAGGCGATCCGGTATTATGCCGGCGCCTGCCGCTCGCCCCATGCCACCACCGCCATGCGAGCGCGGCTGGGGCGTCTCTACTTCCGCACCGGCGACATGGCCAACGCGCGCACCGCCCTGGAAGCCGTGCTCGCGGCCCAACCCGACAATCGCGAGATCAAGAACATGCTGGTACAGGTCGCGGTGAAGACCAACCGGATGGACGACGCGGTCCGCTACGCGAACGAACTGCTGCTGGGAGATCCCAACAACGTCACCTTGCTGCGGCTGCTGGGCGAAGATGCCCTGAACCACAATAACGATGCGGCCGCGGCCGATTATCTGGAACGGGCCCTGACGGTAGACGGCAAGGATCGCGAGATGCGGTTTGAGCTGGTGGGTATTTACACGAACAACGATTCTCTGCATCGGCAACCGCGGGCGCTCGACCTGATGAACGAATATGTGGGGCTCAATCCGGACGATTACGAAGGTTACTTATTGCTGGCCAACCTGTATCGCCGCAAGTCCGACGCCGCCGACGCGCACGATTACTTCACGCGCGGCTTCAATAGGATGCCGGCCAAGCCACCGGCGCGCATGTCATGGGCATACAACAGTCTGGGCCTGCTGCTGCTCTCCGAAGGCAAGTACGAGGAGGCGCTGGCCAGCCAGCTCCAGGCGGTGGATCTCAATCCCACCGACGCGACTGCGGTGTACAACCTGGCGCTGACCTATCTGAAGCTCAAGCGCAAGGACGACGTCAACGCCGCGCGCGGGAAGTTGAGTCAGATGACTTCGCCGGAGCTTCTCTCTTCGCTCGACGAGCAGATTCAACGCTCGCGCATCAACGAAAGGAAGTAGGTACGGCAGAGACGCAGAGTGAGAGCCCGCGGTTCTCCGTGGCCTGTGTCTCCCCTGTGTCTGTCCCAAGAAGACCGAAGCGGGCTCGCACTTTCGCAGCCCACCTTCAGAACTCCCGATGTCGTNNGCGGTGCTCGCCTTCGCTCGATCCGATTCGAGCCGCGGGCCTAATTCAGTGCGGGCGCGACATCGGGAGTTCTGACCTTGTTTTGGCCTTTACTCTGTGTCTCTTGGTGATGAAGGAGGGTGCTGCCACGGTGCCGGCCGGCGCGCCGGGGTGCTTAAACGGTTTCGGGANNTCCCGAAACTGTTTAAGCACCCGGCGCGCCGGCATGAGTGAACGGGCGCTTGTGACCATGGTAAAATGACCATGGTATGAAACAACAGATTGCGGCAGGCGAGTTCAAAGCGAAGTGCCTTCATCTCCTCGATGAAGTGCAGCAGACCCGCAAAGAGATCGTGATCACCAAGCGCGGACGCGCCGTGGCCCGATTGCTTCCCGTCGAAGAGGAGGTTCCCTCCATCTTCGGCCGCATGAAAGGAACCATCACGATCCTCGGCGATATCGTTGGACCCACCGGAGAGAAGTGGGAAGCGGATGAATAGCGCCGCGGCAACGCCGCTCTTGCTGGATACGCACTACTGGATTTGGTTGCAGGCGGGCGCGCGGGACGAGTTCAGCCGTTCCGTACTGAAGGCTATCAACCACGCCGCCGCGAGCGGAAACTTGCTGCTATCTGTAATATCAGTGTGGGAACTGGGCCTGCTCGAAGCCAAAGGTCAAATCCAACTGAATGCTCCGTGCGAACAGTGGGTGCGGGACGCACTGGCCATGCCGGGGCTTTCAGTGGCGCCACTGACCCCCGAGATCGCGCTCGCCAGCAGCCGGCTGCCGCAGCCGTTTCACGGAGACTCCGCCGATCGGATCATCGTGGCAACGGCTCGCAGCACGGGCGCGCGGCTCGTAACGCGCGACAGCAGGATCCTCGAATACAGTCGCAAGCGTCACGTGGCGGTCTTGTAGCGTACAAGGCAACTCTCCGCCACGACTGAGTTTTGTTAGACTCCATTTGGCGGTGTCAAACATGGAGTCGTGCAAAATCCTTTCTCTCGGTTTGCTGCTCTCGGCGTTGGCCGGCGCGCAGAGCCTCAATTGCGACATGCAAGGCTATAAAGCCCTGGACGGATTGAAGGCCGAGATGCGTTCGGGGTCCCTCGAATTCACCTGGCAAGGAGAACGCGGGCAAACTCTGCGCGCCGTTCTCGGCGCGCGCGATGGCCAGCCCGTGGTACGGGAACTGGCCGTGGCGAAAAACGGCAAGTGGTCGGTTCTGGGGCACGACCTCACCCCCGAATACCAGGTCACCACCGGCAGACGGCGTATCTCCGCCCAGCAGGAAGTCCCTCTGCGCCAGTTGGGTCTGTTCACGCCCGAAAACATCGAGCGTCAAAAGTGGTTTGCATTCTGGGACGCGCCCCTCAACGTCCCCGGTCGTCCCGGGGCCAACGCCGCGGTCGATTTGCCCCGGAAGCCGGAAGAGATCCAGCGCGCCTGGGCCGCATTTCGCATCACCGGCTGCCAGGTCAAAACCGATGGCGCCCGCCTGGAGGCCACATTCCCCGGCGTCACTCTCGGCATCTTCACGGGCGATTTGAGGTATACCGTCTATCGCGGCACCAACCTGATTCGCCAGGAAGTTGTCGCCACGACCCAGGCCCCTTCGGTGGCGTACAAGTTTCTGGCCGGACTGAAGGGCTTTGCCATCGGCAAAGACACCCGCCTGGTTTGGCGCGACACCGCGCGCGGCTGGCAACACTACCTGTTTGGCGGCGACGCCAATGCCGACGCAGTGGCGCTCAAGGCGCGCAACCGGTTGGCGATCGTCGAGAGCGGCGCCGGGTCCGTGGCGGTCTTCCCCGCGTCCCACAAGTTTTTCTTCTCGCGGGAAGTGGAATCCAATCTCGGATACGATTATTACCGCAAAGACAGCGACACCGCGTTCGCCGTCGGCGTGCGCCAGGCCGACCGTGAGGAATCGTTCAAACCGTACGGCGTCACCGATGCCGTATGGCAGCGCCGCACAACCCAAGCGCGCGAGTTCGAGGAGAACTTCGCGCTCTACAACGCCCCGCCGGGAACCATGCAGCGCATGGCCGTGTATTTCTACCTCGATTCCGGCAATGGCCAGACTACTCAGCAGGCCGTCATGGCCTTCACCCACGACGACGTATACAAGCCCCTGCCCGGCTATCAGGTGATGGTCAGCCACTTCCATTTCCATTTCAACGAAGAGCTGACCGACGCCGGCACCATCGATTATCAACCGCAATGGATTCCCACCTTCAAGGCGCTCGGCATCAATATCGCCGCGCTGTGCGACTTTCACGCCGACTCGCATCCCACCGATACCGGCAAGGTTCGTCTCGACGAGCAGAAGGTCTATTTCGAAGGCAGCGCCCGCTTCTCCGATCGCGATTTCCTCATCATCCCCGGCGAGGAACCGGACGCCACTCTGGGCGGCCATTACATGTTCCTGTTCCCCAAGCCTGTCTACTACACCCATGCGCCGTTGCGCCGCCCCGGCTCCCCGGAACCGGCTCCGCCCGTCCAGCCGTATGTGGAAGACATCGCGCCGTACGGCAAGGTCTATCACACGTCTTCTCCCGATACCGAGATGCGGCTGCTGACCGACGAGCACGCTCTCATGTGGCAGACTCATCCCCGCACCAAGAGCTCCGATGGTTACCCCGACGCGGTGAAAGACCAGCCGCACTTCCTCAGCGATCGTTTCGCCGGCGCATCGTTCCAGTCGCTGCCCGTCGACCAATCGCAGAAGCGCCTGTGCGAGGCCCGTTGCCTCGACTTACTCGACGATATGAATAACTGGGCCGGCGCCAAGTATCTGATCGCCGAAGGTGACACTTACACCAAATCGCCCGACGACGAGACTTATCCGCAACTGGATGTGAATTACGTTAAGTTAGACCGCGTTCCCAAGTTTTCCGATGGATGGATGCCGGTCCTCGACGCGCTACGTGCCGGCAACTTCTTCGTGACGTCGGGCGAAATCCTGCTGCATGACGACTCCATTCAGGGTTCCGGCGCCAAGCGCACCTTCGTGATCGGCGTGGACTGGACGTGGCCCGGCGAATTCGTCGAACTGGTATGGGGCGATGGCACGAAAACCGGCCGCGAGATCGTTTCCGCCACCTCGCTTGCGCCGTTCACCACCCATCGCTACAGCATCCCGTTCGACGCCATCGGCAAAAAATGGGTTCGTTTCGCCGCGTGGGACTCCGCCGGCAACGGAGCGTTTACGCAGCCTGTGCATCTGCAGTAGTGGGGCAGGCAATCCTGCCTGCTGCCGCCTTTCAGGCGGCTCTTATGTCGGCCGGGGATTTCGGATAGTTTGTGGCGCAGACACTCGTGTCTGCGGCGCCGAGACTCATCTCGGCGCTNNCGAAAACGGGCTCATCCCAGATTCCGCGATATCAGGAGTTCTGAACTTAATGTTCGTGTCTCGAAAAGAGCCGGCTGGAAAGCCGGCCGCAGCCGAGATTGTCTGCCCCACTTACTTTACAGTCACCCAGTACGGCATCACGCGCAGCATTCCGCCCTTCATCCAGGCGTGGAACGGCATGGAACCAAATACCCGCGCGAGCTTCGATTCCAGCGCGTCGTCCGTGGAACGATGCAGCAGCACGTCGATGATGCTCCGCCGTCCGGGATACATCACCAGGTTGACCTGCTCGGCTGCCGGAATCCTGGCTTTCGCCTTCACCATGGCGATGGCCGTGTCCAGTCCGCCCAGCTCGTCCACGAGGCCGTTCGACTTCGCCTGGCTGCCGAGCCACACCCGCCCCTGCGCCAGCGGTTCGATCTCTTCGAACTTGCGATGCCGCGCCGCCGCCACCTTGGTCACGAAGTCGCGGTAGCTCTCGTCGATTCCGTTGCGCAGCATTTCGCGCTCGTCGGGTGTCAGCGAAGTATAGTCCGAATCGATATCCGCATGTTTGCCGCGCTGGACGGCGTCCTTGGTGATTCCCAGCTTGTCGTAGAGCCCGTGCAGGTTGGGTTTGCCGAAGACCACGCCGATGGAGCCCGTCTCGGTTTGCGGGTAGGCCACGATCGGGTCGCCGGTCATGGCCATAAAGTATCCGCCGGACGCCGCCACGTCCGACATCGAGATGACCACCGGCTTCTTCTGGCTGAGCAGGTTCAGTTCGCGCCACATCTCGTCGGAGGCCACCACCTCGCCGCCCGGCGAATCGATGCGCAGCACCACGCCTTTGATGGATGAATCGTTGCGGACGCTGCGCACCAGCTTGTCGAAGCCGTACGACGTCAGGCCCGATTCATCGGCGCCGTTGTCGCCCGGATTGCCGCGCACGATGTCGCCCTGCGCCACCAGCATGGCGATGCGGCTCTTGCCTTCGAGACCCACGGCGTCGAGCGGCACTTTCAGATAGTCGTCCATGGCGACACGGTGCGGTTCGCCGCCATGCAGCTTGTCTTTCAACTCGCTCCACATCTGGTCTTCGTACTGGAGCGAATCGACCAGCCCGGCCTTCTGCGCCTGTGTGGCCGTGAACGGGCCCTGGTCGACGATGGCGCGCACGTCGGCGGCGGTCTTCTTGCGGCCGGCGGCGATGTGTTCCACCAGGTTGCCGTAAAGATCGTCCACCAGGCCGCCGATCACTTCATGCGTCTCGGGGCTCATGTCCGAGCGTGTGAACATGTCGCCGAAGTCTTTGTACTTGCCGGCGTGCTCCACCTGCACATCGACGCCGAGCTTATCGAGGCTCTTCTTGAAATACATCAGCTCCGCGCGCAGTCCTTTGAGCATGAGTTGGTCCGACTGTCCGAGGTAGATGCGGTCGGCCGCCGTCGCCAGGTAGTACTCGCGCGATCCGGGCGTGCGCAGGTAGGCGTAGACGGGCTTGCCGGATTTGCGGAAGAGTTCCAGGTCGGCGCGCAGCTCCTCAAGCTTGGCCCAGCCGCCGGCGAGGTTCTCCGGCAGCAGCACGATGGCCTTGATGTTGCTATCCGCCGCGGCTTTCTTCAGGGTCATCCAGACGCCCGGCACGGTGATCCGCGGCCCGTCGCCTCCCAATAATGCCGGGAGTTCCACGGGCGGCCTTTCAGGGATTTCGCCCTCCAGCCGGAGCACCAGCACGGAGTTGGCCGCGATCGTGGGCGGCTTCTCGCGAAATCGCAGGGCCGCGAAGAACAGCAGCACCACAGTCAGGAAGACCAGCAAGAAGCCGGTCGCGATGCCTAGCAAGAACTTGCCCATAGCTACTCCGAAAGTAGCACGCGGGGCGTCGTTGGAGTGTGAGGTCGTTTACGAAACGGCTTCCCCTCCGCGGCGCAACGCGCGCAGGTCGATCCCCAGCGCCTGGCACTTCTTATAAAGATGGCTGCGCTCCAGCCCCAACGCCTTGGCGGTGTCGGTCATGCGCTGATTGTGCAGCTTGAGTTCGGCCAGAAGCTGCTCGCGTTCGAAAGTGTCCACCCGCTGTGCCAGAGTTCCCCTGACGGGCGGCAGTCCGGCCGCCTGCGCCGAACGGGGCTCGTCCGAACCGGCCGGCAGCGCCAGCCGCACCGTGGCCGCATCCACCGGGCCATCGGCCAACAGCAGCAGCCGCTCCACCACATTGCGCAGTTCGCGCACATTTCCGGGCCACGCGTACCGCTGCAGTTCGTCGATGGCGCCGGCTTGGAACGGCTTGGGCTTCCACCCATTCTGGTCCGCCACCTGTGCGGCAAAGTGCGTCACCAGCGCCGGGATATCTTCCACCCGCTCGCGCAGGCCGGGCAGCCAGAGAGGGAAGACGTAGATGCGATGGTACAGGTCCTCGCGGAACACGCCCTTCTTCACCAGTTCGTCGAGATTGCGGTGTGTCGCGACGATCACTCGCACGTCCACCGGAATGGTGCGGTCGCCGCCCACGCGCTCCACCTGCCGTTCCTCCAGCACGCGCAGGAGTTTGGCCTGCATCACCATAGGCATGTCGCCGATTTCGTCCAGGAAGAGCGTGCCCTTGTTGGCCTGCTCGAATTTGCCGACATGGCGGGTGGCCGCGCCGGTGAAACTTCCTTTCTCATGCCCGAACAGGTCCGATTCGATCAGTTCACCGGGCACCGCGGCGCAGTTCAACGTAATGAACGGACCGGCGTGCCGCGGACTGCGCTGGTGCAGCGCACGGGCAATCAACTCCTTGCCGGTCCCGGTCTCGCCCAGGATGCAGACGCGCGCTTCGCTGGCGGCCACGCGGTCCACCTGCGCCATCACGCGCCGCATGGCCTCGCCCGAGTGTACGATCTCGTGCTTGCCGACGCGCTGGCGCAGTTCGCGATTTTCTTCCTCCAGCCGTTTGAGCTTGAGGACGTTATCGACAGTGAGCAGGAGTTTGTCGGTGGAAAGCGGCTTCTCCAGGAAATCCGCCGCGCCGAGGCGCGTGGCACGAACGGCCATTTCGATATTGGCCTGCCCGGAGATCATCACCACCGGGAGCATGATGCCCAGATTGCGCAGTTCTTCCAGCAGCGCGATGCCGTCCTTGCCGGGCATCACCACGTCGGAGAGCATCATGTCGAACGCCTGCGACTTGACGAGTTCCAGCGCGCGGTTGGCGTTATCGCAGACCGTGGCCTCGTGCCCTGCCAGGCGGAAGGCCCGCGCCAGGGAGGCCAGCGTGCTGGCATCGTCATCGACTATTAGTAGGTGTGCCAAATTTGAGGTTACCCCAGGTCAATTCGAAACGTAGTCCCTTTGCCCTTCTCGCTCTCCACCGCGATCCGCCCTTTGTGATCGCTCACCACCGATTGCACGATCGCGAGGCCCAGCCCCGTGCCGTGCGTCTTGGTCGTGTAGTACGGGGTAAAAAGCCGCTCGCATTCCTCCGGCGTGAGCCCCTGCCCGGTGTCCGACACCTCCAGCCGCACACCCGCGCCCATCGCGATGGTGCGCACCGTCAGCGTGCCGCCCTGGGGCATGGCGTCCACCGCATTGAGGACCAGATTTCGCAGCACGCGCGTCATCTGTTCCGCATCGGCGTGCACCAGCGGCAGCTTCGGATCGGGTCGCACCGACGCGGAAATCCGCGCCTTGGAGAGCTGCGCTTCGAACAGCCGCATGGTCTCCGTTACCAGTTCGTTGAAGTTCACGGGCTGTATCTCAGGCGCTGGCATCTTGGCAAAATCGCTGAACCGCCCGATGATCTGCTTCAGATTCGAGAGTTCCGCCAGCAGGGTCGACGTGCCTTCGCGAAAGACTTCGTCGAACTGCTCGGGGAACTTGTCGCGCGCCCGCTGCATGTTCTCCACGGTGATCTGCAGCGGGAACAGCGGATTCTTCAACTCGTGCGCCAGCCTCCGCGCCAGTTCGCGCCACGCCGCTACGCGCTCCGCCTGCACCAGGCGCTCGCGCTGCTCCACCAATTCGTGAGTCATGCGATTGAAAGCCCGCGCGAGTTGGCCGATCTCGTCTTTGCTGGCCACTTCCACCGTCGCGCCCCAGTCGCCGGCGGCCACGCGTCCGGCGCTTTCCGCGAGGCGCTGCACCGGCCGCGTGATGCGCGCCGTGGCCCACCAACTCAACACGATCGCCATCAGGATGCCGCTGACCGCCACCACTACGGCGGTCCTCAGCATAGAGGCTTCCAGTTCCACCAGATCGCGCCGCGTACTGCCGATCAGCAGCACGCCCAGCACGTCATTCTCGCGGCCCTTGAGCGGCAGCGCGTGAAACGTCTCCGCCGAAGCGCCGCGGCCGATGGTGCGGAGCCCGTCGCTCCCCTGCTTTTCCACCTGCTCGACCAGCGGCCGAAGGAGTGTGGCCGAGGCAATCGGGCCCGATGCATCGATCAACTCCGCGGGCGCGAAGGCCGGCGCCAAGTTGCGATAGAGCAGCACCCGCATCCCCTGCGGCGGCACCAGCGAAGCGATGAATTCGCTATCCAGGACGCGGCCGCCGGCGACGTACAGCTTCATGTCGCCGACCGCCGCCGTGCGCACCGCCACCAGCGCCAGGGTCACGGCGTCCGGCAGTTCTTCGCGCTTGAGGAAGGCGGGGCGCGATGGCCAGTCGGGCTCGCTCGGCAGCCACTCTTCTTTGTATGAGAACCGCGCCGGCCACTGCGCGGAAGAGACGATGGCGCCGTCGCCGGCCACCAGTTCCAACAGGTCGAGCCGGTTTGTGGCGGCTAGGGCGCCACCCTCGAGCGAGTACTTCTCGGGGTCCGGGGAAATCGCGATTTCGGCGGCTGTGGTGGAGGCCGCGATGCCTTCCACGGTGCGGACAATCTCGTCTCCGCGGCGCCGGAACTCCTTGTCGAACTGCGCCACGATGGCGTTCACGCGGCGCGCTTCCATGTTCTCGAAAGCTTGCCGCGCACGCCCGGAAACCACCAATTCCACACTGCCAACCGCGGCAGCCACGGCGACCGCGAAGATCAGCAGCAGACGCGTGCGGAACATCATGGCCGGTCTTCCACCCACAGGCTGTCGAAGCGCCACTCGCCCAGCGGCGAGATGACCGGCCCGCCCTGGACGCGCGGCCCGGCTCCATAAACGTCCGGCAGATGGAACAGTGGAATCACGCGGAAGCCGTCGAGCAGCGCGCGTTCGGCGGCGTGTTGCTCCTCGGGGCTGCGGGCGGCCGGTGGTTCGGGCAGGCCGAACGCCACCGCGACACTGGCCAGGGCGTGCGGCGCATCGGCAAACGCGATCCGCGCTTCCACCAGCCGTACGTCGGCGATCCCGCTCGAAGGCACCACCGAAACCATCAGGTGGGCGTCGCGGGCATTCAATTGGATGCGGTCGGCGATGCCACGGTTGGCGGCATCCTCCGCTGCCAGGGAAAGGGTCCGATCCGCGGGCGACAATCCGGCCACCAGCGACTGTGCTCTGGCGACATCGGCCGCGGCCCCGAACAGGAAGGCGTATCCCGTGAGCCACTGCGGCAACAGCGCTCCCGAAATCTCGCCCTGCTTTTGCAGCAGGACGCTGTGGATGGCGGTGCGGTCCACGGCCAGTGCCAGAGCCTCGCGCACGCGGGCGTCGGCGATGCGCGGCCCGAATGCTAGCGCCATCAATCGCACCGGGGAAGACGACCAGACCTTTCGGCCCGCCATCTGCCTGCGCAGTTCAGCCGGGCTGAGTTCCACGATGTCGGCTTTGCCGAGCTCCAGGTCGACCGATTGATCGCGCAGGGAACGTGCCATCTGAATCTCCACGGCGTCCAGGAATGGCCGGCCTCCCGGCGCGTTTTCGTCGGCCGCGAAAACGGCGCGACGTCCGGCCTCCCAACTCGTCAAGACGAACCCTTGCGGCACGCCAAACACTTCGGGCGAAGGCGGAGCCTGATGCATTTCGACGCGCAACGTGCCGCCGTAATGGGGCCGCGTCGCGGCGCCGGCTGCCATCGCGAGCAGAAGCACGCAAGAATAACTCCACAGGCTCCGAACTCCTGATGTCGTGAAATTTGGGATGAGCCCGTTTTCGTNNCTGAATTAGGCCCGCTGCTCGAATCGGATCGAGCGAAGGCGAGCACCGCCTGCCCCACCTGCGGGCTCACTGCAAATTCCACGACATCAGGAGTTCTGAGACTCATCTCGACCCTCTTCGACAGCGGCCGCAAGCCTCCCGGAGCGCCGAGACAAGTCGCCGGACCAGAGGGCGCCCCGCAGAGTGAGAGTCTGCCCCACGACGGTTGCCGCCAAGTCATTCTTACGCCCTCCCTTAGCTTCCACAAACCACCGTGACCACATAGGCCGAATATTTTCCCGTTCGCAAATCCCGCACCACGACAGTTGCGGCACTCCCGCCTGACGCCCACAGCGCCAGCACCGGGCCCGGGAAGTCCACAGCTTCCGTCAGCGGCTCGGGCGTTCGGTCGGCCATGGTGAAGGCCTGGATTGTGTCTGGCTGTCCACGGTCCCCGGGGCGCGTGGCAAGCACTTGCGAGCCGGCGCCGCAGTGCGCGTCCGTGCCGGCGATGTCGCTGCCCCACTGAGCAGTCGATGTGCCCGCGGGTTCCAGCGCCGCGTCGAAAATCTGAATTTTCCCGTCGAGCGCCGCCAGCAGCCACCACGTGCGGCCCTGAGATTCCACGCTGGCCGCCGAGAAAAACGGCGCCACGGTTTTGCGCTGGCCCGATTGCGTGGCCACGCGCCCGCCAAAGTAGTTGCGCGCTGCGGCGAAATCGGCCAGCAGCAGCGTACGGCTGCCGGATTCCAGCACCCAGGGGTCGTCGCTGGCATGACACTCCATGGATAGCGCCGGCTCGGTGGTTCCGTCGCACTGGACTCCCGGCAAAAGTGCCTGAAAGCTGGCGCCTCGCAAGCGCAGGCGGCCCCGCAAATCGGCTGGCCACGGCTTGG
>PLRZ01000603.1:0-7083 GCA_003164075.1 Bryobacterales bacterium | reverse complement strand
TCGCTGCGCTTCCAGGAGGCGATCCAGACCTGATGTTCCTCGCCCTTGGAGGCCTCTTCCACCAGCAGGAATTGCGACGCGTTCTCAGACACCGTGACGTGCGCCTCTACCGCGGGAGAAATATCGCTGACGCGCAAGCCGGCCTCCTGCAACGCCGATTCGAAGGCCGTTCGCGCCTGGGCCGCGGCAGATTCCAGGGAGGAGAGGTTGCGCCAGGTCACCGCGACCGGTGCGCCTTTCCCGGCGAACACCGCCGTCTTGCGGGCCAACTCCCGCGCGGCGCCGCCCACATCGTCAGCGGCCGTCGCGCCCGGAATGAAGATCAGGAGCGCGGAGAGGACCGCGTGCCACGGCTTCACGGCTGCGATCATAACACATCGCGGTTCTCTCCCCCGGTGACGATGCGGATCACTCCGCGCAGGCAGCTCCGCGCGACGAAAAACGATACCGGAAACGTGATTGCCGCCATTAGTACGCAACCCAGAACGTTGGCCATGTAAGTCTCTCCTTTTCACGCCTACTGCACCGCTACGGCAAGCGCCGTCTCGCCGAAAATCCGGTCCAACTCGGGGGTGCGGTCGGCGAACAGCTCCACCTGATCGCCGACTCCCACCATGCCGAACAGTTCCTCGACATCGTGATTGCGCATCCGGACGCAGCCGTGCGAAGCGTTTCGCCCAATCGAAGACGGAACATTGGTCCCGTGTATGCCGTAGCCTTGGACGCTGAGCCCCAGCCAGCGCGTGCCCAGCGGGTTGCTTTTGCCGGGGCCTACGATCTTGCCTTTGTAGTACCAGGTGGGGTCGGGGATGCTGGTGACGATCTTGTAGACACCGACGGGACTGGGCGATCCGGGCGCTCCCACGGCGGTCGAGAAAATTTTCACCACGCGGTCGGATTCCATGACCGCCAGCTTGCGATCCGAAATGCTGACCACAATCCGTCGTGTGGGTCGCGACGCGTTCTCCTGCGCGAGCGCTTCCGCGGTGGCCATAAGCATCACGCCGGTGAGGGCCGCCAACTTCTTGATCTGATCTTCTGCGTTGAGCATCTTCCGATCCTCCGTACGTGGAGGAAGATGCAGATCGGGTGCCATAGCCTATTCACTGATTTAAGGAGGCTTACGTGTTATGTGGCCGTGTCAAACGAGACACGCGTGGAAGCCGGGACGCGGCTCTAGATCGCGACGGGCTCCATGAGCCGAATGATTTTCTTTTGGATGGCGTACTGCACCAGTTGCGCTTTGTTGTGGATGTCCAGCTTGCGCATCAGATTGAACTTGTGCGCTTCCACGGTTTTTACGCTCAGGTCGAATCCCGTGGCGATCTCTTTCACGGAGCGGCCTTCCGCCAGCATCTTGAGGATCTCACGCTCGCGTTTGGTCAGCGTGCCGAAACGCGGCTGGCGTACGGCGTTATGCCCTTGTACGCGAAAACCGTCGACCAGACGCGTCAGCAAACGGGGGCTGAGGTAGCTGCCTCCGCGATTGACTTCGCGGATAGCCGTCACCAACTGGTCCGCGGGACTGTCCTTCAGGACGTAGCCGCTGGCGCCGATCTCCACGCACTCGGCCAGGTAGTCTTCGTCGTCATACATCGACAGGAAGACGACTTTTGTCTCCAGACGCTCCTTCCGGATTTGGCGAGTAGCCTCAAAGCTGCTCATGCCGTTCATCCCGATGTCCATCAGGACAACGTCGGGACGAAGCTGCCGGGCAGCGGTTACCGATTCGAAAGCGTTAGCGGCTTCGCCCACGACTTCCAAGTCAGGTTCGGCCGAAAGCAGCGTGCGAATACCCTGCCGGAATAGAGTGTGATCGTCAGTTAAGAGTACACGAATTTTTGCCATGATGTGTCACCGCGGCGGAGTCATGCGGCAACTCGAGCACCACCGCGACACCCTTACCAGGCGCACTGCGAATGGTCAGGTCTCCAGCGAGCAGCGCAGCCCGCGCCCGCATACCTGCCAGACCGAATGACATCGGCTTGCTCAAAGCCGCTTCTTTCTCAAAGCCGGCTCCGTTGTCCGAAACGCTCAACCTGATATTCTTATCGGTAGATTGCAGCAGAAGGTTTACACGAGTCGCCTGGGAATGTTTGGCAATGTTCTGTAGCGACTCCTGGGCAACCCGGTAGATCACTTCCTGGAACGGCCGGGAAAGCCCCTCCCAACAACCCGAGACTCGCACGCGTATTTCAGCCGGATGCATTTTCCGAAATTTCGCCGCCAGTTGGCGGACGGCGGCCTCCAGGCCGAGCCGCTCCAGGACTGCGGGGCTGAGAGCCGCCACAATACGCCGCAATTCTTCCACGGTGCGTTCCGCAATACCGCGCGCCTCCGCCAGGCGGGGCCGCATTTCGGCGCCGGCGTCGCGTTCCATCATCTCCAGTTGCAGCCGCAGCAACAGCAGCGACTGCCCGGCCTCATCGTGCAACTCGCGCCCGATGCGGCGGCGCTCCTCTTCTTCGGTGCGCCGGGATTCGGCTTCCAGGCGGCTGATTTCGCCCTGCATGCGCGCTTTCTCGATGGCCTGCCGGCAACGTTCCGCCACCGCACCGAGGAGCGCCGCCTCTCTGGGCAGCCATGGATAGCGGCCGTCGAAACCGAATTGCAGCAAGGCCGCCGGGAGCATCGGAAAAGACCAGTAGGAGGCGTACTGGCCACGCATTTGCGGGTCGGCGATCAGCTTTTCGCGGGCTTGGCCGCGTTCGATATACAAGGGCCGCGCCAGGCGACCGTGGGGCGGCCCATCCAACAGCAGCAACCGGCCGGTGCGGGCACAAAAGGTGTGGGTGAGGATGCGAACGAAGCGCCGCAACAGGTCGTCCAGGCCGCTCGCTTCGGCTTCCGCGCGGTACAAGCCGAAAAAGGCCTGCGCTTCGGCCTCCCGAACCTGGTAAAAGGCGTCATTGAGGGCCAGAACGGTGGCCAGATGAAGTTGTTCGCGTGCCGGCTCGAACTGGCCGGCGAGAACCGTATCCAGCAGGCGGCCGAGCGCCTTGAGAGTCTCGTTCGCCTGGTCCGGCTGGACGTTCAGCTTGGCCAGACGCCGGCCGTTGTATCCCACCTGTTCCAGAAACCGAGTGAGGGATGGCAGACGGGAGGCCGCCGCCGGCGTGATGGCGAGAAACGCTCGCGCCTGTCGGGCGTCGTAGCCACGCTCTCGCAGGAGCGCGCGAAAACGGCGATCCAGCCGGTTCGCGTGGGGCGAAATTGCCGTAGTCATCCGGGCCACGTAGCGCCGGGCCGCGGCGGTAAGTAGTGGATCGGTCATCCACCTGACTATCGACCGCTGAAACCCGTTACTTTAGCCCGGCGGCCCGACATACTGCACTTCTTCTTCCAGTTCGATGCCGAAGCGCTCCGCGACCCGCGTTTTCAGGTCCCGAATCAACGCGCAGAGGTCGGCGGCCGTTCCCGCGCCGGCGTTATAGATGAGGTTGGCGTGGTAGGCCGCTACATGAATATCGCCGCGCACCATGCCCTTGGCCCCCACTTGTTCCAGAAACCAGGCGGCCGGCACCTTGCCTTCACGCACCGCCGAATCAGGCACTTGCGCCGCCGCGCCCGCGGGCAGTTCCTTCAGGAGCAGATTCTTGAAAACGCTGCCTGCGCACTTCATGGTCACCGGAAATTTCTCGTTGCGGACCTTGAGTATGGAATCGGCCTTCTCGCGCAAAGTGGGACCGTCGCCGGCGTCCAGACGCAGTTCCGTCGAGAAAATGACCCAGTCCTTGTGGCGCTTGAAAATGGACTCGCGATATTGGAATTGGCACTCTTCGTTGTCGCAGATACGCACCGTCCGCCCGTCGTAGAAACGGACCCCGGCCACGCGCTCCGAGATGGAGTGCCCATACGCGCCGGCATTGCCATAAACCGCCGCGCCCACCGATCCGGGGATGCCCGAAAGCGTCTCCAGACCCGCCAGCCCGCGCTCGATGGCGAAATCCACCAGATCCTGCAGGACCGCGCCGGCGTCCGCTTGCACGCGCCCGTTCGATGCCAGCAGCCGGTGGCCGCGATAGCGCAGCACGATCCCGCGAAAACCGGCGTCGGAGACGATCAGATTGGTGCCGCCTCCGATCACTACGATCTCCGTGCCGCTCGCGCGCGCCGCCGCGAGCGCAGCGACGAAAGCTTCCGCATTTTCGGTCTCGGCGTAGAGATCGGCTGGACCGCCAATGCCGAATCGTGTGTAGCGGGAGAGCGGGGCGCCGGTGAAAACGGTTAGATTAGGAATTTCGGCGAGGCGCAGACGCGTCTCTTCCGTAATGGGCATTACTCTAATTATAGGGGAGGTATTTCATGCGTTCGCGATTTCCCGGCTTTCCGCCGGAAGGCCTGCAGTTCTTCCGCGCCTTGGCGCGCCATAACAACCGCGACTGGTTTCAGCCACGGAAAGCTACGTTCGAAGAGCAGGTCAAGCAGCCCATGCGGGAGTTGGTGGAAGCGCTGAATGGCGCCATGAAGAGCTTCGCGCCGGAGTATGCCACCGACTCCGGCAAGGCGATCTACCGGATCTATCGCGACACGCGCTTCAGCAAGGACAAGACCCCGTACAAAGACCACATCGCGGCCAGTTTCTACCGCAGCGGGACCGGTCCGCATAAGTACGGCGGATATTACATGGAGGTTTCGCACAAAGAGGTTGGGGTGGGCGGCGGGGTATACATGCCGGAGCCCGAGGTGCTGCTCGGGATCCGGGAGCACATCGCCGCGAATCACCAGAAACTCCGCAAAATCCTGGCCGCGCCCGCCGTGCGCCGTTCGTTAGGAGAATTGCAGGGGGATCAACTGGCGCGCGTGCCCAAAGGCTTTCCGGCCACTCATCCCGCCGCCGGCCTGCTGCGCTTCAAGAGCTTTTTTCTGTATGTGAATCTCGATCCGGAGTTGGCCACCACCCCGCAATTCTTCACCGAAGTGCTCGCGCGTTTTCGCACCATGAAGCCGTTCCTGGATTTCCTGACGGCGCCGTCAGCCGCCAAGCGCGAAAAAATCGACCCGCGCGATCTATTCGCATAAGGCCGATGGGGTGACGCGCCGGGCAAACTGAAGAGGGCTTGCGGATTCGGTGGCGCGAACGCTCCCTTATGACCGCAACCCTCCGAGGCGCCGCGATCTCTGTGATCTCAGATGCCTCCGTGATCTCCGGTTTTGACCTTGATTTTTCTTAACTCTGTGCCTCTGTGTCTCTGTGGTGAACGTTCTTCACCCGAACGGTCCCTTAGGTGGCGATTGAATAGGTTATTTCCACACAGGCCCTTAGACGCCCGCGATTTTGTCCCGCTCAATCCTTAAGATTCCTCCCAAAGCAGCCGATAACTCAATCAGTGCGGGAACCTCGCGCCACCGCCATAGGAAACCATGGATTGCGATCAGCTACAGATATCGTTCTCGATCGAGCCCTGCCACGGTATTTTGCGGCTGGCTGGTGCTTTAGGCGTTGTCAGCGCCGAGGAACTCCGCCAGACTGCACTGGAACTGTGTGCCTATCGTAAGGATGTCGTTGTCGACTGGAGTGACGCCACCCAACTCGACGCCAGCGTGGCGCAGGTGCTGCTGTCTCTGCGCGCCGGTCTCGGGGAACAGAACAAGTCTCTGTCCGGCATCTCGATTCCACCTTCCGTTCCAAGCTGGCTCGATACCGCCGGCTTGACCGGCGTTCTCGCGGTGGCAGTCGAGGGCGCATGAGATTCCTTCGAAACATTGCCTCCTGGGCGATGCGGAAGGTTTTCCGAGGTCGCCGCGTCCGCGAATGCCTGGCCGTCCTTCCCGTTATCCGGGCACAGTTGCAGGAGACCAGCAGGCAGGTGGAAGAAGCTGTCGTCGGCGTTTGCGGCAATTTCACGGGCATCGCGTCCCGTGCCCGCGAAGCCGTGGCTCAGAGCTCCACGCTGCTTGAAGGACAGATTTCCGGCCACGAAGCCACCGTGGAAAGCTCCATAGAAACCTCGCGGCGCACGATAGGCTCTCTACTGGAACGGATGGAGCGCTCCACCAAACTATCTTTCATGGCGGTCGCCAGCATGGAGGAAGTCTCGCGAACGGTTACCGGAATCGAAGAGCTTCTGGGCCAGGTGCAAAGAATCGCCTTCATCAATAAGCTGGTGGCTTTGAATGCCAAAATCGAAGCCGTCCACGTAGGGGAACTGGGCAGCGGTTTCGAAGTGGTGGCCGATGAGATCTCTCGCCAGGCCGATCGGTGTACCGGGCTGGTCGACGGGATTGCCGGCCACATCAAGGAAATGCGCGGCCGGGTCGATTCCGCCGCGGGAGATCTGCGCGAGTTCCTGGCCGAAGATCGTCAAAAACTGGACCAAAGCCGGCATGAGGCGGAAAGCGCCTTGGGTATACTCCAAACCTTGCACCAGCGGACCCGTGATTCGCTGGTGCGGACTACCACCGACAACTCGCGACTGGCAGGAGAAATTGCCGCCGCGGTGGTGGGGCTGCAATTCCAGGACCGCGTAAAACAACGGGTCGAACACGTCCTCGAAACCCTGCAAAGCCTCGAGAACATCCTGGCCGGCAATTTCCGGGCGCGGGCCGGAGGAGCCGAAGCCCCCGGTTCCGGTTCGGACCTGTTGGCCGACGTGCAATCCTCCTACACCATGGAAGCGGAGCGCGAAGCTCACCGCAGGGCGACCGCTGCAATCGGGCCCGAATCGCCGGAGGTGGGGGATATGGAAGTAGAACTCTTCTGATCGGGAGGTACCCATGCCACGCACAGCTTTGATCGTCGACGATTCCGCATCCATCCGGGAGATGGTTGCTTTCACCTTACGGGAAGCCGGCTTCACCGTGATGGAAGGCATCCACGGCGCCGATGCACTCGAGAAGCTCGGCAATCAGAGGACCGATCTGATCATCACCGACCTGAATATGCCTGTGATGGATGGGCTTACGTTCATCCGCCACGTTCGCGGCCGGGCCAACACCAAGTACACGCCGGTCTTGATGCTTACTACCGAAAGCCAGTTGGAAAAGAAACAGCAGGCCAAGGCCGCGGGGGCCACCGGTTGGATTGTCAAACCCTTCCACCCCACGAAACTCCTGGAAGTGATTGCCAGAGTGCTGCCCTAG
>PLRZ01000457.1:7805-18502 GCA_003164075.1 Bryobacterales bacterium | reverse complement strand
GATGGACCAGGGCGGCGAAGTCCTGGGAATGCTGCGCGCCGTACTTGGCGCCCACGGAAATGCGCAGCACCACGGGCAGGGGCAACTGCGCGGCGGACATCGCCTGCCATTTCGAAAGTTGGTTGAAGATTTCATCCCCGGCGCGGCCCATGAAATCGGCATACATCAGTTCCGCCACAACTCGTCCGCCTTCGAGCGCGTAGCCCACCGCCGCGCCGACAATCGCGGCTTCGGAAATCGGCGAATTGAAGAGCCGGTGGTATGGCAGCGCCTCGGTCAGGCCGCGATAGACCGCGAAAGCGCCGCCCCAGTCGCGGTTTTCTTCCCCGAAAGCGACCATGGTAGGGTCGATGGAAAAGCGGTGCAGCATCGCTTCAAACAGGGCGTCGCGGACGTTGTACAGCTTCATCTTCGGCACGGGCTTGCCGTCCAGCATGGCCGTCCGCACTTTGCCCTTGATCTGCTGCACGCGGGGGTTCGCCGACAGGTCCTGGAGGAACTCGGGCGCGCGATCGTCAAACTTCTCGACACGCCGGTTCGAGAACATCACCGAGCCGACCAGTTCCGAGCCGGGGCCGACGCGCGGGCTGATCTCCAGGTCGATGGCGAGCTTAAACATTTCGAAGATCGTCTCTTCGATGGATTGGCGGCTGGTCTCGAGCGCGTTTTCGGTGGCGCCCCCGTTGGCCAGCAATTTGCCGCGGAAAGCGTTGATGGAATCCGCCGCGAGCCAGTGCTGGATCTCTTCTTTGGAGCGATAGCTCGATGCGTCCGAGGGCGAATGTCCGCTGATGCGGTACGTGATGGTGTCCAGCAGCACGGGACCGCGCCCCTCCTCGAGCAGCCGCTTCTTGCGCCGAAAGGCGTCGATCACGGGCAGCGGATCGTAGCCGTTGACGCGCTCGGCGTGCATTTGTTCCGGATTGACGCCCGCGCCGATGCGCGCGATGAACTGCACTCCCATGGTCTCGCCGAGGGGCTGGCCGCCCATGCCATAGAAGTTATTCATGCAGTTGAAGACGATCGGCAGGCCGCCGCCCAACGACGGATCCCACAACTGGCGGTATTGGTCCATGGCGGAAAACGTGATGCCTTCCCACACCGGACCGCAGCCGAAAGAGGCGTCGCCGATATTGCATACCACAATGCCCTTCTTCCGATTGACGCGCTTGTACAACGCCGCGCCCGGCGCGATCGATCCCGAGCCGCCCACGATGGCATTATTGGGATATATGCCGAAGGGAGTGAAGAACGCGTGCATGGAGCCGCCCATGCCGCGGTTGATTCCGGTCTCCCGCGCAAAGATCTCGCTGTACGCGCCATAGATCAGGAAGCGCGTGGCCAGGCCCTGCACCGATCCCCGATATCCCTTTTCGACAGGACGCAGGATCGCGCCATCCCTGTAAGTCGTCATCACGTGGAGCAGCCGTTCGTCGCTCATTTGCCGGATGGCCGACAAGCCTTTGGCGAGGATCTCTCCATGGCTTCGATGGGAGCCGAAAATGTGGTCCTCGGGCGTGAGCGCGAATGCCATGCCCACGGCCGCGGCTTCCTGGCCGATAGAGAGATGCGCCGGCCCGGCATGGTTGTAGGCGACTCCCTGAAAGGCCCCCTTGGTTTTGATGTCGTTCAGGATGGTCTCGAAACGGCGGATGGCGCACATCTGCTGCCAGATAGCCAGAAACTCCTCGCGCGAGAACTCGGCAAGCTCTTCCTCGGCTGTCCTCTCATAGGCGTTCACCGGAATTTCCCGCAGGTGAATCGCGCCCTTTCGAAATACCTGTTCCGGTTCGATGACGATTGACTTTGGCATTTGGCCTGACTCCTAGTGAATTCCCAGAATCGCTTCCCGCAAGGCTTCGGACACGGTGGGGTGAGGGAAGACGATCTCACTCGCGTCCGCTACGCACATTTCCGTTTCGACCATGAGCGCGGCGGCGACGATGAATTCGCTCGACCCGTCGCCGATGGCATGAACGCCGAGGATCTCGTGGAAACGCGCGCCGGCAAGAACCTTCACCATTCCCACCGGGTCTTCGTGTTCCACCAGAGATCTTCCCGCGACCGCCATCGGCACCACCGATTTCCTGTACTCCACACCGGCCTGCTTCAGATCTTCTTCGGTCCGGCCGACCGAAGCGACCTCGGGATGCGTGTAGATGACCGCTGGAATGGCGTGATAGCGGATGCGGTCCTTGCGGCCGAACATGTTGTTGACGGCCACTATTCCTTCGCGCGTGGCTGCGTGGGCCAGCATACGCCGCCCCGTGACGTCGCCGCACGCCCAAATGCCGGCCACGTTGGTCTTGCCCTGCTCGGACGTTCGGATGCCTCGCGCCCCGAAGTCCACGCCGAGTTCCTCGAGGCCAAGTCCGGCAACGGACGGCGTCCTGCCGGTGGCATTCAGGATGCAATCCGCCTTTGCGCTGCCCTTTGCTCCGTCGGCGCCGGCGTATTGGATGGTGTCGCCTTCAACCGCCAGCACCTTGGCGGAAAGATGGAACTCCACGCCCTGCCGCTTGAGGATCTGAAACATCCGGCTGGATATTTCGGCATCGCACCCGAAAGCGATCTGGGGCAGCATCTCGTAGACCGCGACCTTGGCGCCCACCTCATTGAAGAAGCAGGCGAACTCCAGGCCGATATAGCCGCCACCGACGATCGCCACCTCACGCGGCACGCGATCGAGCGTGAAAACNNTCACCCACCTGGACGGCGTTGCGGCCGATCAGGCGGGCTTGTCCCTGGAGCGATTCAACACCGGCCCTTCTTAACATTCCTTCCACGCCTTTGGCTAGCGTCTTCACCACGCGGTTCTTGCGTTCGACCACGGCGGGCATATCGAACTCCACCGAGCCGAGGCGCACGCCATAAGCCGCCGCTTCACGGCATTCGTGAAAGAGCTTCGACGAACGCAGGAAAACCTTGGCGGGAATACACCCGACGTTCAGGCACGTTCCCCCCAAACGCTCTTTTTCGACGAGCGCGACCTTCTTTCCCATCCTGGCTGCGTGAGCCGCCGCTTCATATCCTCCCGGACCGGCGCCGATCGCGATTAAATCGTACATAGCTTCTCCACGTTTTCGATTTTCTCTCGAACGACTTTCAGGAAGCGCGCGCCCGGAGCCCCGTCGATCACCTGGTGATCCAGGGTGAGCGACAGGCCAATGGAATCGATGAACTCGATTCTGGCGTCGCGGCGCACGGCCTTCAACTGAATGGCGTTCACTCCCAGGATGGCCACCTGGGGCGGGTTGAGCAGCGGAGTGAACGATTCGATGCCGAAGCTGCCCAGGTTGCTCACCGTGAAGGTGGCGCCCGAGAGATCGTCCACCGATATGTTTCCCTGAACGGCCTTCGCGGCGAGTTCCTTCATCCGCACCGACAGTTCGCCGGCCGAAAGCCGATGGGCATTGCGCACCACCGGAACCATCAGTCCACGCGGCGTGTCGCAGGCGAACCCGATATGCACGTCGGTGTGCCGGTGAATGCAGCCGTCGATGAACTCGGCATTCAAATCGGGCACTTCCAGCAGGGCCTGGATGGTGCAAAACGCGACCAGATCGTTGATATTGATGTCGGGCACACCGGTCGAAGCCTTGATTTTCGCCCGCAACAGGAGCAGTCCGGCGGCGTTGGCCGAGGCGGTGAGCGTGTATTGCGCCGTGGATGCCAGCGATTCCCGCATGCGAAGCGCTATCTTTTCGCGGATGCTGGAAATACGGCGCGCCGGGGGACCCACATCGCCCGCCAGGAACATGCCCGATACACCCGAGCCTTCGCCGCCCAAGACGCCGCCTTCCGCCAACCGCATTCCGGCGGCCGAGGAGACCCGCGGCGACGAGTAATATTGTTTGCGTAAATCCTCTTCCAGAATCCTGCCGCCAGGGCCGGAGCCGGCCGGCATGGGCACACCGGACCAGGTGAGGCCGTGCTCTTCGGCAAAGCGCCGGGCTCGCGGGCTCATTTTACCGGAAGGCGCCGCGGCGGCAACAGGCGTCTCGGGCTTGGCCGAAGCGGCGGCGGCCGCGGGCCTGGCTTCGGCTGGCCGCGCTGAGGGCTGCGTGGCGTTTTGCGGCCGGAAGGAGTCGACATTTTCGCCCGGCTCACCCACCACAAACAGATTCGTAAACACCGGGACCAACGTTCCCTCGTCAAAGAACCGCGCGAGCAGAGTGCCTTTCGCCGGCGAGGCGACTTCGAAAGTGGCCTTATCCGTCTCGATGTCCGCCACGATTTCGCCAACCGAAACCGGGTCCCCTAACTGCTTCCGCCACTTCGCAATCAGGCACTCCTCAACCGTATTGCCAAGCTTCGGTACTTCGACAGGCACAGCCATATTCGTTAGATCTCCTCGTTTGCCAGGGGCCTTGATGAAACAGACGAACGGGTCTGGTAGCGTCTCCAGGCGGCTTAGGTTGGCGGGCAGTTCCGGAGATCGGCCTCTTTAGCTTATTTTACAACTTTGTGGTTCCTCCGCAGCAGCCGCTACTCGGGTGCTTAAACGGTTTCGGGAGGCACGTCTCTNNCCCGAAACTGTTTAAGCACCCCCCGCTACTCGAGGTGAAAGATCTCCTCGAGGGGCAGCATGTTCTCATCCGGCCGGCCGCGAGGCGCGGCAAAAAATGGCTGCATTTCCTTCTGCCATTGCGCATTCACGGCGAGTGCTTCCATGCCACGCCGAGCCGCGTCAAAATCCGGCGTTTCCACGTACCCGATCAACAGGCCGTCGTCCCGCAGGAATAGCGAGTAGTTGTGCCAGCCCGTTTTTGAAAGCGCATCGCGCATCTCGGGCCAGACGTTTCGGTGGCGCTCCTTGTATTCGGCAAGGCGCTCCGGCCTGACTTGTAAAATGAAACAGATTCGCTGCACCGTCTTCAATCTCCTTTTCAAACCGGCTGCTCGGACAACCCCATCAGATTGTCGTTCGGATAAATGTCATCCACGTCCTCGGGGGTCACCAGTTGATGCTTTACAAATACCGCGGGGGGAACGGGCTTATGCGCCAATATGTCGAGAGCCAGGCGGATCAGGCCGGATCCGTATTTCTCGGGAAAATAAGCGACTGAACCGATGAGGCGGGTTCCCTGCCGCCGCAACTCGTCGCGCGCTTCCGGCTCGCAGTTCTGGCCCACTATCGCGC
Source organism: Bryobacterales bacterium (assembly GCA_003164075.1). The sequence goes on along the minus strand of PLRZ01000457.1, from coordinate 13,359 downwards.
ATTCCGCCGCCCGCCCGGCCTCCTCGAACGCCCGCAAAGCGCCTAGCGCGCTGGGATCGTTCGCGGCGCCCACCAAAATCCGCTTCGACGTGCATCGGCGCAGGTGCTTGCGCACCATCTCCAACGCCACGTTGAATTGGCCGTCGCCGTCGATTTCGCGGACCAGCCTGTCTTCGGGAATCCGCATCGCCTCCTTGAGTCCTGCAATCATGCCGCGGATCCGGTTTTGCGGAATCGCTCCAGCCCGCATCAACCCGATCAGCAACACCTCGTCCACCTCGCTGGCCCAATTGCGGCGCGCCCAGCGGCCCAGATGACGGCCGCCGAGGAAGCCCGCCTCATGGTTATTGGCGCCGAAATAGGTGGCGCCGGGATGCGGGATATCGATGGCGATCATGGGAATGCCCGCGTCCATGTACTTCGCGGCGATCGCCGCCGCAACCGATTCGTCGGTTTGAAATTCGATCACCAGTTCGACCTGCTCGCGAATCAGGCGTTCCGCGTTCCGCAGCGCGACTTTGGCATCGTACCGGTTGTCCACAACCAGCAGTTCCGTTTCGGAGATCTCGGCCGCCGATACCAGTCCCTTCTGCACCTCCCGTGGAAACGAGGAATTCTGTCCCTGTGCCGCGTATCCGATGCGATGCTTCCGGTGCGGGCGGATTTCCGACAACAGCCGGTATTGATTACCCCCGAGTTTCTCCAGGAACCCGCAGGCGTGGAGCGTAAACAACAACCGGAAACACATTCCTTTGTTGAAGCCGGTGCGCGCGACGATGTCCTTTAACCGAAGCACCTCGCCGCGCGATTCGAAGGCATTCAGGATTTCGGCCGCGTGCACCAGCGACTTGACGATGTACCGGTTCTGAGAGGGTGACCTTGCCATCGGAATAGCCGCGGCCGCTCATCGCGCCGGCACGGCCACCGGGCTGCCGCGCTGCGAAAGAACGCGGCGTTCGTACTGACGGACGGCGTCGTACCATGCCATTGAGACAGGCACCTCCTTTTGAACGCAATAGTAATCCCAAACCGCGGCCCACGGCAAGCTCTGGAGCTCTTCGAACGTCGCGAGCCGCCGGGTGTAGTCCATCCGGTTTTCCGCCTCGCGCAACTCCAGCGCCGGTTCCAGAAGCGCAACACGACCAAATTGGAAGAGTACTGGTGGCCTATTGCAGAACCATGGAACCGGAATACCCGGCCACGCCGGCCGATACCAACAACAGTATCAGGCCGGTGAGGAGCAACCGGACGGTCTTCTTGCTGGCTCCTCGCCATTCGCCCAGTAGCACGCCCAGGAGTTGACTGAACAGGATCGTACTGGCCATCAATACAGCCCATCCGATGTAGGACGTTCCGCCCATCCGCGGCTCTCCGGTCTTGAACGCAATGAATTGGGAACACCAGACCGCGCCGGCGATGCCCGCCAGGGCGAGATTCGCCACAACTGGCGCATTACCGGCCACGTAGTCGCCCCCGGTCTTGTTCCGCACGTTCAGGAAAATACACCAGCTTCCATTCACCAGGAACCCGCCGAGCAGGACAATCACGAGGTCCGGCATTCCCGCCCAAATCCCCGATGTGGCCGGCGCGACGGTGAGCGCGAGTTTCTGAATGCCTGGACCGCCTTGCAACCCGAAGCTCATCGCCGAACTCATCAACCCGGAGAAAATCGCCACCGTCATACCTTTACGGAAGTTGAATTCGGCGACGCTTTTCTTCTTTTCCTCATCCGGAAGTTCGCTCTCTTTCGACATGCCGGCCATTCCGACAAAGACGATTCCCGCGACCGAGACCATCGCGGCCAGCACGGAAACCAGTCCCGCGGGAGTAGTAAACATCGCTTGGATGGCCTCGCGCCCCTTGAGCATTGGGGGCAGCAGCGTACCCGCCGCGGAGGTAAGCCCGGCTCCCATTGCCAAGCCGAGGCCCACGCCGAGATAACGGATCATCAACCCCCAGGTCAGTCCGCCAAAACCTCAGATGGCGCCGCATAGCAGACAGTACGCGATTTCTTTTCGGGGTGCGGCCGCAACCACGGAAAGGAAATTGGGCGAAGTGAACCACGCCAGCAACCAAGGCGTCACGATCTGGCCGAAGACGGCGTAAACCAGCCAGTAACTCTCCCACGCCCAATTGCGAACTTTCTTGAATGGCAGGTAGAAAACGGCCCCTGCAAGGCCGCCCAACATGAAAATCAGAGTTCCGACTGTGGGATTCACGAGGTGCTCGTCCACAAGTGCCCCCGGTGTATGTTGGCACTAAACAGTGCTATTCAGTCGCGCAGTGAACTGCGCGAAAGCGCGGTCCCAGCACGAAGTATCGGCTGGTTCATAAGTCCGATAAGGGAACGATCGCTCGATCAATTCCCGCGCCTCGCCAATCGAGCCGACTGCGTCTATGGCGACCAACTGCATCGCCATGTTGCCAAGCGCCGTAGCCTCGGCTGGTCCGGCCAATACCTGGCAGCCGGTTGCATCGGCGGTGAACTGGTTCAGCAGCGCATTGCGGCAGCCTCCACCAATCACCCGAATGTTGCGGAATTGAACCGCCGTGAGCGCGCCCAATTGTTCCAGCACGTAGCGGTACTTCAGCGCCAGGCTTTCCAGAACCACGCGGGTGTAAGCCCCGTGCGTTTGCGGTACGGGTTGCTCCGTCTTCCGGCAATATTCATCGATGGCGCGCGGCATATCGTCGGGCGCCACAAAAAGGGAGTCGTCCGGATCGACAAAGCTCTGCAAAGGCTTTGCCGCCTTCGCCATATCGAGCAGGGTTGCGTAGGAGTACTTTTCGCCGGACACCTGCCACGACTTGAGGCATCCCTCGAGGAGCCAGAGCCCGGTGATGTTCTTGAGCAGCCGAAACGTGCCGGCGACGCCACCTTCATTCGTGAAATTCAGGCGACGGCTCTCGGAGCTTACAACCGCCTCATCGACTTCCGTGCCGAGCAGGGACCAGGTGCCGGAACTGAGAAAGGCCGTGGCGCCGCGCGCCAATACGGCGGCCACCGCCGATCCGGTGTCGTGACAAGCGGGCGCCGCCACGACCGTGAGCTTATGTTCCTCGCCGTGAATCAACTCTCGCCGCAACGATCCGATAATCGTGCCGGGCTGAACCACCGGGGCAAGAAGGTGCGTGGGGACGCCAAGATCGCGGAGAAGATCGAGAGCCCACGACTTCGTTCGGCGATCCAGAAACTGAGTCGTGGTGGCGTTGGTGTACTCGCACCCGACGGATCCCGTCAGCCAGTAATTCAACAAATCCGGGATGGTGAGCAGTGTTTTCGCCAAGGAGAACAGACCAGGGGTTCTGGCAGCGTCGGCGTAAACTTGAAACAGGGTGTTGAATGGCATGAACTGGATGCCGGTAGAATCGTAGATCCGATCGGACCCCACCGCGGAACATGCTCTTTCCATGCTGCCTTTGGTGCGCTGGTCGCGGTAATGGAATGGGTTCCCCAACAAGCTCCCGGACTCTCCCAACAGTGCATAGTCCACACCCCAGGTGTCGACACCAATGCTGTCGAGAGCGATCCCGCCGGCCTGCCGCAGACCGGCTTGCACTTCATGCCAGAGCCGGAGGATGTCCCAATGCAGTTCACCGCCGCACATCACCGCATCGTTTGGGAAACGGTGGACCTCCCGGAACTCCAGATTTCCGCGATCCACGCGGCCCAATATTGCCCGTCCGCTGGTCGCGCCTAAGTCGAAAGCCAAAACGGTAGCGGCCCTGTTCGCATGACTCATGAATGGGCTCCAGTCGTTTCGCTTAGTTCCCAAGCCCCTCCTGCTTCACGGCCTTGTTGCCGCTGCAAGGTTGTTGCGAAGCGGGCGAACACCCGTCTGGAAAACAGCGCCCGGATGAAACATCGAATCTCGACCATAGAGACCAGAAGCCCGCGCCCGGTAAAACAGAGCCAACCTCTACGGGGCCGCTCACCTTCGGCTTCATCATTTGTGAATCGCCAGTGTACCACACAACTTTCGGAAATCCTGAATGGGAAATTGAGATCTCCTCTTCGTGAAACCGATCGCGAACAATTCGTGGCCCGCGGTTCGCCCCGGGCGACCAGCGCCGCGATTGAATTCGGGTGAGGGAGCGTTACTGCTCCTCCGCATGGCAGCGCGAAAGCAACCGCTCCCTTGCGGTCGCGGCTCGGTACGAAGTCCCATGAAATCGAGGGAGCCGTTTCCGAGCCGCGCGCGCCAGCAAGCGGTTCTTGCCATTTGAAGTGAGTTTCGCGACAGAAACTACCTGCAGAACTCCTGATGTCGTGGAATTTGCCGTGAGCCCGCAGGTGGGGCAGGCGGTGCTCGCCTTCGCTCGATCCTATTCGAGCAGCGGGCCTAACCAATTCAGCGCGGGCGGGCAGGCGAGCACCGCCTGCCCCACCTGCGAAGCTCTCGCCATCGAAAGGAATGGCTCATCCCAAATACCAGGACGGCAGGAGTTCTGAAGTCCCGTGGGATCATCGCAGCGTTTTCCGAGCCGCGCGCGCCAGCGAGCGGTCCTTGCCACTTGAAGGCAGTTTCGCGACAGAGACTATCTAAAGCCCTCTTGAGAAAGTCTTGAACCGTTCGCGAGCATTCTCAATTATCGGGCTGCCGTCCTCTCGCACAAATCCCTCTCCGCCGGCCGCCCGAGCCTGGTGAGCGAGCAAGACCGCGGCGCTTTGCCGGAACCAGGGCTCGAACTCCGGGTCCAACGCAAATGGATCGAGCATCGGCCGCTCTTCCGGCGTGTTATGCTCCGTCCCGTTGAAAACCGGCCACCAACGGCGCCTCGCCGCCGAGACGATCTCCGCCAGCCGCTCGCGGGTATTCCGATGCGGAATTACTTCGACGGCGTAAAAGCCCATCGATTCCAGCCGGTCCAGCAACCCCTCGATGTCGCGCTCGCCGGGCGTCACCGGATTGCCGAGCACCGGATAAGTGGGAATCGAGCCATAAGCCAGGAACATCTGGCGCAATTCTTCCGAGGAGACGAACGCGTCCCCGGTTTCGGGTTCATAGCAAGCGCAGCCCCGCTTGAGTAACTTGGCCCGCAGGAAATTCTCCAGCGACGCGTCGTCAGTCCGCGGGGGTGGAGCGGCGCCCGTCAACTTTTCGATCGATTCCGAAACCGGCGCGGGCATCCATTTCAGAATTGCCCGCGATACGTGCCGCTCGGTGGCGTTGCCCCGCGGCGTGAGCGCCAGAACATCTTCCCACGACGGACCCTCGACCCCCAGCCGTTGGCGGAAGAGTTGCCCGGCCTTGGCCGTCATCTCGCGGTTGCGGCGCTCGAGCGCGGCGCGCATCCGCGCGAGGTTCCGTGCGGCGGAAGAAGATTCCGGCGGGATTCGGGTGATGCCCTTGCCGCAAAGATATACGCGGCCGGGATTATCGGGGTCGTTCAACAGCAGCCCTTCGGCTTCCGCGGCGCGATCCATCGCCACCGCCTCCATGGAAAACACCGCGTCGATAGCGGCGATGGCGCAAGCCCTTCGGAACTCGTCATGACCGGCCGTGGTGTAGTGGTCGTTGATGCCTAACAGCGCGATGCCTTCCCTGGCCGC
>PLRZ01000457.1:7100-7771 GCA_003164075.1 Bryobacterales bacterium | reverse complement strand
ATCCACCACCAGCGTCTGCCCGGTGATGCAGCGGGCCCCCTCGGAGCAAAGGAAGACGATGGCGTTGGCCACATCCGACCGCTTGATCTCGCGGTTCAAAGCCGTCAACGAGGTGTAATAGGGTATAACTTCCTCGGGTTGAATGCCCTTCTTGCGCGCCGCGGTCTCGATGTACTCCGGATTCCAGATCTTCGAGCCTTCGAAAACATTGCCCGGCGCGACCGCGTTCACGCGAATCCCATCGCGCCCCAGTTCCAGGGCCCAGCCGCGCATCAGGTGCAGCTCTCCGGCCTTGGTGGCGTTATATGCGGAGTTTGCCTTGGAAGCTTCCAATCCGCTTTTCGAGGAAACCATGACCATGCTTCCCCCCTCGCCTTGCGCGCGCATGATCCGCGCCGCCTCGCGCGCCACCAGGAAATAACCGGTGAGATTGANNACAGCGCGATGCCTTCCCTGGCCGCCTGCCACACGGCCTCCGCCGGAGAGCGGAATACGCTGAAAGATTCGTTGGTGTGAATGTGGCAGTTGGTGCCGAGACGCGGCCGTTCGCCCAGCCGTCCGCACAACTCGCGCAGCGCGTCGAGCCGGCTTTCGACAGTCCCGCCGTAGAGAGCCGCTTCGTTCATCGCACCATCACCTGTCCGCTATCCACCACCAGCGTCTGCCCGGTG
>PLRZ01000457.1:0-7013 GCA_003164075.1 Bryobacterales bacterium | reverse complement strand
CCCAGCCGCGCATCAGGTGCAGCTCCCCGGCCTTGGTGGCGTTATATGCGGAGTTTGCCTTGGAAGCTTCCAATCCGCTTTTCGAGGAAACCATGACCATGCTTCCCCCGTCGCCTTGCGCGCGCATGATCCGCGCCGCCTCGCGCGCTACCAGGAAATAACCGGTGAGATTGATCTCCAGAGCGAGGCGCCACTTGTCCACCGGGAGGTCCACTAGTTCGTAAGGAGGCGCGATGCCGGCGGCGCACACTGCCACGTCCACGCCGCCCCAGCGGCGAATCGCGCGATCGAAGCCGGCGGCTACCGACTCCTCGCTGGTGACGTCCATGCGCAGCGCGAACGCACGCCGCGGATCGGCCGAGGACGCGGCGGCCGCCTCGGCTCCCGCGTCGTCGATATCGCAGAAAGCCACCGCCGCGCCGGCTTCGACCAGGCCCTGGGCGATTCCGCATCCCAGTCCCGATGCCGCCCCGGTCACCAATGCGACTCTGCCCCAGAGCGGGGCATCCGCCGTCCCCGTCAGCTTCGCCCGATAGTGCTCGGCTTCCCAATTGACGATGAAGTTCGCCGAACTGGGCGATAGATTGCGCGCGCCTCCGCGCCCAGCGGTCAGCCGAACGATTCTGGCGCCTGCGACAGCCAGCGCTTCGGCGGCATCGAGCTTTACCGGATCGGCCGCGAACAGAAACGCTCCGGCATTTCCGACCAGGGCCAGCCGCGGAGGCGACTTTTCCGCCAACGCGGAGCGAACCAGCGCGGGCAATTCCTCGATGGACTCCGCCTGAACCGAGCGGGCGCCGGTATACACGATATGATCGGGGGTGAGCGCCCCTTGCGAAAACAGGCCCGCCCATTCCGCGCATGCGGCCCCAGCCAGTTCCGGATTTTCCGAATAACGCACGAACGGCCGGCCGCCGTTCACTTCGCGCCATGCGCGCCGCAGTTCCACCATCGTCCGCCGCAATTCCGCCGAACCGATTTCGCGTGGGGATTCGATCGCCGGAGCCTGCGGCTCGAAATAGCGCTCGCAGCGTGAGACCCAATCCTGGTGGAGGGCCAGGCATTCCTGAGCATTTTCGCCCGCTACCAGGACCCCGTGGTTTTCCATGAAAATCACCGCCGGCGAGCAGCCATACTTCGCGCCATAAGCGTCCGCCAAAGCGCGCACCACGGTCGCCAGGCGCCATCCCGGATCGGTATACGGAACCCATAGCGGCGGCGGTTCGCCCGGGCGGGTCAGCTTCGCCAGGGCCGCTTCTCCCGGTCCGCAGTTCAGGGCGTTGGCCGCCACCGCGTGGGTGTGCACCACCACGCGGCCCAGCATGGCGTGCAGAGCGCTTTCCACGGATGGCCGGCCATGCCCGCCGACCACCGACTGGCTCAACTGTTCGAGAACGCGCGCCTCGCGTTCCTCGGACGGCAGCGACGCGAGTTCCGGGCGATCGAGGATGCTCAGAACCGCGCCGACATCCAATTCCACCCAGCCTTCCGTCTCACTCATGGCGGTGAGGGCGGTGCCGCTCGCCTTGATGGCCATGGTGCGGCCGCCAGGCGATTTCACCGACGTATTCCCGCCGGCGGCTTGCACGTACTGCGGATTCGCTCCCACCGCGCGGGAGACCGCGATCAGTTCTTGCAGGCAGGTCTTTTCCATTGGGGCCGCCTTATTCGCAGTCGATGACCATCTTGAGGCCCTGTCCGGCTTCCACTATACCGAAGGCTTTCACCATCTCGTCCAGTTTGAAACGGTGGGTCAGGAAGCGGTCCCAGGGGATGTCGTCCCTCACCACCATGCTCAGGGCCTCATGGTAGTGTTTCAGGTTCGACGCGAAGCAGCCGAACAGTGAGATTTCGTTGTAGTGGATGGCGTTGGTATCGATGGGGACGACCGGGTCGTCTTTCGGAATTCCCGCGAAGAAGCACACGCGGGCCTTCTTGCGCACCAGCTTCAAGGCATCCGTCTGCGTCGACTTCACCGAGTTGGCGGTCACGGCCACGTCGAACTTTTCGCCGCCTGCGGCTTCCAAAATCCGCTCCACCGGGTTTGCGCCGGCGGTGTTCAACGTTTGCCCCAAACCGAACTCGCGCACGTAGCCCAGGCGCTCATCGGAAACATCCGTCACCAGCACCAGTTCGCACCCGCGCGATTTGAGAATTGCGGCGTGCATCATGCCGATCGGCCCCGAACCCATCACCAGCGCGCGATCGCCCGGCTGGGCATTCAGGTACTCTTCGCCGTTCAAACAGCACGACAGAGGCTCCACCAGCGCTGCGCGCTCGACCGAGATCGAGTCCGGAATCGGAATGATATTCCCTTGCGACACCGCGGCCGCGGGGATCCTGACATACTCCGCGAATCCGCCGTTATAGTCGTATCCTAGCGCGGTGAAGGATTCGCAAAGGTTATACTGCTTGCGCTTGCAGCAATAGCATTTCCCGCAACCGACTACCGTGGCGACGACAACTTTCTGGCCTTCGCCGATTCCGTGGACGCCGGCGCCGATTTCGTGCACGTACCCGACAATCTCGTGCCCGGTGATAGTCGGCGGCACCACGTTCTTCTGCCCGTGTGTAAAAATGCGCTTGTCGGTACCGCATACCGAACAGCGCAACACCCGAAGGACGACCTCGCCCGGGCCGGCTGACGGCGTGGGCACGGTCTCCACGCGAACATCGCGAGGTCCATAATAAACGGCGGCTTTCATTGTGATCCTCTTTTCCTTGGCCGCGGACAGCGGCGCCAAGCTCCCGATTCTAACACTTGTAGGTATTCTTCAATCAAGCATATGAACGTGTTTCGCGTTGCGAAACCACTGGCCAGCGCCGCCGGAATCGCATTTCCAACAGTGAAGTAGAGCCGGGACTCCGGTTTCGCTTTGCCCAGTACAAGTAGACGCGGCCGGCCCCATCCTCGCCAGCCCACGGACGACGGCTTGAGAGGAATTCGAGGGGGAAAATGGGCTGAGCCATTCCTNNTGACCCTCCCCCGATTGACTCGCTGCTTTCTGGCGCGAAACTCAAGAAACCGCTCCCTTGCGGTCGCGGCTCGGTAACAGTCGCGCCTGATTCCACGGGACTTGTTACCGAGCCGCGCGCGCAAGCAAGCGGTCCTTGCCACTTGAAGGCAGTTTCGCACCAGAAACCAGCTAACGCTCAGTCGTAGTATTCAAGGCCGAGATGGGTGATCAGATCTTCGCCGCGGAGGTGACGAAGCGTATTCTTCAACTTCATGGATTGAATGAACACGTCGTGCTCCGGGTATAGGCCGGCGGCTACCTGCGGGCCCTTGAAGTAGAAAGAAAGCCATTCCTGGATGCCCATTTTCGCGAGATCGGGGCAGCGCTGAGCAAGGTCCATGAACAGCACCAGATCCAGAGCCATAGGAGCGGCAAGGATCGAATCGCGGCATTGGAAGTTCACCTTGATCTGCATCGGGTAACCGAGCCAGCCGAAGATGTCCAGGTTGTCCCAACTCTCCTTGGCGTCGCCGCGCGGCGGGTAGTACTCGATCCGCACCTTGTGGAAATATGCCTTATAAAGCTCGGGATAGAGTTCGGGCTGGAGGCAGCGATCGAGCACCGACGACTTGGTCTCCTCCTTGCTCTTGAAGTTCTCGGGTTCATCGAGCACTTCCCCGTCACGGTTGCCAAGGATATTGGTTGAAAACCAACCCTTGAGACCGAGCAGTTTGAGCTTCAGGCCAGGAGCGAGCAAGGTCTTCATGAACGTCTGGCCGGATTTGAAATCTTTTCCAGCGATGGGGATATGGCGCTCGACGGCGAGGTTGGTGAGCGCCGGTATGTCCACCGTCAGGTGCGGCGCGCCGTTGATGAATGGCACGCCTTCTTTCAGTGCGGCGTAGGCGTACAGCATGCTCGGCGAAATGTCGGGAGAGTTCGAGCAAAGGCCCTGCTCGAACGACTTCAGGTCCTGGTGGATCGGCTTAGGCGTGGAGAAGGTTTCGGTGGAGCCGCACCAGATCACCACCAGGCGGTCGGCGCCCGAAGTCTTCTTAAACTGCCGGATATCCTCCGCAATCTGCTCGGCCAGAGCCATCTTGGTTTTGCCGGGTTTCAGATTATTCGGATGGAGTCTCTTTACCCACTTCTGCTCGAAAGCGGCGGGCATCGGCTTGATGGTTTCGAGAAAGCCCTTGAGCGGCTCCAGTTGTCGCGTGTCGAGCACGCCGGCCTTGAGCGCCGCCTCGTAGGCATTGTCGGAGAAGAGATCCCAACTGGCAAAAACCAGATCTTCGAGTTTGGCCAAGGGAACGAAGTCCTTGATCTTGGGAACCCGGTTCTCGGTTCGTTTGCCGAGCCGGATGGTCCCCATCTGAGTGAGGGATCCGATTGGGACCGCGGTTCCGCGGCGAACCGCTTCTACGCCTGCAATCATGGTGGTTGCCACAGCGCCGAGGCCCACCGTCATGACACCCAATTTACCTTTGGGTTCATCAATCGAAAACTGTGAATTAGGCACGTCGTCTATACCTTCCTCTTTCTTTAGCTGAAGTAACTACTGCAAGGACCCGAACCGGCTGCGCGCGCCCCGATTGGGCGGCCAGGCGTCCGGGTCTACCGCCGCGGATCGCCACGGCGGGACTGCTTCCACTGAGCATCCCGGCATGACACAGGTCTCCAAACCACGGCAGGTACAGTGTAGCATCCCGCTCGGTCGTTTTCGTGTCTGAGGGCGCGTAACCGATCTGGGGAAGGTCCGTTACCGGTTAACGCTCCCTAACGGTCGCGGCTCGGTAACTGATTGCAAACACGCGGGCACTCGTCACAGAGCCGGGCCCAGAGGGCACCCCGTTAGGGAGCGTATTCCGCGCCTGAGCCACGAAATCCCAGGTCGGTTAAGCACCCTGTCTGAGGACGCAGGCGCAGGTTGGTTGGCGCCTTCGTGATATTTGACAAACGCCGCTGCCCCCATAAAGCTCTGCGGCCGTCTGGCCGATCTATTTAGAGTGATCGTCAACCACGAACTGCCCGACGAGCCGATCCGCTCCAAAGGACAAGCCACACTCCTACCCGCCGGGTATCCGGAGCTGTCCGCTACAATCCGCGACATCAGCGCCTCTGGAATTGGCATGATTGCCGCTAATATGGTCAGCCCCGGGACCCGTGTGGACATCCACATTCATGACCACGCTGCCCATGGTGCGGTCCAGAGTTGCCAGCCCGAGGGCGACGGGTTCTACATGGCGATCATACTCGATCGCGAGGAGGCGACTGAGGCGCCTGCGGCATAATCCCGTGCCGTTCCCGCTATACTTGGTCCTGACGGACCGATGAGCCGGCTCGCAAAACGTCTTCTCTACATCGTGGTGGCGATCGGAGCGACGCTCACGCTTGGAACCGTAGGTTTCAGCCTGATCGGCGGATACTCCGTTTTTGACGCCTTCTACTTTACCCTCACAACTATGACCACGGTGGGGTACGGCGACTCGTTTTCGCATGCGGGGCGCATTTTCAATGCTTTTCTCATCATGTTCGGCGTCAGCACCATTTTTGTTGCCATCGGCGCCATGACCCAGACCATCATCGAGTTCGAATTGGGCGATGCCATCGGCAAGCGGCGGAATAAACGCATGATCGACAAGCTGAAGAATCACTACATTATTTGTGGTTTCGGGCGGGTAGGACGCGGCGCCGCCGCAGAATTGCACCACGCCGGCGCGGCTTTCGTGGTGGTGGACAGCCAGCCGGAACGCGTGGAGCGCGCCATGTTGAGCGGCATGCTGGCCGTGGCCGCGGATGCTACCCACGATGAAACCCTCCACCAGGTCGGCATCGAGCGTGCCCGCGGATTGGTGGCGGCGCTGTCCACCGACGCCGACAATCTCTTCGTACTGCTATCGGCCAAGGGCCTCAATCCCAAACTCTACGTGGCGGCACGCGCCGCCGAAGAGGGCGCCGAAGATAAGATGCGGCGCGCCGGCGCTGACGCGGTCTTCGCGCCCTACTCGATCACCGGACACCGCCTGGCGCAGTCCCTGTTGCGTCCCCACGTGGTGCAGTTCCTCGATTTCACCACCAAAGATATCGCCATGGATATCAGCATCGAACAAGTGCGCGTGTCCGCGGACAGCGAGGTGGCGGCCAAAACCATTCGCGAGATGCAACTGCGGCGCAATATGGGGGTGATCGTGATGGCGATCCGGCGCCATGATGGTAGTATGCTCTTCAATCCGCCCGCCGATACCTCGGTAGAAGCCGGCGACTACCTGATCGTCATGGGAAAACAGGACGACTTGACAGCGCTGGAAGAGTTGGCGGAGCCACGCGGGTCACGCAGATCATAGTAGTTCCAGTACTGGCTTGTGTGTGGTAGCACCGATATAATAGGCAGCGGCTGGAGGCTGGCGGATGGCAAACCGTTTTCAGAACTTCGTCGAATCTATAGTCTACGCGGGCATGAAACCGGGCGCCAAGCCTGCGCAGGGCGCGCCCGCCGCAAAACCCGGGCTGTTCGCACGCTGGTTCTCCGGGCCGGCCCCTTCAGACCCGCTGTACCTCACCAACCAGACTTTCGGCCAAAAGGCGCGGCGCCTTCTCCTGATACTGGCTCCGTTGGTTGTGGTGGTTGTCGGAGTGATTGTGGCCATCGGCATCCTCAGTCCCAAGACCACGAAGGCGCCCAAGGAACTGACACCGGCGGAGGTGGCGGCGAAAGTCCTGCCGGGTTTCAGCACGGACATCAAGCTGGACTCCAATAAAGATCTTGAGGTTATGGAGGTCCACTTCGAACACAACGGCGATACCCAGATAGTTGGCAACCTCAAGAATGTGACCGATCACAAGATTGCCGAAGCGATAGTGGTGTTTGACCTGGCGGATACTTCTCTTTCGCGGCTCGGCGGCGTTACGGTGACGGAGACCGACTTGGCGCCCGGCGCGGTCCGGGCGTTCAAGAGATCAATCGAACAGGCGACCGCAGCGTATGGCATGGTGCGGGAAGTGCAGACCCGGTAAGGCGCTGCGAAACAAGAACCTCAGAACTCCTGACGTCGT
>PLRZ01000276.1 GCA_003164075.1 Bryobacterales bacterium | reverse complement strand
AGGTCGGTCAGGAACTTCTTGGCAGCGTTTGGCTGGGTGGAGTCCTTGATGACCTCGTTGTAAATATCGTATTCGCCAGTGTCCTTGACCGCCTTCGCCTTTTTGCCGGCAGGCGCTTGGGCTGCCGCCGCTTGCGCGCGGGCATAGTGCGCCGTGGTGGTCATGACGACCAGACCCAGCGCTGCGACTGCCGCCATTCCGATGATAGTTTTCATGTATTTGTGCACCTTCGAGCCTCCTGCCTATCCGCCTTCCAGCCGTTTTTTTCGCGTTCGCAACCCTCGCCGTCCCACCGACACCTGCGTCCGGTGGATCACTGCGGAGTATAGCCGAACCACTATAGTGGCGCAACTTCAATTGACTCCGTTATCGGCAAAGAAGTTCCGAATCACAAATCATAACAGATCAACGCTATGCTGGAAGACGCCGAAATCCAAAAAATGCGCTACTTCGATCTGGCAATCATCCTCGCATATCTGGCCGGCATCACCTGGTTCGGGGCGCGCTTCCGCCACGGCCAGAAAAGTCTCCGCGACTACTTCCTGGGCGGCCGCACAGCCCCGTGGTGGGCCATCAGCCTCTCCATCGTCTCCGCCGAGACCAGCACCCTGACTATCGTCGGCACGCCGGCTCTGGCGTTCGGCGGCAACCTGGGATTCCTGCAGATCGTACTGGGGTACCTGTTGGCCCGCATCGCCATTTCAGTACTGCTGCTGCCCCAGTACTTTCGCGGCGAGATGTTCACCGCGTACGAGCTGATGCGGCGCAGGTTTGGAGAGCGCATTCGGAAATTGACCGCCTCCATTTTTCTTGTGACGCGCACGCTGGCGGAAGGCGTCCGGGTGGCCGGAGTCGCCCTGGTGATTTCGGTAGTGCTGAAAACCGGCGTGACCGTGTCCATTGTGCTCATCGTGCTGCTGACGCTTTTCTACACCTTCGAAGGCGGCATGACGGCAGTGATCTGGACCGACGTTGTTCAAATGAGCCTTTACGTGGTGGGCGCGGTGGTCAGCTTTATCGTCATTCTGGGGCAGATTCACGGCGGATGGAGCCATGTGGTAGCGGTGGCGGCAGTCACCCATAAGATGGCGATTTTCGATTTCCGCTTCGCCCCCACCATGGAATTTTTCGCCCGCAAGTACAGTTTCTGGGCCGGCCTGGCCGGCGGCTGCTTCATGACCACCGCCAGCCATGGAACCGATCAGCTCATGGTGCAGCGCCTGCTAAGCGCGCGCGACGAGCGCCAGAGCCGCGCTGCCCTGCTCTCCAGTTGGCTGGTGATCGCCGTGCAGTTCACGCTCTTCCTTCTGATCGGCTTGCTGCTCTTCGTCTATTACGGCGATAACCACCTGACCCCGCCCGAACGCATGGATCGCATCTATCCCATGTTCATTTGGGACAGCCTGCCCGTGGGGGTGGCCGGCCTGGTGATCGCGGCGATCCTGGCCGCTGCCATGGCCAACCTGAGCGCGGCGTTGAATTCCCTGGCATCCACCACGGTGGTAGATTTTATTCGCGCGCGCGCCCGCAACCTCAGCGAGGCGCGATCGCTCCAACTGGCGCGTCTGGCAACCGTGGCTTGGGGCGCCGTTCTGCTGCCCATCGCCATACGCGCCAGCCAGTCGCGCTCGGTATTGGAGGCCGGACTTTCCATCGCCTCCATTCCTTCGGGCGTTCTGCTGGGGGTATTTCTGCTGGGAGTGCTGACCAAAAAACCGCGAGAGGGCGCTGCCATGGCAGGTGTGGTGGTGGGGTTGGCGGCGATCCTTTATGTGTGGCTGGGCACGCCCATCGCGTTTACCTGGTATGTACTGATTGGAACCACGGCGACGTTCACCGCCGGGCTGGCGGCGTCGCTGTTTGAAAAACGGATTTGAACCCTATGGAAAATGCTGCTTCCCGCACGGAACTAAGACGCGATCTGGGAACATGGCAGGCTATGTCGATCGTGGTGGGCACGGTGATCGGCAGCGGAATTTTCCTGGTGCCGAAGACCATGATCCAGCGGGTGGGCTCGGTGGAGTGGGTCTTCGCGGTCTGGGTGGTGGGAGGCTTGCTCTCGCTCGCCGGCGCGTTGAGTTATGCGGAACTGGCGGCGGCGCTGCCGGAAGCCGGCGGGGAATACGCGTTCCTGCGCGAAGCCTACGGACCGCTGTGGGGATTCATCTATAGCTGGACCCAAATGTGGGTGGCCAAGAGCGGATCGATTGCCACGCTGGCGACGGCGTTCTTTGTGTATCTGTCGAACTTTTTTGCCCCGCTCGACACGGTGTTTTACACCATTCCGCTGCCGCTCGGTCCACACGGCGGTCCGCTGGAATTTCGCTGGGGCCAATTGCTGGCCATCGCGCTGATCGCGCTGCTCGGCTGGCTGAATTATTTCGGTGTGAAACTGGGCGGCAACGTACAAGTGACTGTGACGGCCGTGAAGGTGGCTCTGATCGGCGTAGTGATTGTCGCCGGGTTGGGCTTCGGCCATCCGCACGCGGCCCCGGCGGCGGCCATCGGGCCGGTGACGTTTACGGGCTTCATCGCCGCGCTGGTGGCGGCGCTGTGGGCCTACGACGGCTGGAATAACGTGAGCATGGTTTCCTCAGAGGTGCGCAATCCACAGAAGAACCTGCCGCTGGCGCTGATCGGCGGCACCCTGGCGGTGATTGCCATCTATATCCTGGCGAATGCGGCGTATTTTCGAGTCATGACGCCGCATGAAGTGGCCGGCGCGGACCGGGTGGCGGCCGATATGATGCGCAAGATCTGGCACGCTCCGGGCGCCAATGCGGTCTCTATCGCGGCCATGATCAGTATTTTTGCGGCTTTGAATGGCTCTATTCTTACGGGGTCCCGGGTGCCTTATGCGGCCGCGCGGGAAGGATTGTTCTTTTCGGTTATTGGATATGTAAATCCGAAATATCGCACGCCGGGAGTATCGATCGCGGCATTGAGCGCCTGGGCCTCCGTGCTGGTGCTGACCGGCAAATACGACGATCTTTTCAACCTGGTGATTTTCGCCAGTTGGATTCTATATGGAATGACCGCCGCGGCAGTGATTGTTTTACGCATCCGGCGTCCCGATCTGGTGCGCCCGTATCGCACGCTGGGATATCCGGTGGTGCCGGTATTGTTCGTGGCCGGAGCGTTAGTTTTATTACTTTCTACGGCGATCGACCGCCCGCGCGAGTCGATGATGGGGGTCGGTCTGATTCTGCTGGGGTTGCCATTTTATTTGTATTGGAGGAAAACGGCGCAAAAGAGAAGCGCCGGGTCTGGACGTACTAGCTAATACCGGCAGTACAATCGGTTTAAATACGGTGCGGAATTTACGTCTAGAGTATTGATAATTCGAGGCCAATGGGAGCAAAATCAAAGAGTATACTGGAATGTAAGCACGGATTACTTAAGATTTCGGCCGCGGGCTCAATTGGGACTGCGGCTGGCCGGGAGGGACTCCATGATCGATGTAGCCAGAATCCTTGAGGAATTGAAGCAGGAAAAGGAACAGCTCGAACAAGCGATAGTCACCTTGGAGCGTCTGGCCGTGGGCCGCGGTCCGCGCCGCGGAAGGCCGCCCGCATGGATGACGGAAGGGGCGCCAGCCCCGAAACGCCGCGGACGCCCGCCGGGCAGCAAGAATAAAGTCGCGGTCGAGACCGAAGCCACGCCCAAAGATACGGCAGTGGCATAGCAGCCCGTGGCGGAAGTGGCAGGCCTGCTAATTCCCGGGACAGGCGACGAAATCCCCCCGCGCCTCCGTTTTCAGCCCAAAGATGCGCACCCGGCTTGGTGGGCGGACCCCAATAGGCGTTAGTTTCAGAACTCCTGAGGTCGCCCCGCAATTTCTGCCTGGCGGGGAAAATGTGCTGAGCCTTTCCTTTTTGATGGCGAGAGCTTCGCAGGTGGGGCAGGCGGTGCTCGCTGGCATGAAACTGCCTTCAAGTGGCAAGAACCGCTTGCTTGCGCGCGCGGCTCGGAAAACGCCGCGATGATTCCACGGGACTTGTTACCGAGCCGCGACCGCCAGGGAGCGGTGCTGCTCTGCCGCATGGCAGTTTCGCGACAGAAAGTAGTTAGGCTCGCTGCTCGAATAGGATCGAGCGAAGGCGAGCACCGCCTGCCCCACCTGCGAAGCTCACTGCAAATTCCACGACATCAGGAGTTCTGAATTTAAGGTCCGCAGGACCGCTGAATGCATCCACTCGTTGTAGCGACGGAAGCCGGGTTGCCGCGATCCGCTGCGAGACTCCGACGCCTGATGTCGTGGGATTTGGGATGAGCTCTTCGGCGCCCCAGACAAGGAGTTCGGAGACTCGATGAGAATTGCGGGTTCAGTTAACGCCTGGTGTGGGCAGACCCTCCGGTCTGCATTAATTTCGAGGTTATGTAGCCTGTCCCCGAAATAGCCCCACCCTTACTAAATTACTTGTGCGGCCTCGGCGAGATGGACTTTCACCGTCTGGCTCTTACCATTGCGGATCACGGTCAACTCCAGCATGTCGCCGCCACGCTTGTGAGAGAGCGCTCGTTGGAGAGTCTCATTTCCCGTTACAGTCTGGCCTTCGATTGCGGTGATGAAATCGCCGCCGGTATTGACCCAGTACCTCCCGCCGACGAGCACTCTCTCGGTGGGACCGCGCAGTCCGGCCTCCTCGGCCGCCGAACCATCCTCCACGCTTTGGACCAACAACCCGCCGCTTGAGGGCAGGTGCAATGCGTCCGCCAAATCGCCAGCCACATACATGGTTCGCACGCCGAGGGGCGCCGGCAGCGAAATCTTGCCGTTCTTTTGAAATTCATCCAGCATCGTTTTGGCGCGGTTGATGGGCATGGCGAATCCGATCCCGATATTGCCCTGTCCATAAATCGCGGTATTGATGCCGATGACGTTGCCATGCGAATCGAGCAGCGGTCCGCCGCTATTGCCCGGGTTGATGGCCGCGTCGGTCTGGATCATGCCCTCCAATGGCACCTGGCTGTCTTCGGTCTGAATGCTGCGATCAAGGGAACTGACGATGCCGGTGGTGAGGGTGCCCTGAAATCCGAACGGATTGCCGATGGCGAGCACTTTCTGCCCAACCACGAGGTTGTCGGATTCGCCCAGATGAAGCGCCGGCAACTTGCGGGGGGCTTCGATCTTGATGAGCGCCAGGTCGCTGCGAGGGTCCCGGCCCAGAACTTTGGCCTTGTATTCTTTCTGGTCGGCCAGCTTCACGGTAAGTTGCGTAGCGCCCTGTACTACGTGATTGTTAGTGAGAATCTGCCCATCCGGGTTGATGACGAAGCCGGAGCCGGTGCCTTTCTGGGGGAACACCTGCATAAACCAGTCCTGCACATAGGTCGTCGACGTGATATTTACGGTGGCGTCGCGGGCGGACTTATAGATGTCGATATTATTCTGCTCGTCCGGCGAAAATGCGGAGGCGGCGGCGGCCGGCTCGCTCCACAGACGGCCCATGGAGCGGACCCGCGCGAAATCCCAATGAGTGACCGAAGTGACATACACAAATCCGGCCACCAGCATCATGGCCCAGGCTAAGGGGCGCAGAACTTTCATGATTCGATTCTCCGTAATTCCTGGAAAACGGCGCTGGTCTGGCGCACCGTGTCCTCTTTTTCCCCGGATGTATCTATGACGAAATGGGCATACTTTCGTTTCTCTTCCAGGGCCATCTGGCGGCTCAGGCGGGCGTTCACATCGCTCTCCGAAGCGCCGTCCCGCCGTAGCGCGCGTTCCACCTGTTGATCTTCCCTACAGGTGACCAACACAATCCGATCGTAACGGCGCCAGGCACCAGTTTCGATCAGGATGGCGGCCTCCACCACGGCAATTCCGCGCGGCTCCCGGGCCGCAAATTCAGCCATCAACCGATCCTCCCGGCGAAACACCGGCGGATGGACCAGACGGTTGAGGGTAGCCAACCGGGCAGGGGCGCCGAAGACCTGAGCGGCCAGCAGCCGCCGGTCGATCTGGCCGCCGGCGTCGAGGATCTCGCTCCCGAATTCGCGCACAACTTCATCATAAGCTTCTCCGCCCGGCGCCAGCACGGCATGGCCCAGTTCGTCGGCTTGGATCACCAGGCATCCATAGCCCCGCAAGACCTCGCCCACGAACGACTTTCCGCAGGCCAATCCGCCCGTAAGTCCTACTTTCAACATATACCGGCGCGGCGCTCGGCGGAAGCCACGGTATTGACCATCAGCATGGCGATGGTCAGCGGCCCTACACCTCCGGGCACGGGGGTATAAGCTGAAGCTTTTTCCAACACGTCCAGCGGGTGGACATCGCCCACCAGGACACTTCCCCTCTTATCGAAAGATGCCAGTTTTTCCGCCGAGTTGCGGAAAATGCGCGCTACCTCCTCGCGGCTATCGAGGCGGTTGGTGCCGACATCGATGACGGTTGCGCCCTGCCGTATATAATCGCCGGTGATCATTGCCGCTCGTCCCATGGCCGCTACCAGAATATCGGCTTCCCGGCACACAGCCGATAGGTCGGCCGTTCTGGAATGGCAGATGGTGACGGTGGCGTGTTCATGGAGCAGCAGCATGGCGACCGGCTTACCGACGATGTCGCTGCGGCCCACCACTACGGCCCGCTTGCCGGCGATGGGGATCCGGTAGCGCTTCAGCAGTTCCAGAATGCCCGCCGGAGTGCAGGCCCGCGGCCCGGGCAGCCCGGCCACCAGGTTGCCCACATTCGAGGGGTGGAACCCATCGACATCCTTGGCGGGCGCTACCGCCAGCAGGATGCGCTTGGTATCCACTTGAGGCGGCAGGGGAAGCTGCACCAGGATGCCGTCGATATCCGGCCGCGCATTGAGATCGCCGACAATGGCCAATAATTCGGCAGTTGAAATAGTGCCGGGCGGGGTAATACTTTCCGAATAGATACCCAGATCGTGGCAGGCCTTGATCTTATTGCGGACATAGATTTCCGAGGCGGGATTATTTCCCACCAGCACCACCGCGAGTCCCGGTGGCGCGCCGTGGCCGGCGAGGGCTTCGATGCGGGGTTTCAATTCATTCTTAATGTCGTCGCGAACGCGATTTCCGTCGAGAATCTGAGGCATGTTGGTTTGGATGCGGCGGTACGGTCCTGGCTAGAAATATAGCAGGAGTGCGGGGTGGGGCGCATCGTCGCAGCGTTTTCCGAGCCGCGCGCGTTAGCAAGCGTTCCTTGCCGTTTGAACTGAGTTTCGCGGCAGAAGCAGGCTGGAGCGGTGGGGCAGCCGATCCTCGCTGCCCCGCCACAAATGCGGAATGCCGGCCGCGGGAAGAGTAAGGCGTGTCTGACTTAGACCGGAACTTCAGAGACAGTCCGCACTATGAAGTGCCGCGTGGTCGAGTTACCGGACTTCGCTACTTCTTCTTGTTGGCCGCGTTAGCCGCCTGCGCTGCCGCCTTCAGCTCGGAGTTGGCCTGGTTCAGCAGATCCTTGGCCTTGGCCGCATGCCCCTGCATGTCGAACTCGTTGGCCCCCTGCGCGGCGACGGTCTTATCATAGGCCTGCTGGCAGAACCGCTGAGCGGCCGCCAGGTTGGGATGCCTGGCGCCGGAAACGGTCTGTTTCGGTTGTTGAGCGGGGGCCAGGGCAGCGGTCAATTGCGCCAATCCGAGCACCTGCAGTGGAAAATGTCTTCTAAGCGATTTCATTCCGAATCTCCTCCAACATTGCCCGACTTATTTGCGATTCGCCGTCTCCGCGGCAATCTTCAGTTCTTTATTGACCTGGTCGAGCAGGTCCTTGGCCTTCTGCGCGTGGCCGTTCATGTCAAACTCATTGGCCTTCTGAGCTTCCACAATCTTCTCCCACGCCTGTGTGCAGAGGCGTTGGGCGGCCGCGATATTGGGGTGCCGGCCGGCGGAGACATTATCTTTCGGTTTCTGAGCCGGCGCCACGGCTCCCGTCACAAGCAGCAATCCAAGCAACTGTAACGGTAGATATTTCCTCGTTTTGAACGATTTCATGGCAAGTTTTCTCCTGCGAACCGCGGCCCGCGGATTCGCTCCACGAATTGTAACAACAGCCGCGCCCCGTTTGCAGCGGATTTATTCGACCAGCCTCTGGCGCAGCGCCTTGGCCACCGCTTCCGCCTTGGCATTCAGTTCTTGCGCCGCCGTAAAGCCCTGAAACTCGCGGCCGTCCACAGGGCGAGCCCATCGGAAGTGCCTGCCCACGGCTTTCCGTCCGGCGATTCCAGCAGGGATTCCACCCGCGGACCGGGAAGGCCGTCCTTCACGCCGTACACGCGCGCCGGCGCCGGCGGGTGTTGTGGGGTGCGCCGGCGGGAATGTCCGGAACCGTTCCAGGTGCTGGACCAGTTGCGGGTATTTCTCGCGGAGTCCATCCATCTCGGCGTGCAGGCTCTCGATCTGGGCCTTCCATTTGGCCACGCGCGACGCGGAATCGACTACCGTCAGAACTCCTGATATCGCCCCGCAATTTCTGCCTGGCGGGGAAAATGGGCTGAGCCATTCCTTTCGATGCGAGAGCTTCGCAGGTGGGGCAGGCGGTGCCGCCTGCCCGCCCGCGCTGAATTTGGGGTCGCTGCTCGAATAGGACCGAGCGAAGGCGAGCACCGCCTGCCCCACCTGCGGGCTCACTGCAAATTCCACGACATCAGGAGTTCTGACCGTGCTGGCTTCGTTGGTCAGCAGGCCGGCGCTGGACCCACAGAAAGCGGCCTTCCGCTTGCGGATCGACGTCAAACGTGGGACGTTCGGCGCGCATAGTGGAGGCGAATACGCCGGCCAGATTGCATTGCCTGCGCGTTCCAAACGAAGACCCTCGAGGCCCGCAAGCTTTACCAGTTCTTGCAGATTGTGCGTGTAGCTCGCGTCAACCCGCTTCTTGTCGGGAAACTCGTACCGCTCGGTTCCCTTTGCGATGCACGCTTTGAGAGCGCATTCGACCGGGCCCCTGCCATCCACGAGACTTCATCATAGCCCGTGCCCGGCCTTGCAGACGACGCTGCGTCTCACCAAATGCAGTCCCATGCCCAGGACCCCTGGGAATATCATTGAGCTATGGCGCGTTACTTCGTGCGGTCCGTGATGGCGTTGACCCTTTCGACAATCGCGACGCCTGGACAGCAACAACCCGGTCCCGGCGAGGTGAGGCTCAGCAGCATATCCTATCGGCCACCGGCACTGTACAAATTGACGGCAGACGCGAAATTGGTAGAGGTCGGGGTGGTGGTGCGCGACCCGCGAGGCCATGCCGTGGCCGGCCTCACTAAAGACGATTTCGAAGTCGCCGACGAAGGGAAGAAGCGCCCGGTCAGCGCATTCTCAGCGGAGACATCCGCCCCGATGCCCGCCACGGCGGTGGGCACAGTGACGCCGCCGGCGGTCGCCAGTTCCGCGCCCGCCACCGTTTCACAACGCTATGTGGCGCTGCTCTTCGACGATTGGAGCATGACGCACGCCGAACTGCTCCCGGCGCAGGCGGCGGCCCGCCGCTTCGTCAAAGACGGCCTGCGGGGCGGGGATCATGCTGCCCTGTTCACCATGTCCGGGGCGCAGAACGTTGCGTTCACTACGGACATTTCGAAATTGTCCGACGCCATCGGGAACCTTCGTCTCAATTCCCGGGGCAACGGCCACGTCGAGTGCCCCAGCATGACGCCGTACGAGGCGTACCTGATCGCCAACCACGTTTCTTTGGAGACTTTCAACGTAAAGATCAAGGAGGCGGCCCGATGCCAGAACAAGCCCCCCGTTGCCGATCTGACCGATTGGTCGGCAGCGGCTCCGGCGACGGCTCGGGGAAGGGGCGCCGTAGCGGGCAATCCCCTGGAGGTGGCCCCGGGGGTGATGTCGCAGGCCAGCGCGATTTGGGAACAGGCGCGCGTGGGGTACCGAACCAACCTCATGACTATTGGAGAAGTAGTGGATCTCCTGGGGAGAATGCCGGGGAGCCGCACCCTGCTGTTCGCGTCCTCGGGTTTCCTGTCGAGCACGCTGGAGCAGGAAATGGATGAGATCGTTCGGCGCGCGCTCCGCGCCGGTGTAGTCATCGATTCGATCGATGCCAAGGGACTCTTCACCACCTCGCTCTCGGCGGAGGCAGGCGCGGGCGGTCGCATGGATGCCCGGTCCGTGAGAAACATGCAGTCGACCGCCCTCCCCTCGAAGGAGGCGGCCAACGACGCCGCGGCCGCTCTGGCGTACAACACCGGCGGTCTGTTTTTTCATAATCGAAACGATCTCGATACCGGCTTTGAGTTGGGAATCCGGCCGGAGGTCAGCTACCTTCTGGCCTTCACGCCGGAGGAAGCGCCGAATGGGCAATACCACCATCTGAAGGTTCGATTGAAGACTCCAGGCCATAATACGGTGCAAGCGCGCCTGGGTTACATGGCGCTGAAGCACTCGGCATCCAAGCCGCGCGCGGAACGGCGGATCGACTTATCGGCCGAGGCTTCCACGGTCATGGAAGAGTTGCCGGGCGATTTCGCCACACAACTGATGCATTCGGCAGCCGTGGAACACGGCGTGGTGACGATATTTCACGTGGACATCGGGCAACTGCGCTTCACCGAGAAGTCGGGTGTCCGCCAGCAGAAGCTTTCGCTGATCGCGATGTTATCGGATGCCGCCGGCAACTTCGTCACGGGCAAGGAAGGCACGGTGACATTGGCGCTGGAAGAGCCGACTTTCCAGGCGCACGCCCCGGAGGGCATGAACTTTACACTTACGCTGCCGGCGCCGCCGGGCTCCTACCAGTTGCGCGCCGTGATGGGGGAAGGCAGCGATGGCAGGATCAGCGCCCGGACGGTGCCGGTAGAGATTCAGTAGGAGCGCTATTTCGGGGACAGGCTACATAACCTCGAAATACAAATCGGTGAGTGGAGCGGAGTTTCGAGGTTATGTAGCCTGTCCCCGAAATAGCCTGGAATATGCCGGAAACCGACGCCGTAGAATCGCGCTTGCGCCTCTCCGCTCCGGTGATTACCGATGACCGGCGGGATTCGACGCGCATAAAAAACAGGCCGGCTTCGTGGTCTTGCGGTCGGGCGGATCTCCGCCAATTCTAATTGCAAGTTGTTGATTCTGCACGCGGCTACATGACTACTGTAGTCATGTGCGGCGCACAAAAGAAAGGACTTACGATATGAATTGGCGAAGATCCGTCGGGACAATCGATCAGCAGGACGGCCGACAGCCGAAATGATTTTTTCATAAATTCACGTGCCGAACTAAAGGGAACTTCCACGAAGACAGAAGGCCGCCGGAAAGTCAAGGGGTTGCGCGGCCGCCAGAACTCCAGCGTTGGAACTCCTTATGTCGTGGAATTTGCAGTGAGCCCGCGGGTGGGGCAGGCGGTGCTCGCCTTCGCTCGATCCGATTCGAGCAGCGGGCCTAATTCAGCGCGGGCGGACAGGCGGCACCGCCTGCCCCACCTGCGAAGCTCTCGCCATCGAAAGGAATGGCTCAGCCAATTTTCCCCGCCAGGCATAAATTGCGGGGCGACATCAGGAGTTCTGATCTTTGGAACGCGGCGCGTTTCACTCTGAAACAGGGGTTCACATCGGAACGGGCCTTATCGGCGGCAATACAAGAAAACAATACCTTTATATCTTTTTTTGTTTGGCACTAAGGCTGCATTCCCTAAGGTCGTCGGGGAAACAACCCGAGTTCCTAAAGAAAAACAGAAAAAAGGACGAAAAGCGATGCGAGCCAAGAATTTGTCGATACAACGGAAACCGAAAATCTCTCAGGAAATGCGCGACCGGATTGTCCTCGAACACCTGCCATTGGTGAAAGCTATCGCGATTCGTGTACACGAGAACCTGCCCGTGCATGTGGATCTGGACGATCTCACCCACGCCGGTGTCCTGGGGCTGTTCGATGCCGTCACCAAGTACGACGCGCACAAGAATGTGGTCTTCCACGCTTATGCCAAACATCGTATCAAGGGCGCCATTCTGGATAGCCTGCGTCAGCTCGATTGGGCTTCGCGCGATCTGCGCAAACGGCAGAAGCAGGTGGATTCCGTATCCAATACATTGGCCACGAAGCTCGGCCGCACTCCCCAGGAAAGCGAAATTGCCGACGAAATGGGCCTCAGCCCGGACCGCTGGCACCGCATCCAGTTGGAACTTCGTACTGTCGGCACGGTGTCGGCGACCGCTCACCCCGACCCGGATTTCGACCGCGCCATGGAATTCCCCGCCACTTCGGAATTGCAGCCCGACCATATGTGCGGGCAACGGCAATTGCGGGTCACCCTGGCGCGCGCCATCGACAAGCTGCCCAAGCGTTACCAGAAAGTGGTCTTCCTCTACTACACCAACGAGATGACCATGAAAGAGATCGGCGAGATTATGGGCGTAAACGAAAGCCGCGTTTCCCAGATCCACAAAATCGCGCTCAAGAAGATGGCCACGGTACTGCAGTCGGAGGGTATCCACTCGGCCGAGGCATTCTGAGAAGCTACTGGCTGCCGCCAGTCTCCGGCAGCGCGAAGAGATAAGCGATCAGGTTCTCCATGTCCTTCGGCGAGAGTTTATAAGGCGGCATGATGGTTCCCGGGGAAAGCTCCTCCGGCTTGGCAAAATGCTCTTCCACCCAACTGTGGCTGCGCCGTTCAGCCAACCCGTTCAGCGGCGGACCCAGCTTCATCCCGAAGCCATTCACCATGTGGCACGATCCGCACTGGTTCGCCAGGTACACCAACGCTCCGGCAGCGGCGAAATCGGGAGCGTTTCCAAGCGCGCTGGCATTGTTGGGATTGAGTTTCAGCAGGAACGCCGCCAGCGAATTCAACTGCGCATCGCTGAGCTGAATCGGCGGCATGGAAGAGCCCGGACGCATGGCCGCGGGCCGCTTGAAATGTTGGATCATCCAGGCTGCATCCTTGTGGATGGAAGCTTGCGTCAGGTCCGGACCCAGCTTCGAAGCGCCATCGCCCACGGAGTGGCAACTCTCGCAATGCTCCTGGCGGAAATAGGCCACCCCGGCCATCTCCTGCGGCGAGAACTGCAACCAGTCGGTGGGCGCCGAATAGTCGATCTCGGCCGCCGGCGGGGGCTTGGGAGTGGTCGCCACGGCCGTCGCCGTCAGTCCGCCCCATCCGATGGCCGCCAGCAGCACCACTCCGAAAGCGAAAACTCGCCTCGTCACTTTGACCAGGCGGCCGCGATCCAATAGCGGCACCAGAATCAGAGCCAGCACGGCCAGTCCGGGAAGCACCACGCTGCCTACCACTTCCAGCGGGCCGGGGAACAGCTTCAGCGTCTGGAAGAGGAACAGGAAATACCATTCCGGCCGGGGAACATATGAAGTGTCGGTGGGGTCGGCCAACTGCTCCAGAGGCACCCGCGCCACCAGCGCCAGCGTATAGAGGATCGCGAAGGCAATGAAGATGGCCACGGTATCTTTGAAAACCTGCGCCGGAAAGAATTGCTTCCGGGGCAGCAGTTCATCGCCCGGCTCCGGCGCCACGCCGTGTTTGCGCACCAGATAAACATGCAGGGCGATCAGCAGGAGGGTAGCCGGTGGAAGCAGCAGCACGTGCATCCCGTAGAACCGCGCGAAAGTCACCACTCCCACCGATCCGCCACCGCCCAGCAAGCGCGTGAGGTACGGCCCCACCAAAGGGGCCTGTCCGGCGATCCGGGTGGTAACCACGGTTCCCCAATAGGCGCGATTGTCCCAGGGCAGCAGGTAGCCGGTGAGCCCGTACGCCAGGGTGACCAGCATCAGCACCACGCCCACCATCCAGGTGGCCTCGCGCGGTTTCTTGTAAGCCCCGTAGAGGAACACCTGCACCATGTGGAGCACTACCACCACGATCATCATGCTGGCGCCCCAGTGGTGCAGCCCGCGAATCAGGCGGCCACCGGTCAATTCCGTGAGGATATAGCGCAGGCTGTTGTATGCGTCACCCGGCGTGGGCGCGTAATTGAAGGCCAGCAACGCGCCCGTGAATGCCTGCACCAGAAACAGAAACACCGCCACGCTGCCGAAAACCTGCTGCCAGCCGCTGGACGCCGGGATTTCCTCCAGCAGAAACTGGCGCACCGCGGTCTGCACGCCGGTGCGATGGTCGAGCCATTCGCTGAAGCTGTTCCAGTGGCGTCTCACGCCTGTTTCTCCGGCACGATCAACCCGCCCACCAGGAGTTTCCTGCCCTCGATCCTGGTTTCGTACCGGTCGAGCGGCCGGGGCGCCGGGCCGGCGGTCACCTTACCGTCGATGGAGAAGAAGGAGTTGTGGCAGGGGCAGATGAATTCGGTCTTGGCGTCGTCCCAGTGGTAGGCGCATCCCAGATGGGTGCACTGCGGGCCGAACGCGGTTACGGAATTGTCGGCATGCTTTACCACCCACGCCGTGGTCTTCTCGCTGGTGACTTTCCAGCCGTCCACACGGTTGCGGCGAAAGGTCATTTCGGTGGGGGAATTGGGCGCGAGGCTTGCGGTGTCGCCGATTTCGACCCATTGGTCGGCCTTGCGAACCTTGGGTGGCAACAGGAGGTAGATGGCCGCCGGCAGTCCCAGGGCCGCGGCGATGGCCGCGCCCAGTCCATAAATGGCGCCGATGTAAAAGTTTCGGCGAGTCGTAATCGTGGGGCCAGACGCGTCATCCATGGTAGACCGGGGCTCCTGATGAGGTTGTGCTCCTGGTGTATAAAGTTTGCAAAATCTGCGAACATAAACGACGCTGCGGCGAGTGGCCTGGTTACCTTAGTACACCGTTTCAGAAGTTCGCTAACCTGTTGTTGCCTGCTCGCTTCCTCACGGGTCGCGGCTCGGAACGAAGTCGCATACCGAGCTGCGACCGTCAGGGAGCGTTAGCCCTGGGTGTGCGAAATACGAGACTGTATTTGCGAAACGGTGTACTTGGTTCCGGGCTATTGGCAACGATCACGGCGTAGTGACCATATTGCGAATCACACGACAATCACCAGCGGCCTGAACAGCCAAACGCGGCGGCCCATCCGGCGTCTATTTCGATTCGGGATCCTGCGCCGTAGCCGGCTCCGGGCCGTAGTGCTCGTGGACCACCATGGTCTGATCGGAATAGAACGTGCGGCTGCCGCTGGTGTTGAACACGTCCGGGACCGCCGACACCGCATATCCGCCCTGACTGGCGCTCACGGTGAACCGGTAGCCTTGCTTCAAGCCATTGGCCAGATCGTTGCCGATCATGTCCGCCGCGGAGGCGTTGGCCGACCCGCTCGGCGGTGGACCCAATTCCGCCAGCGACGTGGCGTACTTATTGAACTGCGAATAGTACTGCGTCTGGGCGGTGTGGATGGTCCGAATGGCGGCGAGGGCAGCCACCTCCTGAGTGTACATGCGCGCGCGGGTCAACCGCGGCAACGCAATCGTGATGATAATCAGGATGATCGCGATAACGATCAGCAATTCAATGAGCGAGAAGCCTTTGCGCCGATTCAGGTTAAACATAGAGTCTCTTCCCTATATTATGACGCTTCCCGGCGCGCCGGCGTGCAGGCAAAAGGATCGATGGCGGCCGGAACATCAGAACTCCCGATGTCGTGGAATTTGGGATGAGCCCGGAGGTGGGGCAGCGCATTTTCCCAAGCCACCCGAAGCTGCGGGGCGACCTCAGGAGTTCTGAAGGTCCGCTTGCTGGTGCGCGCGGCTCGCAAAACGCTGCGATGGTTCCCCGCGGCGCTTCGGATTCTGGCACGGGGACACCGGACGTCATCGGTGTGCGACCCCGCTCGGTCGATCCGGCCCTACGCCGTCTTAGCCGCCACGTCGCCCGATCCGCCGCTAATTACCCAACCATCGGCGAGATTAATGATGCGATGGCCGTAGGCCGCGTTGGCTTCCGAGTGAGTCACCTGCACGATAGTGGTGCCCTCGTCGTTGAGCCTTTTAAAAAGCTCCATGATCTCTTTGCCCTGGCTGGAATGCAGGTTGCCGGTGGGTTCGTCGGCCAGAATCAGCTTGGGATTGGCGATCACGGCGCGCGCCACGGCCACCAGTTGCTGCTGTCCGCCGGAAAGCTGGCTGGGGTACAGATCGCGCTTGCCCACGATGTGGAAACGGTCCAGCGTATCGCACACCATGGCGGCGCGCTCCGACCCTTTTACGTTGCGGTAAGAGAGCGGAATATCGAGATTCTCGTATACCGTGAGGTTATCGATCAGGTGATAGCTCTGGAATACGAATCCGATATATTTCTTATTCAACTCCACCCGGTCCTTGGGCTTCATGCGGTGCACCAGATGGTTGACGAACTCGAATTCGCCGGTCCAGGCGCCATCCAGCATGCCCAGTATGCTGAGCAAGGTCGACTTGCCGGCGCCCGACGGGCCCATGATGGTGACGAACTCGCCCTCTTTGATCTCCACGTTGATGCGGCGCAACACGTAAGTGCGGCCGTAACCGCCTTCGTAAAACTTCTCTACATTGCGAAGTGTAATCATGATTTCATCCTCATTCATGCCGCAAAGCGACGGCGGGGTCAAGCGCCATGGCGCGCCGCGACGGCAGATATCCGGCTATCGATACGACTGCTCCCAGGAGCACGGGGATAGCCACAAATGTGTACGTGTCGGTGGGCGCCACTCTATACAACATGGTAGCCATCAGGCGGGTCAATCCCCAGGCGGCCGCCAGGCCGGCGGCGATTCCCAGGCCGGCCAGCACTGCCGCCTGAGTCAGAATCAGCCGCAGCACGGCTCCCGGCTGCGCGCCCAGCGCCAGACGAATCCCAATCTCGCCGGTCCGCTGGCTCACGTCGTAGGAGATCACGCCGTAGACGCCCACGGCGGCCAGCACGAAAGCGATCTGCGCGAAGATGGCCAGCAGCACGGTGTTGAAGCGCTCGCCGGCAACGGTCCGGTCCACCACGCTGTCCATGGACCGGCCGTCGGCCACGGGCTGGTCGGGATCCAGTTGATGGACGGCACGCTCGGCGGCGCGAATCGCGGATTCCGGCGGCAGCGCGCTGCGCATCACCAGGGTCATGCTGTGGAAGGCGTTCTGCGCGTAGGGGCAGTAGAGCGTGAGCCAGTCGTCGCCCTCGATGGTCTCGGGTTTGACGTCGCCCACCACTCCGACTACCTGGGCCAGACGGCCGTTCGGATCCAGCACCAGACGGCTTCCCACCGCGCCTCCCTGGGGCCAGAAACGGCGCGCCACGGTGCGGCTCACCACCATGGTGAAGGCCGACCCGGCGGTGTCGGCCGCAGTGAAGTCGCGGCCCTCCAGCAGCGCCAGCCCCATGGTTCGAAAGTATCCCGGGGTCACGCCGCGCACCAGGCCTATGGGCTTCTCGGCGGGCACCGGCCGGCCCTCCACGGCGAAAGTAGTGCCGAAGCCGAAACCGCCTAGCGGCAGCGTGTCGACGGCCGCTACGGCGCGCACTCCGGGCAGCGCGCCGACGCGCTCCTCCACCTGTTGCATGAAGGCGATCCGCCGTTCCGCCGCGGCGTTTCGGGCCCCGGCTAGAGGGAGGCGCAGGGTCAGCAGACCGGATGGCTGGAAGCCCAGATCCACAGTCCGCAGGCGCACAAAACTGCGAATCAGGAGACCGGCGCCGATGAGCACCACTACGGCCAAGCCGACTTCGGTCACCACCAGGCCATTGCGCAACAAGCGTCCGGAGCGGGCGGCAGTGCGGCCGCGGCCGCCTTCGATCAACGTAGCGTTGAGGCTGGAAGCGGAGCCCTGAATTGCCGGAACGAGTCCGAAAACCACGCCGGTAGCGAGTGAGATGGCCAGGGCAAACAGAAACAGCCGCCAATCCAGCCGGACCTCCGCCAGTCGCGGAATGCTGGCGGGACCGAGGCGCGCTACCAGCACGATGGTGCCCCACGCAAGCAGCAGTCCCAACGCTCCCCCGGCCAGCGATAACAGGAGATTCTCGACCAGCAGTTGCCCGGCGATGCGGCCGCGGCCGGCACCCATGGCCATGCGGAGGGCAATCTCGCGGCGGCGCGTTTGGCCGCGCGCCAACAGCAGATTAGCCACGTTGACACAGGCCATCAGCAGCAGGAAGCCGACCGCGCCCGTCAGCACCACCAACGGCTGCTCGACCTTGCCCACCAGTTCCTCGCGCAAGGGATAAACCGAGGGCCGCCAGCCGTGGTTGAGTCCCGGGTCGGTGCGCTCCAGCCGGTCGCCGAGGGTATCCATCTCGGAGCGCACCTGCGCCAGAGTCGCGCCCGGCCGCATACGTGCGATCACCGTCAGGAAACGGCCGTGGTTGACGCGCGTGTCGCCGGGGTCCATGCCCAGGGGGAGCCACACATCGGCGCCGGTATCGAGGATGCGAAATCCGGGCGGCAGCACTCCCACCACGGTATAGCTCTTGTCGCTGAGGCGGACGTTCTTGCCGGCGATGGAGCGGTCCGCGCCGAAGCGCCGCCGCCACAGGCCGTCGCTCAGCAGGACGGCGGTGGTGCGGCCGGGTTGGTCCTCGTCGGACCGGAAGAGGCGTCCCACAACGGGCTGGACGCCGAGGAGCGGCAAAAGTTCCGCGGTAATCCGCTCCGCGGGGAGTTCCTCGGGATCCATGTGGCCGTTGGGGCCTTCGGTAAGATTGAGGTGCACGTCCTGGAAGGCCGCCACCGATTCCAGCAGATGGGTCTGGTGCCGCCACTCCAGAAAGTTACCGCCGGCCACCAGTAACTTGGATTTATTCTCCACGGGATTCTTCTCCCAAATGACCAGGAGACGGTCGGCGCGCGCGAATGGGAGGGGTTTGAGGAGCACGGTATCCACCACGCTAAAGATGGCGGTAGTAGCGCCCAGACCGAGAGCCAGCGCCGCCACAGCCACCAGCGTGAAGCCCGGCGACTTCCGAAGCAGACGCGCGCCGTAGCGAACATCGCGACCCAGTACGTACATGGCTTGTCAGGTTAACAGATAGCAGGGCTGGCTGTCTGCTCCGGTGGCGTGAGCACGGGCCCAGAGGGCGACCCCTGCCGGGTCCGAGGCGGGGCAGGCGGCGCTGGCTGCCCGCCGCTGAACAGGTTCGCGGGCAGGCGAGCACCGCCTGCCCCACCTGCGGGCTCACAACGGATTGCACGGGATCGTGGCGCCCTTCTTCGCGGCTATGACTCGCTATCGAAGGCTGCGGCTGAGCCCTGGGGTTGCCCCTCGGACCAGCGGCTTCAACGGGACGCCGCCAGCCGGCGATTACGTGCACGAGCGCTCGGTGGAACGGATGGAAATACCGCCGTTGACGCTGTGCAGACGAATCTGCGGGCCGCTGCCCTTCACGATGAGACGGTGCCCGGCCTCGGTGCGCGCCACGCGGCCTACGTCCGAAGCGATGCCGCCGCTCAGGTTCCGCGCTTCCAGGTTGGCGCCGGAGCCCGGCGGTATGGTCAGATCGATGAGCCCGTTCACCGAGCTCAAGGAAATCGGATTGGCCGGGCTGGTGCGGTCAAAGTCGGCTTCCACGCGTCCGTTGACGGTCGAAAGCTCCGCCTCTCCGCCCAGCTTCAAAGCAAGGATGTCGCCGTTGACAGCCGAGGCCTTCACCCGCCCCAATAGGCCGTTCAACGAGAGCTGTCCGTTGGTCAACACGACGTTGTCGAGGTGAATGCGCCGCGGCACCGTAATCCGATATTCCACGCTGGTGGGACGATCCGCGTCCGAGCCGGCGTATAGCGTCCGGATGGAGAGCGAATCGGCCGTGGGCTCCACCACAATGCGCGCGTCCTCCAGGCGCCGGGGATCGGCGGAATGCTTGATGGCCTCCACCAGTACCTCGTCGCGGTCCCAGGCGGTGATGCTGACATTGCCGTAGAGATTTTGGATGGTGACGCGACCGTTCCGATGGAGCGCATAGAGATGCCGGAACGCCGGCCGCGGCCTGGCAATCACGCTGGCGGACATCGTATTGCCGGCCGCTAAAGCCACCAACACCGCCCAGATCCGTTGCCGTTTAGACATGGCGCCCCTCCCGTTCGATACACTATCCCCGCTTGACCCAGCCGGCGCGACGGCCGGCCCTAACTCTGGGCCGATTCGGTGCTCTCTTCCACGATTCTGCCGTCGAACAGCCGGATGGTGCGGTCCGCAAACTCGGCGTAGCGCGGATCGTGCGTCACCATGCAAATGGTGGAGCCGGCCTGGTGCAACTCGCGCAACAGGTTCATGACGGCCTCGCCGTTGGCCGAGTCCAGGTTTCCGGTAGGCTCGTCAGCCAGCAGAATGAGCGGATCGCCGCTGAGGGCGCGCGCCACGGCCACGCGCTGTTGCTGACCGCCGGAGAGCTGCGACGGGTAGTGCTTCATGCGGTGCGACATGCCGACCCGTTCGAGGGCCTCCTGCACGCGCCGCTTGCGCTCCGAAGAGGGCATCCCGCGATAGGTGAGCGGCAGTTCCACGTTCTCGTAAACGGTGAGGTCGCCGATCAGGTTGAACGCCTGGAAAATGAAGCCGATCTCACGGTTGCGGATGCGCGCGCGCTCCGACAGCTTCAGGCCGGTGACGGGTTTGCCATTCAGGTAGTAGACGCCGTCAGTAGGGGTGTCGAGCAGCCCCAGAATGGCGAGCAGGGTCGATTTGCCGCAGCCCGACGGGCCGGCGATCGACAGATACTCCCCTTTCTTGACATCGAAATGGATGGAAGAGAGAGCATGCGTCTCCACTTCGTCCGTCACGAAGACCTTGCTCACGCTCTCAAGTCGAATTAGTGGTTGTGCGGCGGTGTCCATGGTTGTTAATACCCCTTTACGCGAATCGGGTGTCCTATGTTCAAAAGAATTCTTCAATTCAATTTGATACGGTCATACTGATCGTACTGCGACATGTCCGACAGAATCACCTTGTCCCCTACCAGTAGGCCGTCCTTGATCTCGATGGTGTTCACCGAGCTGCGGCCGAAGGTGACCTTCACTTTGTTGGCGTACTTGCCGTCGGGTTCCAGCTTGAAAAGCGTGACGGTGCTGTTCTCCTGCCCGAATACGGGGCGGCCCACAAACACCACGTCGTCCAGTTTTTCCAACTGGATGGTGCCGTCCACGCTCAGATCGGGCCGGGAGCCGGGCGGAAGCGTGCCCTTGAGCGACACATCCACGGTGACGGTTCCGTTCACGATGGACTGTTCGATGCGCGAAACGAAGCCATTTATCAGACCGGTGGATCCGCCTCCCGCGAGGCGCGTATCGATGACCGCCGGCTGCCCGGGTGCGACGTCCTTGATCTGGGTCTCGGCGATCTTCAGCTCGGCCTTCAAATGGCTGGGCTGCGCCACCTTGCCGAGGGCGGTACCGGCGGCCACCTTCTGGCCTTCTTCCACCGGGACCAGCGGCGGCGGCACCGATTGCAGCATGCCATCGAAACCGGCGCGCACCTTCAGCC
>PLRZ01000728.1 GCA_003164075.1 Bryobacterales bacterium | reverse complement strand
TGATTCCACGGGACTTGTTACTGAAGCCAGCCCAGAGGGCACCCCGCCAGGGAGCGGTCTTGCCGTTACGAGCCGGAAAAACAAAAGCTACCTTACCCGTGCCCGTTTACCGGCGGCGCCGCGTTCGTAACCAGCGCCAGAAAGCCCTGCGCCGCGCGATTCAACGGCTTCCGCCTGCGGTGTACGATGCCTACCGGACGCGCCAGCTCCGGCGCCCGCAACCGAACCGCGACCAGCCGCCCCTGGGCGATTTCCGCCCGCATGGTGCGCGCCGGCAGAATGCTGACGCCGCGCCCCAACGCCACCGCTTCCTTGATCATCTGGATATTGTCGAAATGCATCACCAGGTTCACCGTAATCCCGTGCGTTCGAAAGAATCTCTCCAGCTCTTTGCGGATCGACAGGTCTTCGTCGAAGCCCACGAAGTCCTGGCCGTTCAAATCCGCGGGCTGTACTTCCTCCAGCCGGGCTAATGCGTGCGACGGCGGCGCCGCCAGTTGCATCTCTTCGTTTCTCCACGGAACCGCGGCAATTTCGCGGCTGGCTTCCGGATAGCTGACCAATCCCAAATCCGCCGTCCCCTGGCGCACCGCGTCGTAGATCCGGTCCGGCCGCATATATTCCACCTGCAGACGCGCCTCCGGATAAAGCGCCGCGAACTCCTCCTGCAGCCGGCCCATCTCCGACAACCCCACCGAGTAGATACAGGCCACCCGCACGGCGCTCTCCACTTCGCTCTTCATCCGCTCCAGCACCAGCTCGAATTGCTCTTTGCGATCCAGCGCGTCGCGGCAGAACTCGGCATAAAGCTTGCCCGCATCGGTCAGCCCCAGCGGCCGTTTGCTGCGGTCGAACAACTCTATCCCCAACCGTCGTTCCACCTCCTGGACGTGCTGGGTAGCAGCGGACTGACTCACTCCACAATTAGCTGCTCCCTTGCTCATGCTGCGATTCGCCGCTATCTCTTTGAAAAGTAGGAGTTCCGAGAAGCTCACAGGGCCGATAATATCATAAGTACAGCTAATTTTACAAACTGTAATTGTCGCTCTTGCCTAATAGTAGAGTGGATGGTACACTGGCCTTTAAGGTAACCAACCGCCTGATTGAGACCCCGGTCCGACTACCGTCCGGATCGACCGAGTCTCCACGTGAAACACCATGCCAGACCTTCATGCCACCACCGCTCTACCTCTAGCCCAGGGTCTCTACGACCCCCGTCACGAACATGATGCCTGCGGAATCGGGTTCGTCACCCACATCAAAGGCCATAAGTCGCACGACATCATCGTCAAGGGCATCGAAGTCCTCATCAACCTGACTCACCGCGGCGCCTGCGGCTGCGATCCCGAGACCGGCGACGGCGCCGGCATTCTCATCCAGATCCCGCACAAGTTCTTTGCGCGCGAGTGCGTCCGCCTGGGCTTCACTCTGCCGCCCGCCGGCGAGTACGGCGTCGGCATGACCTTCCTGCCTGTCGAGAAGCATCGCCGCCTGCAATGCGAGGGAGTCATCGAACGCATCGCCCGCGAGGAGGGCCTGACGGTCCTCGGCTGGCGCGACACCCCCATCGGCGCGTCCACCATCGGCCGCGTGGCGCGCGGCTCGCAGCCCTACATTCAGCAGGTCTTTCTGGCCCGCGCCCGCGGTATGCATGAGGACCAACTGGAGCGCCGCCTCTACCTCGTGCGCAAGCGCATTGAGACCGAGCTGACCGACGCCTACATCCCCTCCATGTCGTGCCGCACCATCGTGTATAAAGGATTGCTGCTGGCGCCGCAGATCGCCAAATTCTATCGCGAACTGTGCGATCCCGAGGTGGTCAGCGCCCTCTGCCTGGTGCATCAACGCTTCTCCACCAACACCTTCCCCACCTGGCCGCTGGCGCACCCCTATCGCTACATCGCCCACAATGGCGAGATCAACACCGTGCGCGGCAACGTCAACTGGATGTACGCCCGGCAATCGGTACTGTCCTCGCCGCTGTTCGGCGCCGATCTCGCCAAGCTCTTCCCCATCATTCAGCCCGGCGGCAGCGATTCCGCCTCCTTCGATAACGCCCTCGAACTCCTGGTGATGTCGGGCCGCTCCCTGCCGCACGCCATGGCCATGCTGATTCCCGAAGCCTGGGCCAAAAACGAGCACATGAATCCGCAGAAGCGCGCCTTCTACGAATACCACGCCTCGCTGATGGAGCCCTGGGACGGGCCCGCCGCCATCGCCTTCACCGATGGCCGCTCCATCGGCGCCACGCTCGACCGCAACGGCTTGCGGCCGGCCCGCTACCTGGTGACGCAGGACGACCTGGTCATCATGGCCTCGGAGTCCGGCGTACTCGCGATTCCGCCCGAGCAGGTAGTCCGCAAAGGCCGCCTGCAGCCCGGCAAGATGCTGCTCGTGGATACCGTGGAGGGCCGCATCATTTCCGACCGGGAGATCAAGCGGGCGCTCTACGGCCGCAATCCCTACCAGCTTTGGCTCAAGGAAAACCAGATCAACCTGCAGCAGCTCAACGATCCGCCGCGCCAGCATGGCGCCGATAGCGAGACCCTGGTGCTGCGCCAGCGCGCCTTCGGCTACACCGCCGAAGAACTCAAGATGATCCTCGGCCCCATGGGCGTCAAAGGCGAGGAGCCCATCGGCTCCATGGGCAACGATGTCCCGCTGGCCTGCCTCTCCGACCAGCCCCAGCCCCTTTTCAATTACTTCAAACAGCTCTTCGCCCAGGTGACCAATCCGCCCATCGACCCCATTCGCGAAGACATGGTGATGTCCCTCACCAGCTACATCGGCAACGAGCGCAATATCCTCGACGAAACGCCGATGCACTGCCACACCCTCAAGCTGGAGCATCCCATCCTCACCAATCGCGACCTGGAAAAGTTGCGCCGCGTATCGCAAGGCGATTTCCTGGCCACCACGCTCCCCCTGCTGTTTCCCGCCGACGAGGGCTCCAAAGGCCTGGAGCGCGCCCTGAATCAACTCTGCCGCCGCGCCTCGCTGGCCATTCAGTCGGGCTACTCCCTGTTGATCCTGTCGGACCGCGGTCTGGACCCCGACTATGCCGCCATTCCCAGCCTGCTGGCCCTGGCCGCGGTGCACCACCACCTGGTGCGCGAGAAGAGCCGCACACAAGTGGCCCTGGTCATCGAATCCGGAGAGCCGCGCGAGGTCATGCACTTCGCCCTGCTGATCGGCTACGGCGCCAGCGCCGTGAACCCGTACCTGGCCCTCGAAACCGTAGCCACCGAGGCCGGCCCGAACAAAGAGGCGCAGGCCAAAGCCACCGCCAACTTCATCAAGTCCATCAACAAGGGCCTGCTGAAAACTTTTTCCAAGATGGGCATCTCCACCCTGCAGAGCTATCGCGGGGCGCAGGTCTTCGAAGCCATCGGCCTCAACCGGAACGTGATCGAGCGCTACTTCACCGGCACCGCCTCGCGCATTGAGGGCGTCGGCCTGGAAGTCATCGCCGAAGAGGCCCTGCGCAAGCATGCCCACGCCTTCCAGCCCGTTACCGAATCCGAGCCCGAGCTGCGCCTGGGCGGCAACTATCGCTTCCGCGCCAACGGCGAATATCACCTCTACAATCCGCAGACCATCTCCAAGCTGCAGCACTCGGTACAGCAGAATAGCGCCCAGACCTTTCAGGAATACACCGACCTGATCGACAAGCAGACGCGCCAGCTCTGCACCCTGCGCGGCCTGCTGGAAATCAAATCGTCGCCCGAGCCCATCGCGCTCGAAGACGTGGAACCGGCCAGCGAAATCGTCAAGCGTTTCGCTACCGGCGCCATGAGTTTCGGCTCCATCTCGCAGGAGGCGCACGAGACCCTGGCCATCGCCATGAACCGCATCGGCGGCCGCTCCAACACCGGCGAGGGTGGGGAAGACGAAGCCCGCTTCGGCACCGACAAGCGCAGTTCCGTCAAACAGGTGGCCTCCGGCCGTTTCGGCGTCACTGCCAATTACCTGGTGAATGCCGACGAGCTGCAGATCAAGATGGCGCAGGGCGCCAAACCCGGCGAAGGCGGCCAACTCCCCGGCCACAAGGTGGACCGCAACATCGCGCGCGTCCGCCACTCCACTCCCGGCGTGGGCCTGATTTCCCCGCCGCCGCATCACGATATCTATTCCATCGAAGACCTGGCGCAGCTCATCTACGACCTCAAGAACGTCAACCCTTCCGCGCGGATTTCCGTCAAGCTCGTAGCCGAAGTGGGCGTCGGCACGGTGGCCGCCGGCGTGGCCAAAGCGCATGCCGACGTGATCCTGATCTCCGGCGATAGCGGCGGCACCGGCGCCTCGCCCCTCAGTTCCATCCAACATGCCGGCGTGCCGTGGGAACTGGGACTGGCGGAGGCCCACCAGGTGCTGGTGATGAACGATCTGCGCGGACGCGTCCGCCTGCAGACCGACGGCAAGCTGCAGACCGGCCGCGACGTCGCCATCGCCGCGCTGCTGGGCGCCGAGGAGTTCGGCTTCGCCACCGCGCCCCTGGTGGCCATGGGCTGCATCATGATGCGCAAGTGCCACCTCAACACCTGCCCCGTGGGAATCGCCACCCAGGATCCCCTGCTGCGCGCCAAGTTTCACGGCACGCCCGAGCACGTGATCAATTTCTTTTTCTTCCTGGCCGACCAGGTGCGCCGCTACATGGCGCAGATGGGATTCCGCACCTTCGACGAAATGGTGGGCCGCTCCGACATGCTCGAGTGCCGTCCCACTCCGGACCACTGGAAGGCCAAAGGCATCGACCTTTCCACTATCCTCTACAACCCGCCGGTTCCCAGCCGCGTGGCGCGCCGCTGCGTCGACCAACAGGACCACGGTCTCACCGACGCGCTCGATCACACCCTCATCGACCAGGCGCGCGCGGCGCTGGACCACCGCCAGCCCGTCGAGATCCGCCTGCCCATTCGCAATGTGCACCGCACCGTGGGCGCCATGTTGTCGGGCGAAATTGCCCGCCGGTACGGCTCCGCGGGACTGCCCCGCGACACCATCCGCTGCCGCTTCCAGGGCTCCGCCGGCCAAAGCTTCGGCGCATTCCTGGCCGCCGGCGTCACTCTGGAACTGGAGGGCGACGCCAACGACTATGTGGGCAAGGGGCTCTCCGGCGGCCACCTGATTGTCTATCCGCCGAAGAATTCCACCTTCCTGCCCGAAGAGAATATTCTGAT
This sequence comes from Bryobacterales bacterium, assembly GCA_003164075.1. The sequence continues at coordinate 3,708 of PLRZ01000728.1, read as the reverse complement.
CGGCAACGTGGCCCTCTACGGCGCCACGGGCGGCGAAGCTTATTTCAACGGCGTGGCCGGCGAGCGTTTCGCGGTCCGCAACTCCGGCGCCAAAGCCGTGGTGGAAGGCGCCGGCGATCACGGCTGCGAATATATGACGGGCGGCACGGTAGTGGTGCTGGGCAAGTGCGGACGCAATTTCGCCGCCGGCATGAGCGGTGGCTTCGCCTACGTGCTGGATGAGTTGGGCGATTTCGCCGAGAAGCGCTGCAACCTCACCTCCGTGGACCTGGTGCCCATGGGCGAGGACGAGGATATGGTCCGTTCGCTGATCGAAAAACACGTTGCCGCCACCGGCAGCCCGCGCGCCCAGTGGGTGCTGGAAAACTGGACCCAGATGTCGCCGCGATTTCTGAAAGTTTATCCCCGCGATCTGCGCGCCTTGTCGGTCGCAGCTCCCCAGGAAGCCATCCATGTCTGACACCACCGCGTTTCTCACCGAACCGCGCGAGACTGCGCCCCGCCGTCCGGCCGCCGAACGCGTCCGCGACTGGTTCGAAATCTACCTGCCGTTCCCCGAGCAGAAGCTGCGTACGCAAGCCACGCGCTGCATGGATTGCGGCGTGCCCTTCTGCCACAACGGCTGCCCGCTCTCGAACCTCATCCCCGACTGGAACGAGCTTGTCTCGCGCGGCCGCTGGCACGAGGCCGTGCGCCAGTTGCACGCCACCAATAACTTCCCGGAATTCACCGGCCGCGTCTGCCCCGCCCCGTGCGAAGCCTCCTGCGTGCTGGGCATCGACACCCCTCCGGTGACCATCAAGCAGATCGAAAAGACCATCATCGACCGCGCTTTCGCGGACGGCTTCGTCGCGCCCGAACCGTCGGCCACCAAGACCGGCAAGCGCATCGCCGTCATCGGTTCCGGACCCGCCGGCCTGGCCGCGGCGCAACAACTGGCGCGCGCCGGCCATGAGGTCACGGTATTCGAGAAGGCCGACCGCATCGGCGGGCTGCTGCGCTACGGCATCCCCAATTTCAAAATGGAAAAGCACCTCATCGACCGCCGTCTGGAGCAGATGCGCGCCGAGGGCGTGCGCTTCCGCACCGGCGCGCACGTGGGCGTCAACGTCGCCGTGGAAGATCTGCGCCGCGAACATCACGCCCTGCTGCTGGCGGGCGGAGCCGAGCAACCCCGCGACCTGCGCGTTCCCGGCCGCGAGCTCGCCGGCATTCATTTCGCCATGGAATTCCTGCCGCAGCAGAACCGCCGCAACGCAGGCGACGAAGTGCCCGCGGAGCAGGCTATTCTGGCCGGCGGCAAGCGCGTGGTGATCATTGGCGGCGGCGATACCGGCGCCGATTGTCTGGGTACCTGCCACCGTCAGGGCGCGCTCTCGGTAACGCAGTTCGAACTGCTGCCCAAACCGCCCGACGAGCGGTCGCCCGCGACGCCGTGGCCGCTGTGGCCCATGCAATTGCGCACCGAGGGCGCGCACGAAGAAGGCGGCGCGCGCGATTGGAGCGTCTCCACGGTGCGCTTCTCGGGCGATGAAGACGGCAACGTGAAGCTGCTCCACACGGTGCGTGTGGACGGCCGGCTGCAGCCCATTCCCGGCACTGAATTCACCGTGGAGGCCGACCTGGTGCTGCTCGCCATGGGCTTCCTCGGCCCGGTCCGCGGCGGATTGATCGAGCAACTCGGCGTCACGCTCGATCAGCGCGGCAATGTCTCGACGGGCGAGAATTATATGTCGTCGGTCCCCGGAGTCTTCGCCGCCGGCGATATGCGGCGCGGACAATCGCTGGTCGTGTGGGCCATTGCCGAAGGCCGCAAGGCCGCGCAGGCCATCGATAAGTATCTGACGGCGTAGTCGTCCGCGCCGGGACTCATCCCGGCCGTCGGCCCGCGTGCAAAGCACGTTCAGAACTCCTGATGTCGTGGAATTTGCGGTGAGCCCGGGCTCTCTCCGAGTTGCCGACGATCCGCTCAGAGGAAGGCCCATTCTTATCAGCCGGGGGACAAGCGTAATGTGCTATACTGTGGCACCATTTCAAGCTTGGAGGAAGCGATGAGATCTGTTCACTTTTTTGTTGTGTCGAGCGCGGTATTCCTGTCATTGATTCCCTGCGGTAAGGCGCAAGCCGACAAACAGGGCTGCAAGGATTCCCCACTGATCAGCCGCTTCCCGGGGAGCGTGATTACGGATTGTGTGGACAAGGATGACGACCAGGGGACTTTCCCCATGGGGCCGGGGAAGCCGGACAAGAAGATTGAAGGCGAATACCACTGGTTGAATTACGACTTTCCAAAGACGGCCAGCAAGGCGCAGGTGCTGAGAAACCTGCACACGGCAGTGAAGGCGGCGGGGTACATTTTCGATTACGATTCGGGGGACTACGGGGACTTCACGGTGCATCTGGGGAAGACGTGGATCCTGATCGAGGTCAGCAAAAGCAGTTGGTACCGTCAAACGATCGTCAAGGAGACCACTCTTATGCAGGACGTGGTGGCGACGGCGGCGGGGCTAACGAGCGGTCTGACCAGCAACGGGCACGCGGTGGTGGGCGGCATTCTTTTCGACACGGGGAAAGCCGACGTGAAGCCGGAGTCGGCGGCGGCTTTGCAGGAAGTGGTGAAAGTGTTGCAACAGGATGGAAAGCTGAAGGTCTACGTGGTGGGCCATACGGACAACGTGGGCGCGCTGGCGGCCAACATGGAATTGTCGCGGCAACGAGCGGTGGCGGTGGTCAAGGAACTCACCTCGAAGTACGGGATTGCGGCGGACCGGTTGGCGGCTTACGGGGATGGCCCCTATGCTCCCGTGACGTCGAACGATTCGGAAGATGGACGGACCTCGAACCGGCGCGTGGAACTGGTGAAGCAGTAGGAAGAACACCGGCCCGCATCCGGAGGTGCGAGCGACGCAGCTCATGCTCGCCTCACTGGCCGGCGACTAGCCCTCCGCCAAAGGTCTTCTCTACATGCCTTCAACGTGGCTGACGGTTTTCTCTGGGTGAGACGGAGCATATCCATGTTGTTACGTGGCCGACACCTTGTGGGTTCTGGTCGCCTGTCATTGCCACTTGCGTTAGACGCTGTTTGTGGATGCGGCAGATTGGCCCATCGCTAGATTGCTCGTAACTGCAATTGCTTGGCTCCATGCAATTACATAGCCCCAACCAGGTTAGGCGCCTATTTCGGGGACAGGCTACATAACCTCGAAATACACCGGCAGTCTACCGCCCGTCCGTCACCGTGAGATGCCGGAAGTCAAGCGTGCGCCGCATCTCGTGGTATTTCATCACCAGCATCTCGGAGTCCTTCGCGGCCTCCAGAAACGGTCCGCCGTAGAGCGGCCAGCCCGCGTAATCGAGAGGCGTACCGTCCGCCCGCGGCGTCTGGCCGTAGGTGAACTCCAGCGTCCGTCCGCGCAGCGAGCGGAAGCGGACCCAAGGGACGCCGTCCACCGAGTACTCCAGCGGCAGCGCCAGGATCGCGCGGCGAAACGCCTGCATATCGGCGAACTCGCTGCGGGCGGCCACCTGCACCACGATTCCGTTCTTCAGGTAAGGGCTGAACAGGCGCCGGCCGCCGCCTTCGATCGGCTTCCATGTGTACGGCTCCAGCGGACGGCAGGCAATCAGCGCGTCGCCGCCGCGGGCGAAGATCCAGCCCGAGGGATCCTCAATGGTTTCCGCCAGGTCCTTCGAGAAGAAGCCGTTGAT
>PLRZ01000258.1:16828-17424 GCA_003164075.1 Bryobacterales bacterium | reverse complement strand
AACGGCCATCCCTACCGCGACGTTACTGCTCCGCTGCATGGCAGTTTCGCGACAGAAACTAGTTAGGCAGCGGGCTTTGTTCAGCGAGGACGGGCGAGCAGGCGAGCACCGCCTGCCCCACCTGCGGGCGGCCTTAGGAGGCGTGCAAGAATAACTTCGCGCCACATTGCCACCGCGGACAATGTGAAGTTATTATTGCGTGGTTCCTTACTCCTATGCCAAGTCGAACTTTTCCTGATGCAGCAGGGGATCGCTCTTCACGATCACCGTCCGTCCGAGAATCTCTTCCAGTTCCTGCAAATAGGTATTCTGGTTGGACTTCAGCAGCTTGGCCACTTCCGGCGAGACGCGCAGCATCACGTCCTTGCCTTCCACCGCGCGGGCGATCTTATGGGCTTCCTGCAGAATCTCGCCCACCAGCGTCTGCGGGCTCTTGACGTACCCGGCGCCCTCGCAATACGCGCAGGGCACGCATAGGGTCCGCTCCAGGCTCTGCTTCACCCGCTTGCGGGTAATCGCCACCAGCCCGAAATCGTTGAACTGCAGGATCTTGTTGGGGGCGCGATCGGCCCGCATGGCTTCTTCGAGCGCCTGCA
>PLRZ01000258.1:2178-16785 GCA_003164075.1 Bryobacterales bacterium | reverse complement strand
GCCACCAGCGCTTCGGTCTGGTTGATCACGATATAGCCGCCCGATTTCAGCCATACCTTCGGCCGCAGGGCTTTCTCCAATTCCGAAGTGATATTGAATTCGTCGAAAATGGGCGTCGGCCGGGTGTATAACTTCACGCGGGTCACCAGGGCCGGCTGGAATCGCTGCACGAAGCGCAGAACGCTCTCGAAAACCTCTTCGTTATCCACCCAGATGGACTTGAACGACGACGTAAGCTGGTCGCGCAGGATGCGTTCCACTACGTTCAGATCGTGATGGATCAGCAGAGGCGCGGGTTTGCGTTCGGCCTTCTGGCGCATGTCCAGCCACATGTTGTAGAGGAACATCATGTCGGCGCGCAATTCTTCTTCGGAGCGGCCTTCCCCGGCAGTGCGCACAATGTAGCCGCCCGGAATTCCGGTGCAATTGGCCTGCAGAATTCGTTTCAGGCGGAGGCGTTCGTCGTCGCTCGGAATCTTGCGCGAGACGCCGATGTGGTCCACCGTCGGCATGTACACCAGGAAGCGTCCGGGCAGGGCGATGTGCGAGGTGATGCGCGCGCCCTTCTGTCCCAACGGCTCTTTGGCGATCTGGACGATGATTTCCTGCCCTTCCCTCAACAGGTCGCTGATGGAAGGCGCGGGGCTCTTATCGCTCCGCGGTTCGGGGTTGTTGCGGTTCGGACCGGTGCGCTGCTCGGGGCGGGATTCCTGCGGCGGCCGCGGCTCTCGCGCTTCGGGCGGACGGACGGCTTCGGCCACGCCGTTGGGCGCCGGACCGCGATTGTCGCGCCCGTCTCCGCGTCCCTTGCGGCGCATGCGGCGCGACACACGATGCTGATAACGCGGTCCCTGCTCGCGCAAGGTGGCCGTCAGGCTGGTGGGGATGCGCGCCGGCTCCGGCCCTTCATCCTCGGCCGGTACCTCGACGGCATTGTCAAAGGGAGCTTCTTCGCCAGCCGATTCTTCGGCCTCAGCCTCAGCCTCGGCTTCGTCAGCCGCGGCGGCCTCTTCGCCGGCGCTCGCGGCCTCTTCCAGTGCTTCCGCTTCCGCCTCGGTTATGACGGCGGATTCCCCTTCCAGCTCCGGCTCCGGCTCGACGGACTCATCGGCCGGCAATGCTTCCGGTTCAGGTTCAGCCACGGCCACGGGCTCGGCGACAGATTCCGGTTCCGGTTCCGGCTCCACGATTACGGGTTCCGGCACGGGGGCGGGTTCGGGTTTCGCGGCGATTGCGGCCGGCGGTTCCTCCACTGCAGGTTCGGCCGCGTCTTCGACTTCCTCGACGTCCGCGGACTCCGCTTCGACCTCGGCTTCGGCTTCCTCGGGCGGGGCGGTGTATTTGGCCAGCGTTTCGCCCGGCAGAACCAGGAAATCCTCGGCCTGCGCGGCTGCGAAAGCGGGCGCCGGTTCCAACTCGGCGTCGAGCTGCGGCAAGGCTTCGGGGATCAACGCCGGGGGCGGCGCAGCGGCATCGTGGCCGGTTCTCTGGCCGGGCGAATAGAACTTGGAGTCCGGCAGCGCGCTGCGGCCTTTGCCGCCACGGCGGCGGCGGGAACGGCGTCCCCTGGGGTCGCGATCGTCACGGCGTTGCTCGGAGTGGCCGCCGTGAGGGGCTGGAGGAGCAGCTACGGGCGATGCCGCCGCGGCGCTCGCGACGGGCGGTGCGGCCTCGGCCGCCGGATCGGCCGGCGCACCCTCGAAAACCGCCGGCATGGGTGCCGGTTCGGGTGTGGCGGCGATGGGCTGCCCCGTGCGGTCCAGCTTCAGGACCTTCTCCTCCACACCGGTAACGATCTTGTCGTATTCGTCGTTGTCTTCGAAGAAATCGGAGACGTATAAGAAGGCGTCGCGGTCCAGGCCGATGTCGACAAAAGCCGACTGCATGCCTGGCAACACCCTCGTCACCCTGCCTTTATGGATACTTCCCGCCAGCGAGTATTCGTTCTCCCGCTGGTGGAAAATCTCGACTACCTGATCGTCCTCGATCATCGCCACGCGTGTTTCGTGGCGGTTCGCAGAGATCACTAACTCCTTCGACATCGAATGCCTCCCCATGGAGCATGGAGAGAGCCGGACGGTATAAGGAAGGTGAGCGCTCCGAAGTCTCGGATCCCCCGCCTACGGCGGGAACCAAACGCGAAACTCGTTACCAGCTCACGCTGGCCGGGGGTGGAGTAGTCTCGCTCATACACCACCCGGCCGGGAACCAACTACTCTTCCTCGGGAAGCGCCTCAGCGCCACCGGCGGGTCTCCAACAGGCTCCCGATCGAAATTCTCTAATTCACAAACCTTCTGAGGCGGACGTTGTTCACCAGCCCCAGGGCCAAAAAGCTCGTCCAGATACTGGAACCACCGGCACTCATGAAGGGCAGCGGGATGCCGGTCACCGGCATCAACCCGGCCACCATCCCCACATTGATCAGGATGTGCGAGAGCAGCAACGCAGCCACTCCCATACAAATATACATCCCGGCCCGTTCCGGCGCCGTCTGCGCATTCTGAACAATGCGCATAATCATCACAAAATACAACGCCAACACTACCACTACACCTACGAAACCGTGCTCCTCGGCAAAGGCCGAGAAGATGAAATCCTTATACGGCACTGGCAGAAAATGGAGCTGGGCCTGGGTGCCTTTTGTGACTCCCTTGCCAAACATCCCTCCGTTACCGATCGCCGTTTTCGACTGCGTTACCTGATACCCCGCACCCTGCGGGTCCTGATCCGGGTCGAGGAAGCTCGAAATCCTCGCGCTCTGATAATCCTTCAGGAAATGCACGCTGACCGGAATCACCAGCGCCGCACCTAACACTGCGACCGCAATGTACTTCCAGTGCAGTCCCGCGATAAACACCCCACCAGCCAGTACCGCGATATAGGTGAGGGCCGTTCCCAAGTCTGGCTGCACCAGCACGAGGACGGCGGGAATCAACACCAAGCCCGCCAGCTTGAACATCTCCGAAACCTCTAAATCGTCCTTCTTTAAATCCGTCAGGTAGCGGGCTACCAACAATATTATCACCAGCTTCACAAATTCCGATACCTGTAAGTGAATTCCGGTATGCCAGATGGGAATCCAACGCCGGGAGCCAAAAGTCTGCTGCCCGATGGCGAACGTGCCCAACAACGCCACCGTACCGGCGATGTACAGCATGGGCACGTGGTGGAGGAATCCATGATAATCCGAGGGCACCACCATCCACATCAAAACCAGTCCGCCGGCAATATACAGGATCTGCTTCCACCAGGCGCTGTGCGAGTCCGTACCCAGCGTGGCGCTGTAAATTTGCAGGATTCCCACGGCGCAGATCATGAGCACAATCAGCAGCAAGGTCCAATCGATATCGCGAGGGGCAAGGGAACGGGACATATCAGTTATGCGTTACCGCCGGCAACCCCAAAGTACTCGCCGCGGCAACTCCGGCGGCGGCCGTGGTTTGTTGCTGCAGCCAGGTCTGGATCCTGGTCTTCTTGTCGAAATAAGCCTTGATCACGTCGCGCACGATGGGACCGGCGTAATTTCCGTGGACCCCGTGTTCGAACAGCGCGACCACCACGATTTCCGGGGCGCGCCGCGGGGCGAAACCTACGAACCAGGCATTGTCTCTCAAATCCAGCCCATGGCTGGCGGCCGCGGCCTTGGCCACATCGGTCGACGCCAACTGCGCCGAGCCGGTCTTGCCGCACATTTCGATTCCCGGAATGGCGGCTTGGGCGCCCGTGCCGCCTTCGTTGACTACCCCGTACATGCCATCCACCACGTCCTGCACATGCACCGGGTCAAGGGGCCATTCGGTCTTCTTGGCGGCGGCGTCGCTCTTCACCAGGTGGGGAATGCGCCACACGCCTCCCATGGAGATCCCTCCGATGGCGCGCGCCAGTTGCAGCGGGGTCACTTTCAAATCGCCCTGTCCGATGGCTACCGAAGGCGTCTCTCCGGCGTACCATTTGCGGTGGTAGGTGTGCAATACCTGGGCCGGCGAGGGAACGCCGCCCACCGCTTCACCCGGCAGATCGATCCCCGTGGCATGTCCGAACCCCACCATGTCGGCGTACAGCGCCATGGTGTCGATCCCCATCTTGTTGCCGATGGTGAAAAAGTAGGTATCGCAGGAATGCACGATGCCGTTGTGCAGCGACAGCGTGCCGTGCCCCTTTTTATCCCAGCAATGATAGGTGTGGCCATACAACGTGACGTAGCCGGGGCAATGCACGGCGTAATGTTCGTCGATGGACCCGGACTCCAATCCGGCCAGCGCCACCACCGGCTTGAACGTGGAACCCGGCGCGAATTGCGCCTGGATAGCGCGATTCATCAGCGGATGATCGGGGTTGCCATTGATGGCGCTCCAGTCTTTGTTGCTGATGTGGCCGACGAATTTGTTGGGGTCGAAGGTGGGACGGCTCACCATGGCGAGGATTTCGCCGTTGCGCGGATCGAGCGCNNTTACCGGGAATCGCCCGCTGCTCTTCTTCCGACTGGCGGACCTGCCCGCGATTGTCGACTTCCACCCGTTGCTGGCCGTCCTGCCCCGTCAGCAGGTCGTTGTACTGGCGTTCGATGCCGAATTGGCCGACCACGGCTCCTTCCTTATACTTGGCGAATTCCGCGGAGTCCAATTCGGCCTCGTTGACCTCTCCGGTATAGCCGATGACGTGGGCCATCATGCCATCCCGGGGGTAGAGACGAGGCTGCGAGCTGATTACGTCCAGTTCCGGAAAGGCGTCGCGGTGGGAGTTGATGAAAGCGATATCGGCTGGCGACAGTTCGTCTTTCAGGCGGATCGGCTCGTACTTGGGTTGCCGCGATTTGCGGCGTACCTGGTCCTGGAGGTCGGCAAGATTCAGGTCCAGGCCATCGGCGATGGGCTTGAGATCCTCCATTTTAAGATTTTCGCGGGTGAGCAGGAGTGTGGAGGAGACGTGGTTGTCCACGATGACGCGGCCGTCGCGGTCGAGGATGCGCCCTCGGGGAGCCAGCAAGGGCCGGGCTTTGATGCGGTTCTGCTGCGCCCGTTCCTCGTAATACTCGGGGTTCTGGACCTGCAATCTCCAGAAGCCGGAGATCAGGAACAGGAAGATGATCACCGTGGAATATTGGAAAATGGCGATTTTGCCGACAGCAAAGCGGGTATCGTCGTGCAACTGCGGCTGCTCGGGAAAGTTCGGATCGGGATTTCGATCGGCATGCGGAACAATCACAACTGTGAGCGGAACCAACGCTCAGTTTCCATAGTAGCAGCTTGCCAGACAGGCTATTTCGGGGACAGGCTACATAACCTCGAAATAGGGCCGCGCCGCTTGCCTAAGTATCAGACCTCCTGATGTCGCCCCGCATTTTCTNNATTAGGCCCGCTGCTCGAATAGGGTTGAGGGCAGGCGAGCACCGCCTGCCCCACCTGCGGGCTCACTACAAATTCCACGACATCAGGAGTTCTATGTATGTGCGTATCTATTTCGAGGTTATGTAGCCTGTCCCCGAAATAGCCATCACCGGGAATCGCTCGTGTAACCAAGTCTGTATCCTGACCTTCTTGTCGAAATACGACTTCATGACGTCGCGCACGATGGGGGCGGCGTACTGCCCCACTTCCCCATGGTCGAACAGCGCCACCACCACAATCTCCGGATCGCGGCGCGGCGCGAAACCGACAAACCAGGCATTATCCTTCAAATTCATGCCATGGCGGGCAGCCTCGGCCTTGGCCTTGTCGAGCGACGCCAATTGCGCCGTGCCCGTCTTCCCGCACAACTCCACGCCCGGAATCGCCGCCCGCGCGCCGGTGCCGCCTTCATTCACCACCCCACACATGGCGTCGATCACATCCTGAAGGTGCTTCGGCTCCAACGGCCATTCGGTCTTCCTGGCCGCGGTGGCTTCGTTTCTAACCAGATGGGGACTGCGCCACACACCGCCCATCGCCAACCCGCCGATAGCGCGCGCCAGTTGCAGCGGCGTTACGGTCAGTGCGCCCTGTCCCACGGCCACCGGCGGCGTGTCGCCGGCATACCATTGCAGGCGCTGGGTATGGACTTTTTGAGTTGGCGAAGGCACCAATCCCGCGGCCTCACCCGGCAGATCGACCCCGGTGGCGTGTCCGAACCCCACCATATTGGCATACCGGGCCATGTTGTCGATTCCCAGCCGGGTGCCCACGGAGAAGAAGAACACATCGCACGAGTGCACGATGGCGTTATGCAGAGAGATCGTGCCGTGGCCCTCCTTTTCCATACAGTGGTAGACGTGGTTGTAGAGCGTTACGTAGCCGGGACAATGCACCGTGGTCTGTTCGTCGATGGTCCCGGTGTCCAGCGCCGCCAGCGCCACAATCGGCTTGAAAGTGGAGCCGGGCGCCTGTTGGGCCTGGATGGCGCGGTTCATCAGAGGGTGATCGGGGTTGCCATTGATGGCGTTCCAATCCGCGCTGCCGATATGGCCGATGAATTTGTTGGGATCGAAAGTGGGCCGGCTCACCATGGCGAGAATCTCGCCGTTGCGCGGATCCATCGCCACCACGGCGCCGTTCTTTCCATCCATGGCCAGTTCGGCCACAGCCTGAAGATCCAGGTCGATGGTCAAGGTCAGATCTTTGCCGGGAACGACGGGTTTTTCCTGGATCGACTGGCGGACCTGGCCGCGGTTGTCCACTTCGACGCGTTGCTGGCCGTCCTGCCCCATCAGAGTCTCGTTGTACTGGCGTTCGATGCCGAATTTGCCGATGGTATCGCCGAGTTTGTATTTGGCGAACTCCGGGGAGTCGAGTTCCGCTTCGCTGATTTCTCCGGTGTACCCGATGACGTGCGCCATCATGCCGTCCTGAGGATACAGGCGAGGCTGCGATTGGATCACGTCCAGTTCCGGGAAGGCGTCGCGGTGGGAATTGATGAAGGCGAGGTCGGCGGGCGTGAGTTCGTCCTTCAGGCGGATCGTCTGGTACTTGGGTTCGCGCGATTTGCGGCGCACTTTTTCCTGAAGCTCGTCCGGATTCAGGTCGAGACCATCGGCGATGGGCGCGAGATCTTCCAGTTTGAGGTTCTCGCGGGTGAGCAGCAGCCTGGAAGAGACGCGGTTATCGACAATCACACGGCCGTCGCGGTCGAAGATGCGCCCGCGGGGCGCCAGCAGCGGGCGGGCCCGGATGCGGTTCTGCTGCGCCCGCTCTTCGTAAAACTGCGGGTTCTGCACCTGCAATCTCCAGAAGCCGGCGATCAGGAATAGGAAAACAAACACGGTGGCGTACTGAAAGACGGCGGTTCGGCCCGCCGCGAAGCGGGTGTCGTCATGCAGCGGTACGTGCTCGCGAAAATGCGGATCGGAATTTCGGTCGGCCGGAGGGACAGTCACGACAATGAGACGGCACTGAAATTGAATTTTCTATCTTAGCAGTCCGTGGCGGGGCATGCTTCGGAGGAGGGGGCGGGGGCTGCCTGCGCAATGATCCCCAGTTGTCATTGCATGTTGACAGCTGCACTGTTGACAGTTATGATTGTCCTTAAGATGCTGGCGGTGGCATTTTGATTCCGGCGTTTGACCCCAACACGGGCGGGTTGCCACCGGGAAATCATCGGGCAACGTTGGAGCAGATCGGGATGCGCCTTGGTTTCACGCCCCGTCGTCGATGGTTGTTGAAGGGACTCCGCGCTGCCGTCGAGGCCTTTTGGGCGGCCGGTATTCAAGAGATCTATATCGACGGCAGCTTCTGTACGGAGAAGCCCGATCCCGGTGATATCGACGGCTATTGGGTTGAGCCCGACGAGGGCGTCTATCATCGCATCGATCCCTACTGGATCGACTTCGAATTGGTCTTGGTTCCAGTGGTGCGGAAGTGGAAGTGGCGGATGTGGGGCGACTACGGAGTCGAGTTCTTCATTCATCCAGCAATGCAGGCAACTCCGGAAATAGGATTTCCGGAGTTTTTTCGTCAGGATCGGAGCGGGGAACCTCGAGGCGTAATTCAGGTGGTCAGGGCTGGTAGATCATGATCAAGAGCGACGCGCAAAGAGAACGAACGGCGGCCCAGATTGAGGGCTTTCAGCAAGCACTCGCCAAGGTGGCCGACGAGAAGGGTGACAAACGCTCAGCCGCGATCCGTGGCAGCTACGAGAGCATGATCCGGCAACTTGAAGGTGAACTGCGTGAGTACGACCAACTGAAGGCCGGTGAAGTGGCTCTGCCACACGTCGAACGGCTTGATCAAATATCCCCCTTCATCACAAGGATCCGGATTGCAAAAGGCCTTTCGCAGACCGAACTGGCGAAACGTTTGGGCGTGAGCAAGCAGGTGATCAGCCGGTACGAAGAGAGTGAATACCAGACCGTGGCGCTCTCCAGGCTCCAGGAGATTCTTGACGCGATCGGCATCAAGACGGATGTGACCCTCAGCGCATAAAGCAGAGTGGAGAGGACTCATAGAGATTCAGGCGCGACCACATGCGCATCTATAGCGAAGCTTGGCGCCGAGGATGGGAGTGGGCCAAGCTCAAAGTGGTCATCAGCGACGGAGCCGTTTGGATCTGGAAGCCGGCTGCACTCGGGTTGCCTGATCTTTCACTTTTATGTCGCGCACCCGGAGGAAGGGCGCGACATAGAAGTGGAGACGAACGTCTGATACCGAGCCGCGACCGCAAGGGACCGCAAGGGAGCGGATGCCTGCGTCGCGTCAATTCTCTTCCGCGACGAACAGAGCCATGGCCTCGCCCTGATCGTCGATTATGTACTGAAGAGCGTGCCTTACATCCTCGTTCTTCCATAGCCAACGCGTGCTTCCATGGCGCGCCCAGCGTTTCCGATCGGGTCCGTCGCCTGCCAGCCGGTTCAAGCGCACGGCTGGCGTACGCCCTGGAACTCGTTCATGATTCTCTCGGGTCGGGTCTCGGCCGCCACAACGGCGTGCACATGGTTGGATCTTACGTGCGCAGCCAGCAGATTCCAACCGCGGTGCGTGCAGTACCCCTGGATGGTCGCCAGTACTACCGCCCGGCCCGCTTCGTCGAGCACACAGGGATCCTGGAGCATTTCTCGACGTTCCGCCACGACGCGTTCTGAAACCTTGCGGTCGCGGCTCAGCTTGGCGTACAGCTCTTCCGGTAACGCGCCACCACTCGATGGTAACGCTGCCACCCCCCTTCATTCCTCCCGCAGGGAAGCGACGGGATCGATTCTGGTGGCGCGGCGCGCCGGCAGGTAGCAGGCCAGGATCGCCATGCCGGCCAATGCGAGCGGCGCTCCGACAAGGAGCAATGGACCGTTCACCGGTTCGTCGATGCTCCGCGCGAGCATCTCGCTGTTAGCGGTCAGAGCGCGCGAGAGGGCAAACGCGCCGCCAAAACCCAGTGCCGAACCCACCGCCAGCAACGCCGTCCCTTCCCGCAACACCAGTCTTTGTACCTGGCGCGTGCGCCCCCCGAGGGCCATCCGGATGCCGATCTCCTTGCGCCGCCGCGCCACCGCGTAGGCCGTGACTCCGCCCAGGCCGACGCACGCCAGCAGCAGCGCGAAAACGCCCAGGATCACGAAGATTGTGGATTGCCACTCGAAGAACGAGCTGAACCGGTCGAGGTCCTCTTGCAGAGTGCGGACATTGAAAACCGTCAGATCGGGATGGAGGGATGCCAGTTTGGCCCGCACGGCTGCCAGAGTGTCGCGGCCCGAAGTGCCGCGTACCAGCACGGTGATGCCTTGCGCCGGGTTCTCGCGGAACGTCCCGGCCGTAAGCGGCAAGAACATGGTAGGCACTGGCTTCGGGGACAGGAACCTGGCTTGCACGTCGCGGGCAAGCCCGACCACCGTGTAGTTCGCTTCCCCCTCGCGGAGACGGCGTCCGATGGGGTTTTCCGAGCCAAACAACGACCGCGCGGCCGTCTGGTTGAGGATCGCCGGCATGGCGCCGCCGCGCCCGGCCGCGTCCTGCCGGTCGAACTCGCGCCCGCCCAGCAGAGGCACGCTCAGAGTGGCGAAAGAGATCGCTCCAATGCTCACCCGGTAGACCTCGCTCGACACCTGGCCGCTTCGCCCATCGCCGGCGACGGAGGAAACCCGGGCAATGGGGTGGTCGGCCGACAGCCAGGCGAACGGCGCGCCGGCGCTCAACGCCACGGCGCGGACCCCGTTGACGCGCGACAGCTCGTCGGGCAGTGCCGTAAGGAGCGCCGCGGCTCGGCCGGTGGAATAGCCGTCGCGCACCGGGTCCAGCGAAACCAGGCTGAGGTTGGCCACCTCGAAGCCGGGATCGATGCGCGTGGCTAGCAGGAAACCGGAGGCCACAAACCCGGTGACCAGCACCAGCATGAGGGATGCCGCCATCTGGCAGACTACGAAGAGATTGCGCAAACCGAAGCGGCCATAGCCGCGCAGCGGAGTCTGCGCGCCCGCCTTCAAGGTGCTGCCGATGTCGGTGCGGGCCGAAGACAGGGCCGGTACCAGGCCGAAACCCACGCCGGCAGCCATCGCAATGGCCAGCGTCCACGCCAGCACCTGCCAATCGGGCTGGCAGTGCAGCTCAATGGCTGTTGACAAAGGTACTGGCAGGGAAGAGAGTACGCGCGTGATCCAAAACGCCATCGCGATGCCGCCGGCCCCGCCAGCCAGGGACAGGAGCACGCTTTCAGTCAGCAATTGCCGGACCAGCCGCGGCCGGCTGGCCCCCACGGAGAGACGGACCGCGATCTCCTTGCGCCGTTCGCCGCCGCGGGCCAGCAGCAGATTGGCCAGGTTGGTGCACACCAGCGCCAGCACCAGCGCCCAAAGAACCACATCGAACGTGTTGGTGAACCTGCGCTGCTCGGGGGTGGCGTACATGACGGTGCCGGCCGGCATCAGCCGCAGCACCCGGTCGCGATGGAGCGGGATTCCGCGCTCCCGGTCGAAATTGCGGGTGATGGCGTTGAGAGCGGCTTCCGCCATCGGCATGGTCGCGCCCTTTGCCAGCCGGAACACCACGCGGAAAATCTCGCGGTCGGCGCGATCCAGCGAATCGGGGCTCAGTTCGGGGACCAGGGCGATGCCGCACGTCACCGGCACGAACAGGTCGGCCGGATTTCCGGGCCAGATGCCCAGAAAGTCCCGGGGACCGATGCCCACGATGGTTGCCGGCCTTCCGTTCAGCCGTAGCGTGCGCCCCACGGCGTGCGGGTCGGCGCTGAGCTGCGCGCGCCAGAAGCGGTCGCTGACCACCACCACGGGAGGCATACCGGGCTTCTCCGTTTCCAGGCTGAAGAACCGTCCCGAGGCGGGCGTCACACCCAGGGTGGAGAAGTACTCGTTCGAGACCAGGTGTCCGTAGAACCGTTCCGCCTTGGCGCCCTGATCCCCGGTAAACGCTACCGCGAACGGCACCGGCCCCAACAAAGCCGTGGCCGCGGCCACCGCCTGGTGCTGGTCGCGATACCGCTCGAAATACGGGTAGGACACCGTGCTCCAGCGGAAGGTCGCCAGTTCCGCGGGGTCGCGCACGCCCTGGGGCGGGCCCACAATGGATTGAATCTCGCTGCGGACCGCACAGCACATGCCGATGCCGATGGCCACGGAAAGCACCGCCACGGAAGTAAACCCCGGCGATTTGGCGAGCATCCGCAGCGCATAGGCGACGTCCTGGCGGATCTCGACCAGATACATGGCGGGCAACTGGGCGGCGATGTCGGCGAGCAACCGGACAACCCCGGGCACACCGTACTGCCGCCAGACTTGCGGAACGGCATCTTCGCCCAAACGGTCCAGATCGGCCCCATACCGCATGCGGAACTCGTGGGGATACGCGCTCGCCAGGCGCCGATAGAGGTGCAAGCAGATATTCAAACGGGGATTCATCAGTAGGCCTCCTGACGGCGCTTTTTCTCCACCATGCGGAGCATCTCCCGCAACCGCTCGCATTCCAGATCGAGCACTCTTCGTCCCAGCCGCGTCAGCTTGTAATAGCGGCGGCGGGCATCGTCCAATTCGGCTGCCGGCCGCTCATCGGACTCCTCAATCAGCCCGTCGGCGATCAGCCGTTGCAACGTGCCATAAAGAGTGGCGGGCCAAATTCGCACGGCCCCGTTAGTCCGCTCCAAGACCTCCTGCATGATGCCGTAGCCGTGCTGCCCAGTACCGCCAAGCGACAGCAGAATATGGAACCAGTTGTTGTGAAGGGGGAGAAAGTCGCCGGGATCTTTTTCGGTCATCATTCATTTATATATACCAGCATATAGAGATGTGTCAAGACATCCACCCTCCAGTGACTTGGTACTCTGTGAATTCGTGCCGCTTTCCACCAGAACTACCCGAACCTATTTCCTGCTGGTCCTCTTCCTCGCGCTGCGGGCATTCGGCAACTTAAGCCTGGCGTGGGGCACCAAACACCTGCCGGAGACCCTGGCTGTAGACCCGATGGTATATCTGCGCGCCATGCTGCATCCGGGCATCGCGCTCGGCATCGCCATGCTGATCCTGGCGCTGTTGGTGCGGCTGGCGCTCTTGAGCCTGGCCGATCTCAGTTTCATTCTGCCCATGACGGCAGTGGGATATGTGCTGGCGGCGGTGCTGGGGAGATTCTTTCTTCATGAGGCGGTCAGCCCACAGCGGTGGCTGGCCGTCACGTTGATTTTCGCCGGCGCCTCTCTGGTGAGTTCCACCCCACAGGCTACGTCCAAGCCGGAGGGTCCGCAATGACGTGGGTGCTGGTGATCGTCATGGTGGTGGCGACGGTGCTCAGCGACCTCCTGCAGAGCTTCGAAATGAAACGCGCGGGCGAGCAATCGGTGGGGGCGCGCGGGGTGGGCCGTCTGTTGCGCATGATCGGGGCGCGGCGTTATCTGCTGCTGTCCATCGTATGCCTGGCGTTCTCGTTTTTCGCATTCATGGCGCTGGTGCAATCGGCGCCGCTCAGTTTTGCGGTCCCCGCGTCGGCATCCAGTTTCATTCTGGAGACGGTGCTGGCGAAGATTCTACTGCACGAGCAGATCGGCGTGCGGCGGGCTGCGGGGACCCTGCTGGTGCTTGGCGGCGTGGTGCTGTTGGGGAAGTAGGAGCGGCGCGGCGCGTGCAAGGCTGGGATGAGTCTCGCGGAATCCCGATGTCGTGGAATTGGGGATGAGCCCGCCGAACCATACCGAGGGAGGTTAGGGTAGCCGAGCACCGCCTGCCCCACTCACGAAACGCTCGCCAGGGACCGGTGAATGGGCGAAAGTGCTCCAAGCGCAGACTGGACCGACGGCCGGAGGTGGGATCATGGAACCATGAGTGGAACACCGATCGCCGCACCGCACACCGAGGGGCGCGTATATGGAGCCGACTGGTCGATTGGCAACGTGGCCAAGCTTCTGCGCTCGAACGCGGCGCGTGGCGCCTGGCGCAGCTCCGGCACGACAGGCGGCTTGACGGCAAAACTCAACCGGAATTACGTCCGGACAGTTTCCGCGCATCATCTCTCCACCAACGTCACCGTGATCTTCATGCGGTTGGAAGCCGAAAACTGCCGGTATGCCTCGCTCTGCTTCGCAAGCGCGGACGACTATTTGCCCTGGAATGGGGATACCGCCGAGCAGTGGCTGCGGGCGCTGTTTGACCGGGAGCGGCCGCAGGTGCTGCCGTGTACTGGGGAAACCGGGAACCCGAGTGTTCGCCAATTCACGCTGGCCAAGTACTGAGAATCAGGGGTGGACTCAGGATCCGGTGCTATCGCCAGCTACGCCGGGCTGGATCGATCGAGCACCGCTTCGATCAGCCTGGGGCCGGGCTGGCACATGGCGCTGCCGAATTCGAGGATGAATTCGTCCGGCGTGGCGATGCGCACCGCGTTGACTCCGAGACCCTCGGCCAGTTTGACCCAGTCCGGCTCCGGGCGCGTCAGGTCGATCATCCGGTCGGCGCGCGGCCCCACGGCGCCGGCGCCAGTGCGGCGCATTTCGATGTCCAGAATGCGGTATCGCCGGTTTGCCAGGATGACGGTAGTGACGTCCAGCCGCTCGCGCGCCATGCTCCAGAGCGATTGCAGGGTGTACAGGGCGCTGCCATCGGCTTCCAGCGCAATCACTTTGCGCGTCGGACAAGCCAGGGCGGCGCCAACAGCCACCGGCAGCCCTTGTCCGATGGAACCGCCCGCGACGGGCAGCAGGTCGTGAGCCGCCGCCGAAGCGAGGTGCCGCAAGAGCGCTTCACCGGACGAAACGGTCTCGTCGGAGATAATCGCACCTTCCGGTAGAAGGTGCGCCAACACCCGTCCGATGGCGTCGGGCGTCAGGTCCGCGGTGTGCGGCCAATCCGGTTTCGGCGCGTGTAACACCGGCGGCGGCGCCGGGTCCACGCCCAATTCCCGGGCCAGCGCAAGTAACGCTTCGACTCCGTTTTCCTCGACGGAGGCCAAGACGTGGATGGTGCAGTCTTGTGGCGCCAGTTCGCTGCGGCGGCCCGGATATCCAAAAAACGAAATCGGCGTCTGGCTTTCCACCAGGATCAAATGCTTCAGTCCCGCCAGCGCGGCCTCGGCGGGCTCCGGGAAATAGGGCAACCGCAGCGGCGCCGCACGGCCTCCGCCGCATTCATAGCGCGCTCCGTTGCGGTTGCCCAATACCCGGACGCCGGTAGCCGCTGCCAGAAGCGCCGCCGGCTGGAAACCCGCCGTCAGCAG
>PLRZ01000258.1:0-2056 GCA_003164075.1 Bryobacterales bacterium | reverse complement strand
ATGCTCAGCACCGGCGACCGTGCCTTGCGGGCGTTGTGAAAATTGGAGAGCGCATTGGCCAGCCCCGGCCCCAGATGCAGCAACGTGGCCGCGGGCCGCCCCGTCATGCGGGCATAGCCGTCCGCCGCGCCGGAACAGACTCCTTCGAAAAGACAGAGCACCGCCCGCATCCCCTCCACGCGATCCAGCGCCGACACAAATTGCATCTCGGATGTGCCCGGGTTCATAAAGCACGTGTCTACCCCGTTTGCCAGCAGGGTCCGCAAGAGACATTCCGCTCCGTTCATGGTCGTATGCTTCATGAGAACACACGGAAGCGCGGATACGATATTGCCGGTCCCGGCCGGCTGCGTAACCGATCCGGGGAAGGGATCGGTATCGGATGCTCAGCGGTAAAGGCCAAAAGGTAAAGGCCAACAGCTAAGAGCCGATTTCTAGTACGGCCTCGCCAGCCGGCTGAATTCGAACTGTCTCGGGTCGAGCCCGCGCGACTGCAGGGTGCGCAGACATTCGGCAAGGGAATCGCCGATGGCTTCAATGCGCCGCAGCGGAGTGGTGTCGGGCGAATAAATCTCCAGTGCGACGTACTTGCCGGCCAGCGCCAGGCGTTCCGTCAGGGTCAATCGATCGGGATTTCGTCCCAGTGCGCGTCCGGCGTCTTTGGCAGCGTTGGCATTCATATTTCAGAGGTAGTGTACCAGATCCGGCGAAGCTGGCCAGCAACGACGAGATACCGGGAATCCCGGCCACCGACGCCAGCGTCGCCACATCCCATGACCGCACGCCGAACAATAACCCGCGCATCAGTGTGGCGGACGCCACAGCGCCTGCCAGGCCCAGCCCAATACCAATGGCAGTCCAGGTGCTGAGGTGAAACATTTCGAACTTTGGTCGATATGGATAACTAAGGAGTTTACAAAATGATCAGCGCGGTATCCGACGCGACACAAACTCAACCGGTGGCGCCGTCCACGGCAAGTTCGTCGCAGAAGCCGGCTCAATCCCAACCTCAGTCCGCTACTACCGACTCAGTGCAGTTAAGTGCCGCCGCCCAAGCAGCGCTGGCTGCAATTCAAGAAGCGAGAGAAACGCAAGCCCAGACTTCCAAAGAAGCCGCCGGCGGCGATCAACAGGCCATGAGGCTACTGGCAAAAGAGGCCGCTGCCAAACCAGCCGCGGAGTAATCCGGTACCCGTGGCGTCGAGTCTCCGAACTCCCGATCTCGCGGAATTTGGGTNNTCAAGCCAGACTTACTGCGGTCCGAGCGCCTTCTGAATGGCGGCGATATTTTGCTTCGCGATCTTTGCCTGATCCAAATCCGGATTGATGGCGATCACCTGGCGGAAATGCTGCAAAGCCGGATCGAGATCGGCGGCGTTGTCGGCCGCTACCGCTTTGTGCATGTAGGCCAAGCCAAGATCGTAGTGGGCATACGGGTCTTGCCGGTAGTACGACAGCGACTTCTGGCAGGCCACGATGGCGGAATCGTACTGCTTCGACTGATACTGGCAGTCGCAAATTCCGAAGTACGCCAGGCTGCGCAGATCTTTCCAGATGTCCTCCTGCGCGGCGTGCTTGCGGCGGCCCATGCCGAATAGCGAGCCCAGCACGTAGTAATTCAACTGGCCGGCCAAATGGCTATCGAAATCGCTGAGCTTGAGGTACTGGTCGTATTCCGCTCCGGCTTCGGGGAATTTGCCGCTCAGCCGGAGACTGTCGCCCAGCCACAGGTGGGGCTCGGCGCTCTTGGGAGCAATCCCGATGGCCTTGTGGGCCGCCTCGATGGACTGCGCATACAGTTCCTTGAAGCGATACGCCTGCGCCAGCATGGTGAGCGCGGCGGCATGATTGGGCTGCAGCACCAGCACGCTGTCGATCTGGCGGAGCGCTTCGTCCACGTCGCCGATATCCAACAACATGCCGGCATAGGCGGCGTGCGCCTCCGGATAGTCGGGGTCGATCTCCACGGCCTTCTTGAAATATTGCTGGGCTTTCTCTTCGTCGAACAGGGCATTGTAAGTCAGCCCCAGATAGTAAGCCGCCTGGCTGTAAGTGG
>PLRZ01000731.1:4918-16027 GCA_003164075.1 Bryobacterales bacterium | reverse complement strand
TTGACGTACTGTTCGAACAGCCCCGTTACCCGGCTGACCAGGGCATCCAGTTGCGGGCCGGTTTCCACGCGGTAGCTGGACGTGCGCACGATGGCGCGGAAAAAGCCGTCCTCATCGGAAACCGAAACCACCTTGGCGCGCTCCACGCCTTCCACCAGCACTTTGATGTTGCCGTCCGGCAGCTTGAGGCTCTGCACGATGTTCACGATGGTGCCTACACTGAAGATCTCGTTGGGTTTGGGCTCATCCACCGAGGCATCGTGCTGGGCCGCCAGGAAGATCTTCTTGTCGCCGGCCATGGCTTCTTCGAGCGCCCTCACGCTCGATTCGCGCCCTACCACGAACGGGGTCATCATGTACGGAAAGATGACCACTTCGCGGATGGGCATCATCGGCAGACGTTTTGTGTCGGGTTTTTCCTTCGATGTAAGCATTATTCTCCCCAGGGAGCTCGGCGTGCCCCCTGGTCCTCTCTGGTCTACATGGAGAGCTTTTCGGGAAGCCTGGGGTTAACCGGCCTTTTCTAGTATTGTAAGACTGATTTTCTGCGACAGCACCATTTCTTTGGTGACCTGGAACTCTCGCACCTTTTTGTAGGAAGGCAGGTAGTACATCAGGTCCAGCATCAGGTCTTCGAGAATCATGCGCAAACCACGCGCCCCCACCTTGCGCTCCATGGCCAGGTCGGCGATCGCTTCAAGCGCTTCGTCGCTGAATTTCAGACGCACATTCTCGAACTCGAAGAGCTTCTGATACTGCTTGATGATGGCGTTCTTGGGCCGCGAGAGAATCTGGATCAGCGCTGAGCGGTCCAGGTCTTCGAGTACCGCGGTCACCGGCAGCCGGCCGATGAACTCCGGGATGAAGCCGAACTTGATCAGGTCGATGGGCTGCGCGTGCGACAGCAAATCGATGTCCCTTCGGCCGCTGGTGCCCGAACTCCGTACCGTGGCTTTGTCGTCTTCCTGCAGGAAGCCCATGGACTTCTTGCCGGTACGCCGGGCGATCACTTTCTCCAGGCCGACGAATGCGCCACCGCAAATAAACAGGATGTTGGTGGTGTCCACCGGAGTGAATTCCTGGTGCGGATGCTTGCGTCCACCCTGCGGCGGAACGTTGGCCACGGTGCCTTCCAGAATTTTCAACAGCGCCTGCTGCACGCCCTCGCCGGAGACATCGCGAGTGATCGACGGATTCTCGTCCTTGCGGCAGATCTTGTCGATTTCATCGATATAGATGATGCCTTGCTGGCACTTCTGCACATCGCCATCGGCTGCCTGCAGCAGCTTCAAAATGATGTTCTCGACGTCTTCACCCACGTAGCCGGCTTCCGTCAAAGTGGTGGCGTCCACGATGGCGAACGGTACGTCGAGGATCTTCGCCAGGGTCTGCGCCAGCAGCGTCTTGCCAGTCCCGGTGGGCCCGATCAGCAGGATGTTGGACTTCTGCAACTCCACGTCGGAGTTGCGCATGCGGTTCATGTGGATGCGCTTGCAGTGATTGTAGACCGCCACTGCAAGTTTTTTCTTGGTAGCTTCCTGTCCGATTACGTATTGATCCAGAAACTCTTTGACCTCTAAGGGTTTCGGAATCTTGTTCGGTGTTCCCGAGGGCGGCTCGACCTTGTCGTCCTCTAAAATCGAGTTGCAGACAGCGATGCACTCATCGCAGATGTAGGCACGCGGGTAGTCGCTCGGGGATGAAATCAGCTTTCCGACCACGTCCTGGCTTTTGTGGCAAAACGAACACCGTAAAGCATCATCCGATCCGGTTCGTTTCAAGCAGTTTTCTCCTCTTCCGCCGGGGGGCCTGGCGGCCGGGAACCTCCAATTAACTTCGTCTTCATTATCACCTGAACCGGCTCTCTTAGCAATGTACTCCGAAGGTAGGTAATCGGAAAAGGGTAATACCCGAGGTAACGTTAACCTTGTTCCCGAATTTTTGCATGCGCGCGAAACTACGCTTCCGCCGTCTTGCGGGCCTGTTCGAAAAGGAAACTCAGCGTTTTCTCCGTTTGGATATGCGAGGCAATGCGGTCCATGGTGCCATCCTTTTCGAATTTTATGCGTACCGCGGCCACCGGCTCTTTCTGATGCCGGGCCACCCGATCCACTTCGCGATCCACCTCGTCGCGCGTCGCCACGATGGCTTCCCGCTCGGAAATCTTCTGCAGCAGCATGGATGCCTTGACTTCGCGCAACGCTTTCTCCCGCTGGGATTCCATCACTTTGGCCCAATCGAGCTTGATGGACCGCGGATCCACGCCCTCGGCCGCCATGGCGCGCAAGGTCTGTTCCATGTGGCCTTTCACCTGCCGCTCGACGAACACCTCGGGGACGGCGAAATTGTGCGCATCCACCAGTTTGTCGACGATTTTGTTCTTAGCGGCCTGTTGGGCATCGAACTCTCTCTGCCCGAAGATGTTCTTGCGGATGGCCTCGCGCAGTTCGCCGGTGTCGCGGTAATCGCCCAGATCCTGCGCGAACTCGTCGTTCACCTCGGGCAGTTCTTTGCGGCGGATTCCCTTTAATATGGCGTGGAACTTGACCGTATGGCCCGCCAGTCGCTTCCCGCCGTAATCTTCGGGATAGGNNAAGGCCGGAAAGGTATCCGTGCCGCCGATTTCGAGCACCATTTCGTCGGACTTGACGGGTTCGCCCTCCACTCCGCCGAGGCTTTCGAGGGACACCACGGCGTGGTCGCCGTCCTCCACCGGACGGGGATCGATGTTGACGTACTGTGCCTTCTGCTCGCGGATCTCGGCGATGCGCTTATCGATATCCTCGTCGGTGACCTGCGGATCGCCATAGGGCACTTCGACGCCGCGGTAGTCGCCCAATTCGATTTGGGGGACCACTTCGAACTCCGCCTTGAAGTGCAGCGGCTCGCCGTCGTGGAAATGCACATCCTTTATATCGGGTGTGCCGACCACGTTGAGATTCTCGGCCTCGAACTGCTTCTGGAGGAACTTGGGAATCAGATTCTCGAGCACCTTCTGCCGGATATCGCTGGCGAACTGCTTGCGGATGATGCTGGCAGGAGCTTTTCCCGGCCGGAAGCCCGGGAGTTTGGCGCGTTTCTGGACGTCGGCGGTAACGCGTCCCAACTCGCTTTCGACATCGATGACAGGAATGGAAATTTCCAGCGAGTGCTTGCAACCCTCTACTAAAGCCAAGTGGAATGAACCTCAGGGAAAGAAATTGATGGCGTAAATCTCATGATACCACGGGTGAGAGGGAGCGTATATTCACCACGGAGACACAGAGACACAGAGGAAGACCAAGGGGAAAACGGGGCGTGTGCGCCGGTTGGGGATAGACGCGTTTCCCTGGGTTTAGAGAACACAGAGGTTACGGAGAGCGCAGAGTTTTCTGCGGGGCTTCGTGGTGGGCTGAACGATTCGCCCCCCAGGGCGAGGGATATTCGGCACGGTGAGACGCACGCGGCCCCGTTTTCCTCGCCTTCCTGTGCGACTGCGCGCTTTCGTGTCTCGGTGGTGAATATGCCCTTGACTTGCCGCAAGAGCGGGGCCGGACCACCTTGATCCATATGCCTGGATGATGCATACTCATGCATATGCGTACTACGTTGATCATCGACGACGGCCTATTGGAGCGCGCCAGGGAATCGACCGGCATCCAGGAGAAGACGGCGTTAGTACGGGCCGGTTTGGAGGCCCTGATTGCGCGCGAGGCCGGCAAACGGCTCGCCGCGCTCGGTGGCACTCAACCCAAAATGGCGAATGTCCCGCGGCGGCGAACTGCCTGATGGTGCTCGTCGACACGTCCGTCTGGATTCAGCACTTCCGTCAGGGAGATCCGGCCTTGGCGGATCGCCTGGTCAAAGGGCTGGTTCTGATGCATCCTTTTGTATCGGGAGAACTGGCGTGCGGCAGCCTGAAGAATCGGGCCGCAGTACTGTCCGACCTGCAAACGCTGCCTCCGGCGAGCGTGGCGTCCAATGCCGAGGTCTTACGGCTACTTGAGGATCGTCATCTGTGGGGGCGAGGGTTGGGCTGGATCGATGTGCATTTGCTGGCCTCGGCAATGCTATCGAAATGCGAGTTTTGGACACTGGACAAGCGGTTGGCGCAGGCGGCTGAGGAACTGGGGCTGAGCCGGAAAATCTGACTCGTTCGAGTCCCCCGGGTATTCGGACCGCTGTGAATCCCGCCCGCCGTCGTACAATAGAAGCCATCGGCTGGAAGACGGCACTCTCCGTGTTAGCGGTTGTGGCACTGTTGGGCCTCTGGGCGGCCATCGTGCGCCGGAACTGACCATGAACCTCAACTTCCAACTGGCCGTCACCAATGTCCTGCTGCTCTGGATCCTCACCGCCCCGCACGAGTTCTCGCATGCCTGGGTAGCCACCAAACTGGGCGACGACACGCCACGCCTCCAGGGGCGTGTCACGCTCAACCCCCTGGCCCATGTCGACTGGCTGGGCACCATGATCCTGCCGTTCCTCAGTACCCTCTTCATGGGCGGATTTCTGGGATGGGGAAGGCCGGTCTACACGCAGACCGCCAAGCTGCGCGGCGGATTGAACGGCCTTCTGCTGGTGTCGCTGGCCGGACCGTTCAGTAATGTGATCATGGCGGTGATACTGGGCGCGTTCGGTGTGCTCTGCCACGGCGCGGCCCCGTGGCTGGCGAATTTCGCCTTCCGCGGCGTGGAACTCAGCTTGTACCTGGCTCTCTTTAATATGCTGCCGGTGCCTCCGCTGGACGGCTCGAAGATGCTGCTGGCGCTGCGGATTCCGACGGTGATTTATCAGGAGATTGCGCGCGCCGGGTTCCTGGTGCTGACGGTGTTGATGATGGGCACGAATGTGGGCCGGTGGATGAGCGTGTGGAGCTACGATGGCGCGCGGCTGATCGTGGACGTATTCCGCAGGCACGCGGCGATGTGACGGATGGGTATCTCTGTGCCCTCTCCGTGGTGAGATTCCGGTTTTCCCCTGTTTGGTCACGGGGTCAGTCAGCGGTTGCGCACCCGGCCGCAAAGGGTGCGCGACATAGAAGTGGAGACGAACGTCTGACACCGGGCCGCGACCGATACCGAGCCGCGACCGCAAGGGAGCGGATACCTGCGTCGCGTCAAAGCTCTTCCGCGACGAACAGCGCCATGGCCTCGCCCTGATCGTCGATTATGTACTGAAGAGCATGCCTTACATCCTCGTCCTTCCATAGCCAACGCGTGCTTCCATGGCGCGCCCAGCGTTTCCGATCGGGTCCGTCGCCTGCCAGCCGGTTCAGCGCCCGGCTGGCGTACGCTTTGAACTCGTTCATGATTTTCTCGGGTCGAGTCTCCGCCTCCACAACGGCGTGCACATGGTTGGATCTTACGTGCGCAGCCAGCAGATTCCAACCGCGGTACGCGCAGTGCCCCTGGATGGTCGCCAGTACTACTGCCCGGCCCGCTTCGTCGAGCACATAGGGATCCTGGAGCAGTTCTCGACGTTCCGCCATGACGCGTTGTGAATCGGGCTCCAACCGCCGGCTGCCCACCAGATTGTGATGCCGATCCACCGATCCCGATTCGTCGCCGTGTAGGCGCGCGCCGTAGCAGGCGAACGTAATGAAATACCTCAAACACCGCTCCCTTGCGGTCGCGGCTCAGCTTGGCGTACTACTACGCCCGGATTTCCTCGATTCGCCTGCATTCCTTCGAATCTATCACTTCTATGTCGCGCACCCGGCCGCAAACGTCCCCCGCGAATCCCTTCCGTCTTGTGTTATTCTAATTAACGTACCAAATCGAGATTAAGAGAAGACAAGGAGTTTTACCCCAAGAATGGCACTGGCGATTGAAGCAAAGCGGCAGATTTTCACCACCAATCAGCGCCACAANNTGCTGACAGAGCATTTCAAGACGCACAAAAAGGACCACGGATCCCGCAAGGGATTATTGACCCTGGTCGCCAAGCGTCGCCGGCTTCTGACCTACCTTCGCGATACCGACACGGACCGTTACAAGGCACTCCTGCTCCGGCTAGGCATCCGCCGTTAGTCCATTTGTCGGAAGCAGCCTGATATTGGTCCCAAATTCCCGGGGGGCTTCCGAATTGGTTCCAACCCGGTCCGAACGGGGCGGAGGCGTTGTTGTCTCTCCACGTGGCGGACCACCCATCCTGTCAACTCCAGTCTCAAACGGCGCCCGCTAGCGGGTGGCCGATTCGTGACTGGCCGGGGGCTCATCGAGCCGTGTCCGGCCGAGGTTGGAGGTTTAAGAAAGATTATGCACCACACAGTTGAAATTGACCTGGGCGGCCGGATTGTTACGCTCGAAACCGGCAGAATGGCCAAACAGGCGAACGGCGCCGTTGTCGTTCGTTCCGGTGACGCGGTTGTTCTCGTCACCGCTTGCATGGCCGATCAGCCCAAACCGGGAGCCGGATTCTTTCCGCTCACGGTGGACTATCGTGAATACACTTATGCCGCCGGTAAAATCCCGGGCGGCTTTATCAAACGTGAGGGACGTCCCTCCGAAAAAGAAGTTCTTACCAGCCGCCTGATCGATCGTCCGGTGCGTCCTCTGTTCCCCGAAGGTTTCTCCCACGAAACCCAGATCATCGCCATGGTCCTGTCGGCCGATCCCGAGCAGGATCCCAATTCCCTGGCCATCTGCGGCGCCGGCGCGGCGCTAGCCATTTCCGATCTCCCGTTCCCCTACATTCTGGGGGGTGTCCGCATCGGCATGAAGGACGGGCAGTATATCGCCAACCCCAGCTACACCGAGGGCCGCGAATCCAAACTGAACATCGTCGTCGCCGGCACCGAAGAAGGCATCGTGATGGTGGAAGCCGGCGCCCAGCAGGTCTCCGAAGCGGAGGTTCTCGGCGCTATCGAATTCGGCCACGAGTGCTGCAAGAAGATCGCCGCCGGAATCCGCCAGTTGGTCGCGCTCGCCGGCAAGCCCAAGTTCAAGTATGAGCCGCACACGCTCGATCGGGAACTCTACAAGCAGATTGAAACCGCCATCCGCGCCGAACTCATCGCCGCTCTCAATACCCAGACGCACTCCAAGGAAGACAGCCATACCCTGGTGAGCGCACTGAAGAAGAAGACCGTGAGCGAGTTGCCGGAAGAGCAGCAGGATGAAGGCGTCCGGTGCATCGAAGCGTTGCGCGAGCGCATTTTCCGCGATGAGATGCTCAAGGACCGCCGCCGTCCCGATGGCCGCGCGTTCGATGAAGTCCGCAAGATTACCATTGAAACCGGCGTCCTGCCGCGCACCCACGGTTCCGCTCTTTTCACCCGCGGTGAAACGCAAGCGCTGGTGACCGTAACCCTGGGC
This sequence comes from Bryobacterales bacterium, assembly GCA_003164075.1. The sequence goes on along the minus strand of PLRZ01000731.1, from coordinate 8,729 downwards.
ACCAAAGACGACGAGCAGCGCATTGAGCTGCTGGAGCCGGGCGAAGCCAGCAAGCGCTTCATGCTGCACTACAACTTCCCGCCGTTTAGCGTCGGCGAAGTCGGATTCATGCGCGGTCCGGGCCGCCGCGAAATCGGCCACGGAGCCCTGGCCGAACGCTCGCTCAGTTCGCTGGTTCCGACGGAAGCAGTCTTCCCGTACACCATGCGCGTGGTCAGCGACATCCTGGAATCCAACGGTTCCAGCTCGCAGGCCACCACCTGCGGCGCCTCGCTGGCGCTCATGGACGCCGGCGTTCCGCTGGCCGCTCACGTGGGCGGTATCGCCATGGGCCTGGTGATGGAAGGCAAGGAGTACGCGGTTCTCACCGATATCGCCGGCGCCGAAGACCACTACGGCGACATGGATTTCAAGGTGGCCGGTACGCGCGAAGGCATTACCGGGCTGCAGATGGATATCAAGGTCCCGCACGTTACCGTCGCCATCATGAAAGAGGCGCTGGAACAGGCGCGCCGCGGCCGGCTCCACATCCTCGACAAGATGTACGAGGCGCTGCCGGAAGCCCGCAAGGCCATCTCGCAATACGCGCCGCGGATTTACACCCTGCACATTCCGACCGATAAGATTCGCGACGTCATTGGACCAGGAGGCAAGGTGATTCGCGGGATCATCGAGCAGACTGGCGTGAAGATCGACGTGGAAGACGACGGTACGATTCACGTGGCCTCCGCCGACGAGGCATCGGCCAACAAGGCGATCCAGATCATTACCGACCTGACGGCCACCGCCGAAATCGGCAAGACCTACCTGGGTAAAGTGGTGCGGCTAGTGGATTTCGGCGCCTTCGTGGAGATTTTCCCGGGCACCGACGGTCTGCTGCACATCAGCGAGATCTCCGAGAACCGCGTCCGCGAAGTGCGTGACGAGCTCAAGGAAGGCGACCAGATTCTGGTCAAGGTCCTGGCGCTTGAAGGCAACAAGATCAAGTTGAGCCGCAAAGCGGTGCTGAAAGAGCAGCGCGAGAAGCTCAACAAGCAACCCAAAGCGTAGTCACCGGAACGCGGCGCTGGATACCGTCCAGCGCCGTTTCCATTTTGTCCCGATGAAAATTCTGGTACGGAATCAAACCCGCGGNNGAATCGGTGCACACGTTCTTCATGAAATTCGCCATCGATCTGGTTTATGTGGACCGCAAGAATCGCGTGCGCAAGGTGCGCAACGCCGTGCCGCCATGGCGTCTTTCGGCCTGCCTGACGGCGCATTCCATTATCGAGCTTCCCGCCGGTACGGCGCGGCAGACCGGCACCGAGCGCGGCGACGAGTTGGTCTTTGAGAAACTGGGGTAAAATTCACTCGCCGGGTATCGGCACACGCCGCAAACATTTCACTTCAGGTGGCAAGGAACGCTTGCTAACGCGCGCGGCTCGGAAAACGCCGCGACGATTCCACGAGACTTGTTACCGAGCCGCGAGGCAGCAGGTCCGCCAGCAGGGCCGGATGGACGGCATAGTTCAACATCACCAGGTGGGGCAGGCGGTGCTCGCCCGCCCGCNNGGAGTTCTGGACCTAGTGTGATACATTCTTATGAAACCATGAAAGCCCCACGTTTGCTTGCGTTCGCCGTACTGGCGGGCGGAATGACCGCTGCCGCACTGGCGCAACCGCCGCAGCAGCCCCAAGACGAAGACTTCTCCCGACTGGTGAAAGAATGGACCACCATGCCGGAGTTTCTCAGCCCGCTGGTGGACCATTTACCGAAAGCGGCCGGCGTGCCGAGCCCCAAGGACATACTGGGATATTACCCCGGTATGCCGAAGAAATTGACCCGCGTCGCCGACCTGAATCGCTATTACCGCGCACTGGCCGCGGCCTCCAAGCGTGTGAAGATTCTCCCCGCGGGCAGTACCGATGAGGGGCGCGAGTGCCTGGTCACCGTGGTGGCCGACGAAGATACTATACGGAATCTCGACACTTACAAGGGCTATCTGGCGCGGTTGGCCGATCCGCGCGGGCTTAGCGACGTGGAGGCGCACCGTATCATCGGGCTGGCCAAGCCGGTGTATATGTTCACCGGCGGATTGCACAGTGCCGAGACGGGACCGCCGGAGATGCTCATGGAACTGGCCTACCGGCTGGCGGTGGACGAATCGCCGCTGTATGAAGGCATCCGGCGCAACGTAATCGTGATGGTGGTGAATGCGCTCGATCCGGATGGCCGCGACCGCTATGTCGACTGGTATTATCGCCACAAGATCAGCGAAGAGACCGAGGCCGACCGGCTGGCGGGGCCACCGTACTGGGGTAAGTATATCTATCACGATAATAATCGCGATATCAATTACTCCCAGGTAACTATGCGCAACTGGCTGAAGTTCTACCTGGACTGGCATCCGCCCATCATGCACGATCTGCATGAGTCCGAACCCTTCATGTATACCTTCAGCGGGCAGGCGCCGCAGAATCCCACGCTCGACCCGATTCTCTACGGCGAGCTTCCCTGGTTCTCCAACTTCGAGATGACTAAGATGATGAGCTATGGGATGCCGGGTGTCTGGACGCACGCGTTTGTAGATATGTGGTCGCCGGGGTATCTGGGCTTCATGTCGTCGAACCATAACGGCATGCTGCGGATGTACGAGACGTTCGGCAACGGCGGCGCCAATACCATGAAGCGCACGGTGGACGCGCCGGCGGGCGGCGGTGAAGCGCCCGGCGGCGGGTCGATGACCACGCGCGAGTGGTACCGGCCGATCCCTCCTTATAAGGAAGTGGTGTGGTCGCAGCGCAATAACACCAATTACATGGAGACTGGAGTATTGAGCGCGCTCGAACTAACATCCAACTTCGCCAAAACCGTGCTGGAGAATTTCTATACCAAGAGCCGCAATTCGGTGGAGTCGGGCGGCAAGGACGCGCCGTTCGGTTACGTCCTGCCGGCCGGCCAGCGGGACATGACGCGCGTGGAGTTCATTGTCAATATTTTGCGTCTGCAGGGCGTGGAGGTGGGCCGCTCCACGGCGGAAATCAAACTAAAGGATGAAACTTTCCCGGCCGGCTCGCTAGTGGTGAAGCGCAACCAGCCCTACGGACGGCTGGCCAAGATCCTGCTCGAAAAGCAGCAATTCCCCGATGCCAATCTGCGCACTTATGACGATACCGGCTGGACCATGGGACTGATGAGCCAGGCGGACGTGCGCGAGATCGGCGACCGGGCGTTGCTGGATGTGCCGGTGGAACCCGTCGACACCATGCACGTGAGCGGAGAAGTGAAGGGGTCGGGGATGTGGACGGCGGTGCTGCACAACGGGGCCAATTCGCTGTCCACGCTGCGGTATCGCCTGAAGGATCTTACTTACGATGCCACCTCCCAGCCATACAAGGCGGGCGATATCGAGTTGCCGGCGGGCTCGCTGCTGCTGCCTTCGAGCGCGCGCGTCAAGGGGGAAATCGAAAAGCTCGGATTGCAAGCGGTGGGGCTGCGCCAGTTGCCCGATGTGCAGAAGCGTCCCGCCCGCCTGCCGCGCCTGGCGGTGTACACCACCTGGGGCAGCACGCAGGACGTGGGATGGGTGCGGTACGCGCTGGACCATTTCGAATTCGCGTACGATTTGATCTACCAGGAGCGCGTGCGCAAGGGAGCGTTGCGCGATGCCTACGACGTGATCGTGATTCCGAGCCAGGGGCGCACGTCGAAGTCGCTGGTGTTCGATATCGAATCGAAGGGCAAGCCGCTGGCATACACCAAGACTCCGGAGTTTCCCACCATGGGGATGTACGGGGAGTCGGAGGATATCACCGGTGGGATGGGGCT
>PLRZ01000731.1:673-4889 GCA_003164075.1 Bryobacterales bacterium | reverse complement strand
ATCCCATTTTCTACGGGTACACGGCCAAGGTAGTGCCGGTGCGGTATGCCAGCGGGCCGCTGCTCCGCGTGCCCACGGAGGACCGCTCCAAGTGGGTCCTGATGCAGTTTCCGGGGACGGACCGGTCGGTGCTCAGCGGGCTGATGAAGGGCGTGGCGGAGATCCGCGGCCGTCCGGCGGTAGCGGACGTGCCGGTAGGACAGGGGCACGTGATTCTATTCGCCACCAACCCGTGCTATCGCTGGCAGAATCTCGGGGAGTTCAACATGCTGGCGAATGCGATTCTATATTCGGGGGGCGGGCGGCCGTAGAGCGGCGTGCTCCTAGCCTGCAATGTCGGGAATTGCACTTGGTGTACATATTTATGTACACTGGGTCGTGGCGCTGATCTGGGACCCTGGGAAATCGGCGAGCAATACCAGTAAGCACGGCGTACGCTTTGCCGACGCGGCTATGGTATTCGAAGATCCGCTGGCAATCACGCTCGTCGATGATGAATCGGATCTCATGGAGCCGACGCGGCAGGGCGGATACTGGTAGTGGTCTATACTTCGAATTTGGGATGAGCCCGTTCTCGTGGCGCAGGCACTCCTGCCTGCTGGGTCGAGNNGCCGAGAAGAGTCTCGGCGCCGCAGACACGAGTGTCTGCGCCAGTCGGGCTCCCGCGTGGCGCTGAAAGCGATGCGTTTGCCGTCCGGCGACCAGGAAAAGCCGGTGACATTGAATGTCTCGCCCGAAGTCAGCGCTTCCGGCTTGGGCAGTTTCTTGACGTCCGCCGGTATCTCCGCGGGGACGGTGACGCGCCACAGATGATTCATGACGTAATCGCCGCCGATGATGTCGAATTCGCCGTACTTCTCCTTGCGTTCTTTGCGGGCCTTCGACTCCGGCCCGGTCGACGCGAACACGATGGTGTCACCCTGAGGCGACCAGGCCATGGAACCGACTCCGTCTTCCTCCGTGGTGAGTTGCGCGGCTTCACCGCCGGCCGGAGAGATTACATAAATCTGGCGCTTGCCGTCGCGGTCGCTGGTAAACGCCAGGCGGCGCGAGTCCGGGGACCATTGAGGACCGCTGGCGCTCTTCTTGCCGCTGGTGAGCTGGTAGTGTTCGCCGGTGGCCGCGACGGCGATCCAGACTTGCGTGGCAAACTCGTTATCGTCCCAGTTGGCCTGCTGCACGGTGTAGGCCACGTACCGGCCATCGGGCGAAATCTGCGCGCCGGCGACCGATTTCATGCTCAGGGATTGGTCGATGGTGGGCGTCTGGGCGAGCAGCGCCAGCGCGCCAGCGAGGAAGAAGACGGCGCTTCGAAACATGCGAGCAATTATATCGCTCCCGCCGTCCTGCCTGGCAATCCCCCGATTCAGAAGGTATCCCATACGTGATAAACTACATCTTCGCTCCTATAGCATGCTGCTTGCCAGAGAATTCGTTAGCTACCTCTCCAAACAACTCGTGAAGAGGCTCACCGCCGGGGTGATCGAGACCTCGGCTCCGGATGCCGTGGCGGAGAAAATCGCCGTCGTCATCACCGGCGAGCTCGCCGTCGAAGACAAATTGAACGACGAAGTGCGCGACCTGCTGAGCCAATACGCCGACTATATGCGCCGCGAGGGCGTCAGCTACTCGGAGATGTTTCGCCGCATCAAGAACACCCTGATCTCGCAGCGCAAGGTGATCCGCGCCTCCGGCCGCGACACCGGCGACGGCATGAAGCTCTCGCGCGACAAGGTCACCGACATGTCTCACAAGATAGTCGAGATGCTGCGCAAGAATCGCGACCTGCGCCTGAAGGACAAGAACACCAACAACGTGCGGCTGGAGATTCTGCGCATCATGACCGACCTCCTGCAAGCCGAGGACAAGGTGGACCGCGCCGCCCGCGACAAGATCCGCACGCAGAAGCGCGAGATTCCCGAAGGCAGCGAGGAGTGGGATCTGCTGCACCACCGCTACTATTCCGAAGAGTTGAAGAAGTTAGGGATCGACCTGAACGCGCGGTAGCCTACCGCTTGTATCCGATCATACGCAAGAATCCCCGCCGTTTTTCGGCATCTTCCGCCGTCTCCACGCCCTTCGGGGAGTACCCATCGATCACGCCCACCACGCCGCGGCCCTGCTCGTTTTCGGCCACAATCACCTGCACCGCGTTCGCCGTGGCGCAGTAAATCGAGCACACTTCCGGCACGTCTTTGATGCGTCCCAGCACGTTGATGGGGTAGCCCTCGCGCATGGTTACCACGAAGATGTGGCCCGCCGCGATGGCTGACGCATTGCGAACCGCCATGGACTTGAGTTCTTCGTCGTTGCCATCCACGCGTGTCAGACAGGGGCCCGATGCCTCATTGAAAGCCACGCCGAATTTCATCTGCGGCACGGTATTTACGATGGCCTCGTAGATATCCTCCACCGACTTGATAAAGTGCGTCTGCCCCAGGATCACGTTGCCGTTTTCGGGGACTTCCAGCGCTACCAGCTTCATTTCCATATATGTGTTCATTCTACTTCCGCAATTGTGATACGTTGACCTGCAAGATGCCTTGCCGCTCCGGATTTGCCCTGACCTTCGCCCTGCTGGTGTCATCCGGCTTGGCGCAGACCGTGCCCGCTCCCACTCCGCCGATGGGGTGGAACAGTTGGGACTCGTTCGGCACCGGTGTGACGGAGGGCGAGGTCAAGGCCAACGCCGATTACATGGCCGCCCGGCTGTCGAAGTACGGGTGGCAGTACATTGTGGTGGATATCCAATGGTCCGAAGCCAATCCCAAGTCGCACGGCTATCGCCCGGACACGCAACTGGTGATGGACGCCAACGGCCGCCTGATGCCTGCGCCGAATCGCTTCCCCTCGGCTGCCAGCGGAGCGGGATTCAAGGCGCTCGCCGGCTACGTCCACGCCAAGGGTTTGAAATTCGGAATCCACATCATGCGTGGGATCCCGCGCCGCGCGGTGGAGGGGAACCTGCCGATTTCCGGCAGCCGGTTCCACGCGGCCGATGTGGCCGATAAGCAGTCGATCTGCCCGTGGAACTCCGACATGTATGGCGTCGACGTCACCAAACCCGGCGGGCAGGACTACTACGATTCCATCGCCGGGCTGTATGCCTCCTGGGGCGTCGACTTCATCAAAGCCGACGACATGTTCGCCCGCGCCGACCACACCGGCGAAATCGCAGCCCTGAGCCATGCCCTCAAGAAAACCGGCCGCCCCATCGTGCTGAGCCTCTCGCCCGGCACGCGCGATGCCGGCCAGGCGGCGGTCATCGGACAGTATGCCCAGATGTGGCGCATCTCCGACGATTTCTGGGATCGCTGGGTGGACCTCAAGCGCCAGTTCCCGAATTTCACCAAATGGAACGCTGCCGTCAAACCGGGCAACTGGCCGGATGGCGACATGCTTCCCTTGGGCCACATCGGCATTCGCGCCGAGCGCGGCGATCCGCGAATGTCCCTGCTCACCCACGACGAACAGCGAACGTTGATGACCCTGTGGTCCATCGCGCGCTCGCCTCTGATGTTCGGAGGCCACTTGCCCGATAATGACGATTTCACGCTGAGCCTGATCTCGAATGACGAAGTCCTCGCGGTCAACCAGAAGGCCGGCGCCAGCCACGAGCTTTTCACACGCGGCAACCAGGTGGCTTGGATTGCGGAACTGCCGGGTTCGCCGGCCAAGTACCTGGCCGTTTTCAATATCGGCGATGCCGGGGTGGAGCGGATCCAGGTGAATTGGGCGGAACTCGGCCTGCCGCGGACCTGCGTGGTGCGCGACCTTTGGGAGAGGAAAGATCTGGGAACCGTGACGGACGGCCGGGCGTTCCCGATCGCTCCGCACGCGTCGGCGTTTTTCAAGATTCAGTAGCGCCATAATAGAAACGTGGCCCTGACGTTCCTCGCCGCGCGCCAGACGGTGATCGACAAGGTGACCGGTGCGCGCCTCCATCCCGAGGTCGAAACAGTCGCGTTGGACGCCGCGGCCGGGCGCGTTCTGGCCGAAGACATCGCTGCCGACCGCGACGTGCCCGCGCTCGCCCGCTCCGTGCGGGACGGATACGCCGTGCGCGCCGCCGACCTGCCGGGCGAACTCGCGGTCATCGGCGAGGTGCGCGCCGGCCAACGTTTCGAGGGCGAAGTGGCCCGCGGACAGGCCGTCGAAATCATGACCGGCGCGCCTATTCCCGCGGGCGCCGATGCCGTGGCGATGGTGGAACATG
>PLRZ01000731.1:0-666 GCA_003164075.1 Bryobacterales bacterium | reverse complement strand
GAGATCGTGGAAGTCTCCCGGCAGCCGGCGGCGTTCCAGATTCGCAATTCCAACGCCTGGTCGCTGGCCGCGCAAGTCACCCGCGCCGGCGGTATCCCGCGCATTCTGCCGGTGGCTCGCGACACGGTCGAACACACCCGCGAGATCGTGAGGCAGGGTCTGGCTTCCGACCTCCTGCTTCTCTCCGGCGGAGTTTCCGCGGGCAAGTACGACGTTGTGGAGCCCGTACTGGCGGAGTTGGGAGCGGACTTCTACTTCGACCGCGTGTTGATCCAGCCCGGGCAGCCGCTGGTCTTCGGACGCGCCGGCGCAACTTTCTTCTTCGGCCTGCCGGGCAACCCTTCGTCCACCATGGTGACCTTCGAGATCTTCGCTCGCGCCGCCCTGGAACTGCTTTCCGGCCAACTCGAAACGGCGCTTCTGATGCCGTACTCACGCCTCACCTGCGATTTCCGCCATCGCCCCGGAGTGACGCGCTTCCTGCCCGCGCATCTCAGCGCCGACGGCGCCGAAGTGACCCCCGTGAAGTGGCACGGTTCCGGCGACGTCACCGCCCTGACGCGCGCCAACGCTTACCTGGTAGCCGACCCCGCACGCCCCGAATACGCGGGCGGCGAGTTCATTCGCGTGCTCCTCAAATGAAGAAACTTTCGCATTTCGATTCCG
>PLRZ01000664.1 GCA_003164075.1 Bryobacterales bacterium | reverse complement strand
TTCCAGGCGGGCTCCACATCGGAACCGCGCCAGGATGCCGGCAACCTGTCCAAGAAAGGCGTGCTGGTGGTCAGCCTCAATTACCGTCTGGGGGTGTTCGGGTTCTTCTCCCACCCCGAGCTCACCCGGGAATCGGGCCATAACGCCTCCGGCAACTACGGGTTGATGGACCAGGTGGCCGCCCTGCAATGGGTACGGGCGAACATCGCGACATTCGGCGGCGATCCCGATAACGTCACCATCTTCGGTGAATCGGCCGGCTCGTTTTCGGTGAGCGCGCTGATGGCGTCCCCGCTGTCGAAGGGGCTGTTCCGCCGGGCCATCGGCGAGAGCGGCGCGTTCTTTTCGGCGGAGACGTTGCCGCTGGAACCGCGTGCCGCGACGGAGAAGGCCGGCGCCGCCTTCGCCCGGTCGGCTCTGGGAACGGACTCCCTACAGGAACTCCGCGCCAAGCCGGCCGACGTGGTGCTGCAGGCTGCCCTGCGGGAAAAGCAGCCCCGCTTTGAACCCAATGTCGACGGCGACTTCCTGCCGGAAGATGTTGCCGCCATCTTCGCCAAGGGACAGCAGGCTCCCGTCCCGTTGCTGGCCGGATGGAACCTGGATGAAGGCAGCTCCCGGACCATTTTCGGTCGCGATGCACCTACCGTGGCGAACTTCCAGGCCAAAGCCCAGTCGCTGTTCGGCGCCGATGCCGATGCGTTTCTGAAGGTCTATGCCGCGGCCACGGATGCCGAGGCCAAACGCGCGGCGCAGGATCTTGCCGGCGACCGGTTCATCGCCTATGCCACCTGGAAATGGATGGAGATGCACCAGAAGACGGGCAAGGCTCCGATCTACCGCTACGAATTCGACCAGACGCTGCCCCTGCCGGCCGGTTCGCCCGAGGGCGCGGAGGCGACGGCGCCGCACGCCGCGGAAATCGAGTTTGTGTTTCAGGTGCTCTCTTCGCGGCGGCTCGCCTGGCGTCCGGAAGACCGCAAGGTATCCGACCTCATGGGTTCCTACTGGACCAACTTCGCCCGCACTGGAGACCCCAACGGCGCGGGTCTGCCGCTTTGGCCTGTCTACAGCGAGAAAGACGGATACCCGGTGCTGCACCTCGCCGCCGACCCGCATGCCGCGCCCGACCGGCACCGCGCCCGCTACCAGTTCCTGGACCGGCAAAGCCGGCCGTGAGCGGCACTTGGCTGCGGGATAGACCGGAATGCCCCGCGGCCGCGTGGAACTCGAGGAGCCGCGGAGTTTGGGACTCGGCGGAAGACCCGAAGGCGGCCTGGCCGGGACGCGGCGAATCTGCCGGACGGTATCAAGACCTGTGTCCTAGCCCCAATGCTCACTTAACGGGTTGAGCGGGTTGGTGGCTTTTTCTGAATAACGGGTGATCCGACCGAAGCTTCCCAGATGGGGGGACTTCGCGGGCCTTTTGGGTGCCGCATTTGTGGATCGTGCATAATACGTCAATTTGGTCAGCACGTGGAATAACCGTTACCGACTACAAACAAAACAGGAGGCTACTCGTGCGCGATGCGTGAATTCCCGCCACGGCGCCGCTCAAGCCCTATGAAACCTGGATCTGCATTTTTGCGACTGACTGGATGATCTTCTGACTGCATCTTGGCGGAAGCTCGACGGACCATTCCCCGGCTCTCGGGAAGAACTGCAACTTGGGCATCAAGAACGGGTCGCTGGGTGTACAATCAACCGAGACGAGCACTCCAAAATGGAAATCCGTACCAATGGAATCTGTACAGTTGCAGCACTGATTATCTTCGATGCGTCCCGTGTGAATTGCCCATGAAATCCGGCTGTTGTCAGATTCGTTGCCTGGCCCCCGTCATCGGTTCGGAACAGCCTTTGGTCCGCGCAGTTCGTACCGAATTGATGATAAGAACCGGGTGGCATAATAAATCAGTTTCCGGAGGCGTTGGCGGCTGATCGGAGCAATTATGAATGATATATATATTGCGGTTAGAGATGGAGACCTCGACAGAGTCAAAGTCCTGCTCAACGAGAATCCTCATTTAGTCGTCAAGAGAACTTATTTGCGAGAGACGCCCTTGTACTGGGCGGCATATCACGGCCGCCAAGAGATAGCTAAACTGCTCCTGGCCGCCGGAGCCGATGTCAACGTCAGAGAGGCTGCTGGCCTGACACCCATGCATGCTGCGGCGTATCGTGGACACGAGGAAGTGGCAGAGCTGCTTATTGCCAACAGGGCCGAAGTTACCGCCAGGGCCAACAATGGCGATACTCCTTTGTCGTTGGCTGCGTCCGGAGGATTCCACAATGTAGTCACATTACTATTGCGGGTGCACGTGGCTGCCGCGCATGCCGACCTGGAAACCGTCGATGCACTGCTCAATAACAATCCTGATTTAGTTTTCCTTGGGGACGACAACGGCATGACGTGTTTGCACAAAGCCGCGCTAGAAGGCCACGCGCACGTTGTGGAAATATTGCTCTACCATCAGGCTGATGTCAACGCCAAGGACAACAACGGCTGGACGCCATTGGCCGAGGCCGCGCTAGGGGGCCACAAAGACGTCGCGAAAGTGCTACTGGCCAACGGCGCGGATGTCAATGCAAAGAACACCCACAACTGGACTCCTTTGCACGAGGCAGTATTACAGGGCCATAGAGGCGTGGCGGAAGTGTTACTGGCCAACGGAGCTGACGTCAATGCCAACACCAACGAGGCCAGGACGCCACTACATTGGGCGGCGGAAAATAAACACGGGAGTGTTGCGGTATTGCTGCTGGCCAACAAGGCTGATGTCAACGCCAGGGATAACAGCGGCCAGATCCCGTTACATAAAGCAACGTTTAAGGGTCACCAAGACATCGCGCAGGTCTTGCTGGACAATCGGGCCGATCTCAATGCCAGGGACAACTCCGGCATGACGCCGTTACACTGGGCCGCGGAAAACGGACACGAGGGCGTGTCTGGATTGCTGCTTGCCAACAAAGCCGGTGTCAATGCTAGCGACAACAATGGCATGATGCCTCTGCATAAAGCCGCGCTTAATGGTCACCGAAGCGTGGGAGAACGGTTGATATGCAACGGGGCCGCTGTCAACGCCAAAGACAACAACGAGTGGACGCCTTTGCACGAGGCGGCACTAAGGGGCCACAAGGAAATGGCGACACTGCTGCTCGCCTACCACGCTGATGTCTATACCAAGAACAATAATGGCATGACGCCTTTGCACTATGCCGCGGCTGGGGGTCACAAGGATCTGGTCGACCTGCTGCTCATCTACCATGCTGATCTCCATGCTAAGAACAACGCCGGATGGACAGCCCTACACGAAGCCGCGTATGGAGGCCAGCATGCAGTAGCGGGTTTGCTTCTAGCAAACGGAGCGGATGTCAATGCCAGGGACAGCGAAGGCAGTACGGCCTTTCAAATGGCAAAAGCTCGGGGCCACACGGACGTTGCGGAACTCTTATCGGTTGGACATTACGCGTTCACAGAGGATTCGTCGAGCGCGAAGGAATCGCCGGAGCGTCGCCATGCAGCGGTTCTCGGCCTGCGTGGTAAGGTCACCTTTGCAGAGATTAAGAGCGCTTATGTGAGCCGGATGAAGGAGTACCACCCAGACAAAGTGGCGGCACTCGGTCCGAAGCTTCAGGACTTGGCCCTGGCAGAATCAAAGAAGATCAATGCTGCCTATGAATACTTTTCCGTGCGGTACGGTAAAGGGGGGCAAGCGTGATCGGACACCGTTTCCTTGCCCGAAACATTCACTTGGCATTGAAACAGACTTCTGCCGGGCGCTGCTGATGCTGGCCCCGAAGATCAGCTAGGAGGCCGTGGCAAAGGTGGCAAAGGACCGCTTACTGACATGCCCGGCTCCGTAGATTCAATGAGTTACAGAGCCGCGACCGTCAGGGAGCGACTATCGCCACGGGCTGCTAGAGATGTTTGATCCCCGACTCGGTGCGTTTAGCGTCCACCCGGACGCGTCGTCGTCTCGGACTTCTGCCGCTTAAGGGTCCCGAAACGGCCTTCGGGGAAGCGTCGGCGGGTGCTCTGGACGGATCGTCGCACACACTCGGGGACAGGTCGTTCTGCGCGATATGAGCCCGCCCCCCGGCACCGACCATATAGAAACCGCAGAGAGCGATCCAGGAGCCCGGCTTAGGTGAACCGTATTGGGCTTAGCCCTTGGCCGCCAGGACTTCCACGGCCTTCTTCACCACCGGATCGTTCTCCGTCTTCTTCTTTTCAAGCTGGTCCGCCGAAGGAGGGATGGGCAGGCCGTTGTCGTCGTATTCCACCTGCACCTCCGGCTCCTTCATCAGGGTAGCCGGAATCACGCCGGTGTCCTGAATGGCCTTGCCGTCGGCGGAGAAATACTTGGCTACCGAGAGAATAATCACGCTGCCATCGTCCATGGTCACCGGTTGGCGCAGGGCGGCGTCGCCGTGAGTGCGTTCTCCCACCACCTGTCCGCGCTTGTTGTCCTGTAGCGCGGCCGCCAGGATCTCGGCGGCGTCCGCCGTACCGCCATTCGTCAGCACCGCTACCGGCAGGGTGGTGATGGCTTTCGCCGGGTCGGCATCGAAGTTCTTTTGCGGATACCGCTGGCCCTTCAGATAAGTGATGCGCCCCTGCTTCAGGAAGAGGTTAGCCAGCGCAATGCCGTCTTCCGGGCTTCCGGTGCCGCAATCGCGCACGTCCACCACCAGCTTCTGCGCGCCGTCTTTCTGTAGTTTCTGGATGGCGGCGGCGGTGTCCTTCACCAGCGCGGGCGACAGTGCATCCACATTGACATAGCCGACCTGGCCCTCCAGCATCTTGGCCTCCACCGGAGGAAGCACGATGTTGGCGCGCACCAGGCTCACGGTGGTCGGCTCCGGCCGGCGCACCCGCACCACGCTCAGATCCAAAGTGGTCCCGCTCTCGCCCTGCAGCAGCATCTCCGCGGAGGCGAGCGACATGTCCCTTGTGGTGATCCCTTTGATGCCTTCAATGATGTCGCCGTACACCAGGCCGGCCTTGGCGGCGGGAGAGTTCGGAATGGCGTCCAGCACGCCCAGGTAGCCGAACTTCTTCGACAGGATCAGCCCTACGTCGCCACGATGCGCATCTTTATTTCTGGTGTATTCGCGATACTGATCGGCACTCAGATAGCTGGCAAAGGGATCGACGGATTCCAGCATTCCATTGAGAGCACCCAGTGACACCGCCTTCATGTCGGGGTCTTCCACGTACTCTTCCTTGATGTGACCCACCACTTCGGCGAAAACTTTGAGGTGCTTATAGGTATCGGACGACGATTGGTCCGAACTCTTTCCCAGCATCATCCCCGTCAGGAGGATTACCGTGAGGCAGGTCGAACCGCTCACCACCAACCACTTCATACGGCTATTCATAGGTATGGAACTCTCTCCGGAAGCCTAAGGTCATTATACGCCAGCGTCCCCACCGTATTGGACGCGCCCGGCGCCGGTTCGGTTCTAACCGTTTGTTACCCGTTCGTCACCACCCCATGCGCTGGCGCAGACCGGTGATATGGGCGGCGTGATGGCGGCAGTGCCAGGCGTACCCCCCCAGCACCGTATTCAGCCCCAGCAGACCCACTTCCGGATGGCGGAACTTGCGTTCGAAATCGTCATCGGACATGGCGTCCATCATGTTTACCCAGCGGTTGTGCAGGCACTCCAGAAGTTGCAACGAGACTTCCACCGGCGCGGTGCGGGAATCGTGCAATTCCGCCCATTTGGCCTCGTCGTACGGCTTGATTACAGGCTCCTCCTCGGTAAGCGCCAAGCGGAAGCGGATAAAGCAGTTCATGTGACTGTCGGGCACATGATGGATCACCTGGCGGACAGTCCATCCGCCGGGCCGGTAGGGCGTATCGAGCTGTTGCTGGTCGAGGCCGCGGACCGCCTCCCGAAAGCACGCGCCCGCCTCGGCGAGCCGGGCGATCCACTGTGGCCGCATGGCCGGATCCACGGGCGCGGACCAATCGAATTTTCCAACGGGATAGCGCAAGTCCATGTACCAGATCTTACCAGTTAGGGGCTATTTCGGGGACAGGCTACATAACCTCGAAACTCCGTTGCGCTCACCGGCTTGAATTTCGAGGTTATGTAGCCTGTCCCCGAAATAGCCTGCGACTTTTCCCCGGCGCGCTCATCTTCTCCTGCATATGCGCAAATTGCTGTTCGCCGGCGTCGCCATGACGGCCGCGCTTTTTGGAGCTTCCAACGTGCTCGAATTCACTCTTAATTCCATCGATGGCAAACCGGCCCCGCTCTCGCAGTATCAGGGCAAAGTGGTGCTCATTGTGAACGTGGCCAGCAGGTGCGGCTTCACCCCGCAGTATGCCGGCCTGGAAAAAATCTACGAGAAGTATAAGGACCGCGGATTTGTGATCCTGGGCTTCCCCGCCAATAATTTCGGGGGACAGGAACCCGGCACCAACGAGGAGATCAAGACCTTCTGCAGCAGTAAGTACAACGTGACGTTCCCGATCTACTCCAAGATTTCGGTGAAGGGCGCCGACATCCACCCGCTCTACCAGTTCCTCACCGATAAGCAGGCCAACCCCAAGACCGGCGGCGACATCCAGTGGAACTTCACCAAGTTTCTGGTGGGCAAAGACGGCAAAGTGATCGCCCGATTCGAGTCCGCCGTAACGCCGGAGTCGGCCGACGTCACCAGCGCCATCGAGAGAGCACTGCAGTAACGTATTGTTGCCGTTAGTCTTCACTCCACCCGCAGCGCCGCCGCCGGCTTGATCCGCGCTACCCGCAAAGATGGCACGAGCGAGGCCACCATCGCTACCGCCATCAGCACTCCCGCGACAATCGCGAACACCACCGGGTCGGTGGGCTTTACTTCGTAGAGCATCCTGGTCATCAGCCGCGTGAGCGCCGCCGCGCCGGCCACCCCCAGCACCAACCCGATGGCCGCCAGCCGGATTCCTTGCCCCATCACCATCCCCACCACCGTGCCGGCGCGCGCTCCCAGCGCTACCCGGATGCCGAATTCGCGCGTCCGCTGCGATACCGCGTAGGCCAGCACGCCGTAGATCCCGATGGCCGATAAGACCAGCGCCAGCACCGCGAACGCCGCGCAGATCGCCATGGCGGAACGGCGCTCCCGCACCGAGGTCCACAGGCGCTGGTCCATGCTCTTCACGTCGAACAGCGGCAGCTCCGGATCGGCCTTGGCAAATTCCCGCCGCACCGCCGCGGCGATGCCCGCATCGCTCCCCCGGGATTTCACCGCCAGAAACATGTATCGGGTGGGATACTGCTGGTCGGCGAAGTACAACTCACCGATGGGGTTCCGCTCCGCCAGATCGCTGCTCTTCACGCTGCCGGCCACGCCAACGATGGTGCAGAGATAGTCCTTGTCCGGGTGCAGGTTGGGAAGTCCGCGGATGATGCGGTTGCCGAGGGCGTCACCTTTGGGAAAATACTTGTGCGCCAGGTACTGGTCGATGATGACCACCCGCTCCGAATCGGCCGTGTCGCTGCGCGTAAAGCCGCGCCCCTGCAGCAGCGGAATTCCCATGGTCGCGAAATAGCCCGGATCCACGACATTCCATTCGGGTACCGGCGGATTCTCGCCCGGCCCCAGGCTTCGGCCTTCAAAGCTCATCACGCTGTTGTTGTTGTTCCCGCCGAAGGGCAGCAGATCGGCAACTCCGGCGTGCGCCACTCCGGGAATCGCGCGGACGCCGTCCATCACGCCGAGAACGAAATTGCGCACCCGCACGTCATCCGCATACCGCGAGCGCGGCAGGGCGAAGAGGGCGGTATCGACGTTCTGGGGCTGAAATCCCGGGCTGACGTTCAGCAGGCGGGCAAAGCTGAGCGTCAGAAGTCCGGCGCCGATCAGCAGTACGAATGCCAGCGAGACTTGGCAGACCACCAGCGCGGAACGCGTCCACACGGCGCCGCGTTCGCTCGTTCCGGTGCGTCCCGTCTGGCGGAAAATCACGTTCAAATCGCGTCGCATCAAGTGATACACCGGGACGCTGCCGAAGATCAATCCCGTGAGCCCGGCCACCGCCGCGCTGAAGGCCAGCGCACCCGCGTCCAGATGAATGGCCGCGCCGCGCGGCAGTTCCTGCGCGCCCAGCACCGCCAGAACCCGTACGCCGCCATATGCCAGAAGGATGCCGAGCAGTCCGCCGAGCCCGGCCAGCGTGACGCTTTCGGTCAACAACTGGCGCGCCAGCCGCCCGCGCGCCGCGCCCAGGCTGTGCCGGATGGCCAGTTCCTTCATGCGGATGTTGGACCGCACCAGCATCAGGTTGGCCACGTTGACGCAGCCGATCAGCAGCACGAAGAGCACGGCTGCCTGCAGAAGGTACAGCGTCGGCTTGATATCCCGCACCATCTCGTCCTTCAGCCCGCGAACCACCGAGCCGAAGCGGGCATTTTCCAGCAGCGTCCGCAATTTGCCGGAGCGTTCCACCTGGAACTTATTGAGCACGTCGATGCGCCGTTGCGCCGCTGCCACCGTCACGCCCGGTTGAAGGCGCGCGATCATGTCCCAGCTATTACTGTGGCGCGCCGAATCCAGTGTCTGCTCGGGCGCGAAGGAAAGCGGCACCCACAGCTTGGCTTCGGAGCCGGGCGATTCGAATCCCCGGGGCATCACCCCCACCACGCGGTACGGCAAGCCGCTCAACCGGATATCGCGGCCCAGGATGTGCATATCGCCGGCGAACTTGTCTTTCCACAAGCCGTAACTGAGGATGGCGTACTGGTCCTTCTTGTACACCGCATCGTCTTCGGTGAACGGGCGGCCCAGCACTGGCGAGACGCGCAGGACGCGGAAAAACGAAGGTGTCACCGATTGCGCTTCGAGATGCACGGGCGATCCCTCAGACCCCAGGTCGAAGCCATTCCCGCGGCTAAAAGCGACGGAATCGAAGATCTCGGTCAATTGACGGCGGTCGAAATAGTCGGGGACGGCGTTCGACCCGTTTTCAGTCACCATGATACCGGGATAGATGTTGAACACCGACACCAGACGGTCCGGTTGGGCAAACGCCAGGGGTTCCAGCACCACCGTGCGGAGGACCGTGAAGATGGCGGTGTTGGCGCCAATGCACAGCGCCAGCGTAAGCAGCGCCGTGATGGTGAAAGCCTTCTCTTTCCAGAGGAGCTTGAGGCCGAAACGAAAGTCCTGGAGCATGAGTCCCTAGAATAGACTCATACGCCGCGGAGCGGCCGGGAGTTCGCAAAAAAGCGAGATCCAAGAAGGCTACTGGTTCGGATTGATCGAGAAATCAAAAATGTCCGCGGCGCCTGCCGCGCCGCCCGGCGATGACGAGACGAAACAGTACTCACCGGGCTCCATGTTCACGGTGGGAATGACACGGTAGACGCCGGGACGGAGTTTCTCCGACTTAAACGCGATCTGCGCCTTCGTTTCGCTGCCAGTGGAAGCGCTGGCGAATCCGATGGTTCCGATCACCACCTCGCGGCTATCCTTTTTCTGATCGAGCTTCAACATGGCAAATTGGTTCGGATTCGAAACCGTCTGCGCACCGAAGCCTGTCTTTCCCAGAGCGGCGGACTTGTCTTCGAAATAGAAATAGAATACCGGGCGCTGATCGCTGGTCCGAATGCTCGCCCGCGGTCCGGGAAGGACCGCCTTGGTCTTCCCCTTGACGATGCCACTCGTCAACACGTGCCCCAACATACCAGTCTTTGTTCCTTGCGTCGCGGCGCGCTCAAGCCCGGTCATCTTATCCCCGGAGAGGATATAAATACCCGAGTCATGGGGCGCGTCCGGATTGTTCATGTTGGCGTCTATGGCCGCTTCCGAGATGCCCGCGTCGGGAGTTGCGCCGGACGCTCTAGGGGTTCTGATCCCAACGACGCCGCCAGCGGCGGGAACGGCAGGTGAAATCACCGGAGCAGTTGGATCGAGCATCACTTTAATGATGTTGTCACTGACTCCCGCTTTTTTCAGCGCCAGCATATCCTGCGCGCCCAAGTCAAACCTGTGGTTGTCCTTGCGCAGAGCGGCAATAATCAAATCCTCCGAGAGCCCGGACTTGACCATCTCTTGGACATCGGCCACAGTCATTCCAGCATTAGCCGGCTTTGGCGGATTCCGCGCCAGGCCGATACCGAGCGCCAGTAGAAGCGCAAACGTAGCGAACAGGTACTTCGTCATTTAGGTTATCTCCTACAGCCAGTGAGCAACAACCTCTGCAACGCCTGGACCTCATCTATCGCGGCATGAGGCGCCGGGAAGCAGTGGATCTTAGGCTTGAAGTTTACTATGCGGCGCGGTTGGACGCAAGGCCCTGCTAAAACAAGCAATACAGGCGGTAACCATGGCATCCACCGCCGAGCTGACGACGGGCGAAAGTTTGTCGGACAAGGAGAAATCGGAGCCTGTAACCGTGATCAGAGTAGCTTGCGGCGCGCGACCGTATAGCCCCATCGCGCCCGCCATCAAGGCCGCGGGCGTGATGTGGTGCGTGAACGCGGCGCCGCCGGCTTGGGGCTCTACCTGGCGCTCTTGAATCTCGCCGGGGACCGGACCGACGCAGGCGTCGATAAAGATCACTCGATCGGCGTGGCTGATCGCCTCCATCAGCTCGGGAGTGAGTTGGTGCAGCGCGAGAATCTCCACGTGAGGATCCCTGATGACGGCCCGCAGGCCCTCGGCGGCGTGCCAGCCCACTCCATCGTCGCCCCGCAGCGGGTTGCCGTAGCAGAGGATTAGGACGCTCATGCCGTCGCCAGGTGCTGCCGAGGGATCGGACTGAGCCACCGCGCCGCACAAAACAAATTCAGCCACCGATGAACACAGATGAACACCGATAAGAAAAACCCTCCTTTTTTGGCCTTTTTATCTGTGTTCATCCGTGTTTATCCGTGGCCCATAATGTCTTTGCCCGGACTCGAAGAACTTAGAGCCCGCGAAACAATAAGCTGACCAAATGTCTCGAAAGTGCGCCATCGCTCCCTAACGGGGTGCCCTCTGGGCCCGGCTCTGTCAAATGCNNCACAGGATATTCTTTCGCGGCTTCTCACCTGCATTCCATGACATCAGGAGTTCGGAGACTCATTTCGACCCTCTTGGAGGGCCCCACTTAGTCACAACGTGTAACACCGATCCAGCAATTCGCCGTCCCTGCCGCGCAGCTCCACTTCGAGCGCCAGCCGGCCATCGGCGTGAGTGGAACAACTCAGGCACGGATCGAACGTGCGGATTACCGCTTCCACGCGGTTCAACATGCCCTCACTAATCTTCGCCCCGTGGACGAAGTGGCGCGCCACCTGCAACACCCCACGATTCATGGCGGCATTATTGTGCCCCGTGGCGATGATCAGGTTGGCCCACACGATCAGGCCGTCGCGGTCCACCTTATAGTGATGGATCAAGGTGCCGCGCGGCGCTTCCGATACGCCCACGCCCTCGGAATTATTGACGCTGGCATGCGCACGCACATGTGAGTCGAGTATCGATGGCGCGCCTAGCAGTTGCTCCATCTTCTCCAGCGCGTATAGGATCTCGATCAGCCGCGCGTAGTGGTAGTAGAACGAGCTCAGCACCGCGCCGCGATCCAGTTCGCGAAATTCGGCCCATTCCTGGCTGGCCCGCGGAGTCCCGATGCCGTCGACAATATTGAGCCGCGCCAGCGGTCCCACGCGGTAAACACCGTCGGGGTAGCCGGCCGGCTTGTAGAAACTACTCTTGAGATAGGTCCACGGGTGCGCCATTTCAGCGATGTGGCGGGCGTACTCCGCCGGCTCAATCCCGTCGGCGACGATGTGGCCGCCGGCATCCAGGAAGCGCAGCTTTCCGTCGTAGTGGTCCAGAACGCCGTCCGCGCCCACCAGCCCCAGAAACATCGTGGGGAAATTGGCGAAGACGCGGATTTCCTCGCGGAAGCGCTCCATCTCGCTCTTGAACCAATCGAGCGTGCGGCTGGCAATGGCGAGCGCCTCGGGCAGTCCCGCCAGGATGGAGTCGCGGTTGGCGGCGCTGAGCGGTTCGTTCACGCCGCCCGGCACCACCCACGAGGGATGAATGCGCTTGCCGGCCAGCTTTTCGATGACCTGCTGGCCGAATTGCCGCAGCCGGACGCCATCGCGCGCCAGCGCCGGCTTGGCCTCCATCACGCCGAAAACGTTGCGCGTGGCCGGGTCGGCGTCCATGCCCAGCAGCAGGTCGGGCGACGACAGATAGAAGAAGCTGAGGGCGTGCGACTGCACCAACTGCGCCAGGTTCAGGATGCGGCGCAGGCGCGCGGCATTTTCCGGAATGCGCACGGCCAGAATCTCATCGCAGGCTTTGGCCGAGGCCACCAGGTGGCTCACCGGACAGATGCCGCAGATGCGCGCCATCAGCGAAGGCATCTCGGAAAACGGCCGGCCTTCGCAGAATTTCTCGAAGCCGCGGAATTGCGTCACGTGGAAATAAGCTTCTTCCACTTGGCCCTGCTCGTCGAGGTGGATGGTGATCTTGGAATGACCCTCGATGCGGGTAACGGGATCGATCACGATGGTTTTCCGTGGCATGGTTTATCCGAATTTGGCGACCGGGCTGGGGTGCTTCCCTTCGAGCAGGTCGCTGAGCACCGAGAAAATGAGGTCGGCCGGCGGCGGGCAGCCAGGCACGAAGATGTCCACCGGCACCACTTCATGCACCGGCCGCACCATGGGCAGCAGGGCGGGAATCACTTCCCGCGGGATGCGCGCGTCCACCGTTCCGTTTTCCAGGTACGCGCGCCGCAGGACGGAATCGGCGCCGAAGCGGTTGCGCAGGGCCGAAACGTTGCCGGTGATGGCGCAATCGCCCAGCGAGATCAGCAGCTTGCTGCGCGAACGAATCAACTGGATGCGATGCAGATCTTCCACGCTGGAGACGGCGCCTTCCACCAGCGTGACATCCACCTCCAGGGGAAATTCCTTGGCATCCACCAGCGGCCCCCATACCACCTGTACGCGTTCGGCGAGAGCGATGAGGCGCTCGTCGATATCCAGCAGGGACATATGACAGCCGGAACAGCCGTCCAGCCAGACCGTCGCCAAACGGACTTTCATCGGCGTTCCTCCCGCATGAGCGTGAGGTACGGCAGAAACTGGCGGCGTTTGGACATTTCGGAGACCGATTTGCCTTTCTCGGAGAGCGCGCCGGTGGGACACACCTGCACGCACTTACCGCATCCGGTGCAGCTTTCCGATTGGCCCCAGGGCTGATTCAGGTCGGTGATCACGCGGCAATTCGTGCCGCGGGCCGTCACGTCCCAGGTGTGCGCGCCTTCGATTTCGTCGCAGACCCGCACGCAGCGGGTACAGAGGATGCAGCGATTGTGGTCCACCAGGAAGCGCTCGTGCGAGGCATCCACGGGCATGCGCGGATACTGGTAGGGAAAGTGCACGTGGGTCATCCCCAGCTTCATGGCCAACGTCTGCAGGTCGCAATGGCCGTTGGCCACGCAGACCGAACAGACGTGGTTGCGCTCGGCGAAGAGCAATTCGAGGATGCCGCGGCGGTAGCGGTCGATGCGTTCGGAGTGGACCGTCACCTCCATGCCTTCGGACACTACCGTGGTGCAGGCGGGCAGCAGGCGGTTGACGCCTTTCACCTCCACCAGGCACATGCGGCAGGCCCCCACGGTGCTCAGGCCGGGAAGGTTGCACAGGGTGGGGATGAAGATGCGGTTCTCGCGCGCCACTTCCAGCACGGTCTGGTCCTCGCGGGCGCCCAGTTCCGTGCCATCGATGGTCAGGGTTCTCACGCGGACAGGAGCTTTAGTCATTGCGCGGCCTCCGGAAAAGTACCACTCCCTGAGCGCTGCCTGCGACACCGGGACAGGTCCTGGGCCTGCAGTGGTGGGGCAGGCGGCGCCGCTTGCCGGCCCTGCCGGTTGACGATTCTCTTACAGCTTCTGACCCGGCGCCCTCCGTGGGTTCAGAAACGGATCCCGCGCCGAGGCCGGAGGGCAACCCTTTAGGGACCGTTCCCCGGGTTGGATGGCGGCTCATTGGGACACCTCCGTGGGCCGGCAGGTGGGACAAGCGCCGCCGGCAATGTGATGGTCGTATTCTTGGCGGAAGTATTTCAAGGTGGTGAGGATGCCATTGGGAGCGGTTTGGCCCAGGCCGCACAGGCTGGTATTGCGCACCAGGTCGCAAAGCTCCTCGAGCACCGCCAGATCGGCCTGGGTCGACTGGCCGCAGGCAATCTTCTCCAGCAGCGAGAGCATTTGCTGCGTCCCGGCGCGGCACGGCACGCATTTGCCGCAGGATTCGCTCATGCAGAACTCCGTGAAGTATTTGGCCACGTCCACCATGCACGAAGTCTCGTCCATCACGATCATGCCGCCCGAGCCCATCATGGAACCTACCCGCGCCAGCGATTCGTAATCCACCGGCGTGTTCATGTACTGTTCGGCGATGCAGCCGCCCGAAGGGCCGCCGGTCTGCACCGCTTTCAGCCGTTTGCCTTCAGGAACGCCGCCGCCGATTTCGTTGACAATCTCCCCCAGCGTCATCCCCATGGGCACTTCGATCAAACCGGTATTGGCCACGCGGCCGGCCAGCGCGAAGACCTTGGTGCCCTTGCTCTTTTCCGTGCCGATGGCGGCGAACCACGCGGCGCCGTTGCGCAGGATGGGCGCCACGTTGGCAAACGTCTCCACATTGTTGATCAGGGTAGGGCAGCCCCACAGGCCTTCCTGCGCGGGATACGGCGGACGGGGACGCGGTGTGCCGCGTTTGCCCTCCACCGACGCGATGAGCGCGGTCTCTTCTCCGCAAACGAAAGCGCCCGCACCCAGCCGGATATCGACGTGAAAGCTGAAGCGCGTGTTGCAGATGTTGTTGCCCAGCAGTCCCAAGCGCTCGGCCTGCTTGATGGCCGTCTTGAGATGCTTCACCGCCAGCGGATATTCGGCGCGCACATAAATAAAGCCCTTCTGTGCGCCCACCGCGTAGGCCGCGATGGCCATGCCTTCCAGCACGCGATGGGGGTCGCTTTCGAGCACGGCGCGGTCCATGAATGCCCCCGGGTCGCCCTCATCGGCATTGCAGATGACGTACTTTTCCTGTTCGCCGGTCTTGGCCACGGTGCTCCACTTAAGACCCGTGGGATAACCCGCGCCGCCGCGCCCGCGCAAACCGCTCTGCACCATGGTGACGACGATTTCCTGCGGGCTCAGCTCCGTGATGGCGGTGACCAGTGCGTGGTAGCCATCGTGAGCGATGTAGTCCTCAATGCGTTCGGGGTCGATCTTGCCGGAATTCTCCAGCACGATCTTCTTCTGGCGCGCGAAAAACGGCATGTCGGGCGGGCAATGTTCCAGCCCGTCGCTGCCGGTATCCAGGCTGCGGACGATGTCGGGCGCCTGTTCCGGCGTCACGTTGGCGTAGGTTTGCCCGGCGGTCTCCACGGCGACCAGCGGGCCGGCGCTGCACAACCCCATGCAGCCCACACTTTTCACCAGCACCTCGTGGTTCATCCCGGTCTCGGCGACTTCCTTCTTGATGGCGTCGCAGACGTGATCCGCGCCGGAGGAAAGGCAACTGGCCGCGGTACAGACGCACACATGGTGCTGGAACTTCGTCTGAGCTTCGCGCTCGGCCTCGCCGATTTTCCGCAGTTCGTCGATAGTCATGGGTGGATCCCTTTCTCGACGCGCGCCAGCAGGCCGGCCGGCGCGACCTTGCCATGCACCACGTTATCGACTACCACCGCGGGCGCCAGTCCGCAGGAACCGAGGCAGCGGGCGGTCAGGAGCGAAAGTTCGCCATCGGGCGTAGTCTCCCCAGGCTTGATCCCGTGGGCCTTTTCGACGGCGGCCAGCAGGGCCGGGGCGCCCTTGATGTAGCAGGCCGTGCCGGTGCATACCACGCAGGTATGTTTGCCTTTGGGTTTGAGAGTGAAAAAGTGGTAAAAGGTGGCCACGCCGTAGACCCGGCTGAGCGGGACGCGCAACGTGGCGGCGACGAAGCGTAAGGCGGTCTCATCAAGGTATCCGAAGCATTCCTGGACGGTATGTAAGGTTTCGATGAGGGCGTGGGGTTCGCGCCCGTGCCGGCGGGCCGTGGCCTCGACGATTTTCCAGCGCTTATCGTCGGAGGGCAGTTGGGGCTGACCCAAATACGTCTGCATAAGATTTAGAAGGTATGCACTTGCGATTCCAGACTAACATGTCTCATATCTCAGCAGGTTGGATGAAGTGGCTGGGTCGATTGGCGCAGGTTTTGGGGGCAGACCCGGGGGAACAGGGGCAACATTTTCAGTTGGATGCATTTCTTGAGGAAACAGCGAACGCCATCGTGATTGGGTTCGTTTCGCCTGGCGCTCGACTCGGGACTGTTCGCTGTATATACACTAGTCGTATATACTGAAGGCGTGCTGGACAAGATCGAGGGCTTCGATTGGGACAGCGCCAACGTGGGCCATATCGTGCGCCACGTTGTCACGCCTTTCGAAGTCGAAGAGGTCACGGGCGGCAAATGGGTCATCATCCCCGAACCGTGACCGCTTATGAAATGAATACCGCAGAGAGGAGCAAGTATGCCCCACAAATCGACTGACGTCATGAAATCCAAGGCCAACGCCGGGGAAGCCGACTGGTACGCGACCCCGCACGGTCGCCGGCAGACGCAGCGAGAGTTTGCTGGCGCGCTCAAGGACGGAACCCTGATTCGCTCGGCCGGATCGAAAATTGCGAAAACCGATCCGAACGTGCTGGTGCAGCTCATGGAAGAGGCTAAACGGAAGGCGACGCGCTCCATTTCAATTCGTGTCCCGATCGCCGACCTCGAACAGGCGCGGCAGATCGCCGAAAAGACCGGTGTCGGCTACCAAACGGTGATCAAGCAAGCCATCAGAGAGGGTCTAAAGCGGGCCGGCTGATTCCGAAATTTTGTGGGACCAGGGCGTCTACCCTGACATGTGCTTCGACCTTTCCCCGTGCCCTTCGTGGTGTCCTGCACGAAGAGCGCGTGCCGCTATTCGTCCCGCAGCGCCACCATGGGGTCGATCCGAGTGGCGCGGCGCGCCGGAATCCAGCACGCCAGAATCGCTACCAGAGTCAGAATCGACGGCACCAGCACGAAGGTGACAGCGTCGCGGGAACTCACTACGAACAACATGCTCTCCACCGCCCGGGCGCCCAGCAGGGCAATCACCAGCCCCACTAGCACGCCCACTGCCACTAGCCGCACACCTTCTCGCAGCAGCATGAGTTGCACATCCGCGGCCGTTGCTCCCAACGCCATCCGGATGCCGAATTCGCGCACCCTGTGGGACACCAGGTAGGAGACCACTCCGTAGATCCCGATGGTTGCCAGCAGCAGCGCCAGCATTCCAAATACCGCCAGCAGGCCGGCCGAGAGCCGTTGCGCCCACAAGGATTGGCGGATGGTGGTATTCACCGTTTCGGCCTGTAGCAGCAGGTTGCGGTCCAGGGCCTGCACTTCGCTCCGCACGGACGCCAATACCCCATCCGGCTCCCCCGCGGTCCGAATCCACAGCACCGCGGTCGGGAAGTAATATTGCATCATCGAAAAGTACACGAAAGGTCGGGGCGTCTCGCCGATGGTCTGGTAATTGGCGGTGTGGGCCACGCCGATTACTTCCGTGGCGGCGGTCTCCCCGAAGAACTTCACGCGCTTGCCCACGGGATCTTCGCCGGGCCAGAAAGCGGTGGCCGCAGCCTGGTTGACAATCGCCACCCGCGGGCTGGTGCGGGTGTCCCGATCCGTGAAATCGCGGCCGCGATCGAGCGGAATGCCCACACTCCGCAGGAACCCGGGCCACACCAACTCGCTCAGAATAATCTGCCCGGAGGCGCTGGATGCATCGACGCGGCCTTCGACGGACATGGTGCGCGAGAGCGAAACATGAAACGGCCAGTCGCTGGCCAGGCTGGCCGCGGCCACACCGGGAACGGCGCGGGCCCGCTCCAGCACGCGCCTCTGGAAGTCGCGGCCCTGGGCCTCATTGTAGCCATGGTTGGCTACGTTGAAGACCACGATGCCCAGATGCGCGGAATCGAAACCGGGGTCGAAGCGCATGGCGTTGCGGAGGCTGCGGACAAACAAGCCGGCGCCCACCAGCGCGACCACCGAGAAGGCCACCTGCGCCATCACCAGCACGGAACGCGGGTTCCAACGGCCGCTGACGTATGCTGCCTGAGCGGAGCGCTCTTTGAGGTCGGTTGCCAGATTGGCCCGCGTCGCGCGGATCGCCGGCGCCAGTCCGAAAACGAGACCGGTCAACACCGATACCACGAAATTGTAGGTCAGCACCCTGTGGTCCAAACTCATCCGGACGGCGGCGTGACTGAAGGTGGGCGGACGCATGGACCATAGCAGATCGCGCGCCACCACTGCAATCAGCAGGCCGGCCGCCCCGCCCAGAATCGCCAGCAGCACGCTTTCCGTCAGCAGTTGCCTGACCAGCCGCCAGCGGTTCGCGCCCAGAGCCAGCCGCACGGTAATCTCTTTGGTGCGGCTGGCCGCCCGCGCCAGCAGCAGGCTGGCCAGGTTGCCGCAGGCGATAATCAGCACTACCGCCGAAATCGCCACCAGCACCGCACTGGCGCGCTCAATTTCCGCCCGCTGATCTGGCGGGATGGCGGCGTCCGTCACCGTGGTCAGTAGGACGCGACGTCCCTGGTTATCCTGGGGGTACTGCCTTTCCAGATCCTGCGTCATGGTCTGCATGGCAGTTTGCGCCTGCGGCAGAGTGACCCCCGGTTTCAGCCGGCCCACCACCGAGAAAGCCAGGAAGCGCCGCTGGGTCACCTGCGCCGGGGTGGGGTGCAACTCCTGGTACATCATCATGGGGACCCAGATGTCGGTGGCCGTCAGGGTATTGAGGCCTTCGAATCCTTCAGGCGCCACCCCCACGATGCGGTAGGGGCGGCCGTTCAAACTGACCGTGCGCGAGAGTACCGCGGGATCGCCCCCATACTCCTGCCGCCAGAACCGGTTGCTGATCACCGCCACCGGGCTGGCTCCGCCCACGATGTCTTCCTCGGGCAGGAATCCACGGCCGCGCACCGGGTTCACTCCCAGTGTCGAGAAGTAGTTGGCCGACGTCAGTTGCCCCATGACGAGACGCGGTTGCGCGCCGCCGGTGAGGTTGAGGCCGATTCCGGTGTAGAGGAGCAGGGAAGAGAAGACCCGGTTCTCGTCCCGGTAGTCCCGATAATTTGGGTAGGAGCAGGGCCAGAACCCGGGATTGCGGGAGTCGAGCGTGTACAGTTCGGCGAGGTGGGAGGGATCTTCGACTGGGAGCGACCGCAGAAGGATGGCATTCACCAACGTGAAAATAGTGGTGTTGGCGCCGATCCCCAGGGCCAACGACAAGATACACACGGCAGTGAATCGCCGGTTTTTAGCTAGTGCCCGAAGGCCGTAGCGCAGATCCTCATACAGGCCGGTCATCCTATTCGGTAGTTGCAGTATACAACAGGGAGCAATGTAACGGCCTTGCTATACTCGCAGTTTCGTGACACGACTAATGCCGGTGGTTAGCGCGATCTGCGGCGCCGCCTTTACCGTGGGAGTGTGTCTGGCGCTCGGGTCGCTGCTGTTGCGGCAATTGCGGATCGAGTTCCATCGCCTGGAAGCTGCGCTCTTCGCCTTCGTCACCGGATCGGCCTGCCTCAGCCTGGCCACTTTCGTCCTCTGCCTGGTCCATCAGGCGCGTCTGGCGGTCTTCCTGGTTGGCGGCATGGGAGCGATCGGATGGGCCGTGTGGGAAGGCCGGCGAAATTGGCTTCGATCCCCACTTCCCGACGTTCCGCGCGCCTGGCGGGTGGTTTTTGTAGCGGTCTTCGCGGCCTTCTTCGCCTGTTACTTCTTTAATGCATTGGCGCCGGAAATCAGCCCCGACGGCAGCAGCTACCATCTGGGGAATGTGGCACGGTACTGGCGCCACGCGGGGTTCGACTGGGATTACCACAGCATCTATTCTTCGCTTTCGCAAGGAATGGAGATGCTCTTCCTGGTGGCCTTTTCCATCGGCCGGCACCCCGCGGCGGCCATGGTCCACATGGCGTTTCAGGCGGCACTGCCGTTGCTTGTCCTCTGTTATGGCCGTCGTTTCGGCTTTCCGCGGGCGGGTGCGTTCGCCGGATTGCTGACGTATGCCTGTCCGGTGATTGGCATTACCGGGATCTCCGCGTACAACGACCTTACAGTTGCAACCCTCAGTTTTGCAGTATTTTATCTGCTTGAAGTAAACTATGAAGAAAATAGCTCTAAATCGATATTTTTAATTGGTTTATTGTGTGGATTCGCATATGCTGTGAAATACACCGCAGGGCTGGCTTTACCCTTGGCTGCGGGATTCACACGGGGTCGGCGGTTGATCGCGCTTTCGGTCGGGGCTGCCGTGACCGCCGGCCCGTGGGTGCTACGCAATTGGCTTTGGCTGGGCAATCCGACGGCTCCGTTCCTGAATTCGTGGTTCCCGAACCGGTATTGGACTCCCGCCGCCGAACACGAGTACCTGGCTGGATTGAGCCATTATCCGGTATTCCAGTCATACTGGAACTCCTGCTTGCAACTTACTGTTTTAGGAGGACTTGTTCCGGGGATGATTGGCCCGGCATGGCTTCTGTTGCCACTCTCCCTGTTGGCCCTGCGGCAGCCCCACGGCCGCCGGCTACTGCTGGCGGGAGCGGTCTACTCCATCCCGGCTTTTCTGAATACCGAAATCCGCTTTCTGATACCGGCCATCCCATTCTTTGCATTGGCTTTTGGGTTGGCAATGGCAGATTCCTGGGGGGCTCTGCCGGCGGTAGCTCTGCTACAGGCGCTGCTCTGCTGGCCCGCGGTTATGGACACTTACTGCGATCGGAACGCCTGGCGGGTGCGCGGCTTCCAATTCCGAGCCGCCCTGCGGCTGGATCCCGAATCGCAGTACATATCGAGCCATGTCGGCGACTACGCCCTCAAATCGGCGATCGAACGGAACGTACCGGCTCAGGGCCGCATCTTTTCCTTCGCGGGACGCGCTGCCGCTTACCTCGACCGGGATATCGTAGTCGGCTACGAATCGTCACAAGGCATGCGCCTCCAGGAAGCGCTGCAGAATGCGGCCGCCGCTAATTCGGGCCAACGAACCGCGGCTCTCCAGGCGAAGTCCGCCGGTCTCGGCTTCCTGCTGGTGAACGGCTCCGACGGGGCGGCAGAGAACATGAAACAACACTTGAACACGTGGTGTCTAACTGTTCTGGCCGAAGCAAATGGCACTACTCTATACCGCATCGACTAGGCTCACGGTCGCCGTTATGGCGGCGATTCTGGCGGTCGAGGTCTACCAAGCCGCGAAACAACCGGTCAGCACCGGTGAGGCATATATTTATGACCGTTTTGTGCGTCCCACGGCCCGCCAGGTGTTGGCCCAGGAGCTGCCGAACCGCGATGTCCTATATACCTTGCTGGAGAAGCGGAGTGTAGGACTTTTCCACGTCTCACCATTCTCGGTTCGGCTACCGGGGCTGCTGTTTGCGGTTCTGTATTTGTGGTCCGTGTGGCGGCTCGCGCGGCTGTTGCTGGGCACCGGCCGGCTGTTTGTCGTGGCGGTGATTCTGGCGAGTTTGCTGCCGCTCCAGTGGGACTGCTTCGCTCGTGCCAATGGCGCCGGTGCGGCACTGGCATTGGACCTGTGCGCAGTCTGTTTGACAGTCGAATATCTCCTACGTAATCAGGTTGTTAGAACACTTAAGTTAAACCTGGCGGGGGCCTGCCTGGGGCTGTCGGTGGCTGCCCGGCTGGATTTCGCTGTGCCGGCTGCGATGCTGGGGCTCGCTTTCCTGGTAGCTCTGGCGGTGCAAAGACAATGGGCAGTGTGGACCAACCGCCTGTTGATTCCGGGCTCGGTGGTGGCTTTAGTCTTCCTGGTGTTGCCTCTCAGCCACGCTCATGCCGCCAGCGAAACCGTCCCGGAACTGACTTTGGATGGAGCTGCTCGCGTGCAATCCGCGTTGCAGGTGCTGCGTGCCAGCGCGGGGGAGGAGCACGTCCGGATTGGCGCCAGTCCTTCAACTGAACCAATCGTCAACTTCTACCGGGCACAACATCGGGTAACCACCTGGGACCGCGCGGACCGGAACCTCGCATCGGAACATTTTGACTACTATTTGCTTTCGGCCGCGGATGCGGGAAAGGTGAAGCAGCGCCATCTTATTGTGCTGTATCGGGATGGGGATTTCCTGCTGGCCCGTCTGAGCTATGATCCAATGTAACCAGCGGTGGTGGTTTTCAGCCACTCGCGCAGCGTGGAAGAATTCCGTAATCGGTTGAAAACAAATCCATTAGTGTTTGGTCTTCACCGTGCTAATGTCTCGGCTGTAATGTGGAATCAGCCAATGAAACGCAAGTTGTTAGTAATGGCAGGCGCGCTGCTCTTGGCTGTGGGAGCGGCAATTCCAGCGCGAGCTCAGGATCCGGACGATCTGAAGCGCGGCGTGGCCCGTATCAGCTTCATGGAAGGCGAAGTCTCGGTACGGCGCGGCGATTCGGGCGAATGGGTTGCGGGTGTGATCAACGCTCCGTTGTTGACGGACGATCGCATCGGGACCGGCCAGAATTCTCGTGCAGAGGTTGAATTTGACGCTGCTAACATACTGAGAATAGGTGGGAACGCTGAAATTCACATCGCCCTGTTGGAGAATGGGCGCTATCAATTGGAGATCGCTCGCGGCACGGTGACCTTCCGCGTTCTGCGGCCGTCGAACGCCAGCGTGGAACTGAATACTCCCAGCGTTTCCGTGCGTCCTGCCAGAGAGGGCACTTTCCGCGTCAGCGTGTCGGAATCCGCCGAGACGGAAATTACCTCTCGTGCGGGAGACGTGGAAGTCTTCACCCCCAAAGGTTCGCAATGGGTCTATAACGGCCAGACGATGATGGCCCGCGGCACGGCCGCCGACCCCGAATTTCAGATGGCAAGCGCCATCGCGGTGGACGATTGGGACCGTTGGAACGACAGCCGCGATCACTCCGAGCAGTCCTCCACCAGCTATCAATATGTGCCGCAAGGCGTTTACGGCGCCGAGGATTTGGATGCCGCCGGAACGTGGGCGAATGTAGCGCCCTACGGATACGTCTGGCGGCCGACGACGGTGGGGCCGGGGTGGGCGCCCTATCGCAACGGCCGCTGGGTTTGGATGAATTGGTATGGCTGGACGTGGGTCAGCTATGACTCCTGGGGTTGGGCGCCGTACCACTATGGCCGGTGGTTCTTCGATGCGCGATGGGGTTGGAACTGGTACCCGGGCGTGATGGGCGTGCGCCACTACTGGTCGCCCGCGCAGGTGGGTTTCTTTGGCTATGGCGGCGGTGTGGGAGTCGGTGCCGGTTTCGGATTCGCCAACATTGGCTGGGTACCGCTGGCGCCCTATGAGACCTTTCGTCCGTGGTGGGGCGCGGCTTACGCCGGAGGCCTCAACCGAAACATTAGTGTTGCTAACGTAAATGTAACTGGTATATATAGAAACGCTCGCGTAGCCAACGGTATTTCCGGCATGGCCGCGACCGATTTCAGCGCTGGCCGTTTCTCCAATGTCCAACGTGTAAGCGGCAGCCAGGTTCAGACGGCTGGCTTGGTGACTGGACGGGTGCCGCTGAATCCGAGCGTCGCCAGCCGGCGTTTCTCGGACCGGACGGTGGCCAACGTTCCGCGGTCCAGTGCCAACACCCAGTTTTTCTCACGCAATGGCGGGCAGGGAACTGCGACTCCTTCGGCGGGGATCCGGCCAGCGGCAGCGGCGCAGGGGCAGTCGGGATATCACCGCTTTGGGGAGCCCGGCAATGGGGCCTCGCAGAATACCCGGCCTGCGCAGGCAGCGCCCGGCAGCAACGCAGCGGGCCAGCGGCAGGGAAGTCTGCAGCGGTTTGGCGAGCCGGCTTCCAACCAGGGCGCGCCGCGCAACGATCGTCCGCCGGCGGCGCAAGGGGGCAACGGCAATTGGAAGAGTTTTGGCGTGCCGGGTACGTCGACTCCGGCGCCGCGGCAGCCTTACAATCCACCGCAGAGCCGGCCATCGGTTTCGGCTCCCGCACCGCAGCGGTCGGCTCCGGGCAGTAGCGCGCCACGGTCGGCGCCGGTGCCCAGTCATCCGTCGGGTGGTGGCGGTCATGCCAGCGGCGGCGGCGCCCACCGGTAGACAAGTTTCGATTTAAGGTAGCTCAGTTTCTTCCCTCAGGCTCGGTCCTTTTCAGCGGGGACCGGGCCATTTTTTTGAATTAGGGGAAGGCCAATTATCCAGAGGGCCACATAATAAGGTGACGTCCGTGGGAGTCATCGAAGAGCCTCCTCAACGGCCTGCGCATTCCGGTCTATGACCGCCAGGAGAATCCGCGCGGCCCCAGCCGGGCGATTGCGCCCCTGCTCCCAGTTGCGTATGCAGGCGGGTGAGAACCCAAACCTGGCCGCGAATTCGTTCTGGCTGAGGTTGAGTTTTTCCCGCACTTTGCGCACGTCAACCGCACCCTTTGAAACCGTCATTGAAGCTGCTCCGCTATCGCGAGTTCCCTTCGCAACAGGTCGCTAACCAGGGCGTCCAACGGGACTCCTTTGCGATGGGCGATTTCCGTGAGTCTGTCCATTACCCCGCTGTCCAGGTAAACCGGAATGTGGAGTTCCATGCCCGGACGGTAAAACTTGCCGCGCACGCCTTTTGAGAAGTCAATCGAATTGTCGAGTGGATCGTCGCTCATAGCCCTTCCTCATATGCCAGCCGCTCGGAGTTATCGGCTTCCCGCGCCGAGATGATGCGAGCCTTCGCGGCGCTCGCGTCGATTTCTACCCACGTGTGGACCACCACCAGGCACTCGCCGGTGACGGCGCGGCCGACGGTAATCCACCGTTCCTCGGTTTCGCTGTGCACGTCATCGAACGTCGTCACCGAAAGGGGGATCACGCACGACGGTCGAAGCCAGGATGAACGAAACGCCGTGCTTGATGAGGTTCGCCTGTGCTTTCGTTGTGTCCCATTCGATTGCGAGTTTGAAGCCGCCCGCCGTTCCACTGTACGCGACTCGCGTATAGAGGTCAAGCGCCCGTGCATTTGTTGGGTTGCGGACTGCATTCTAACCCCGCAAGCCCACGGCTTCCTCCGCCGAATTCCCCGCACCTTTCGGAGAGAATTGTTAAAGTTTACATAATATCCGTTATCGGAAGCTGGAATCG